>JBGAJY010000112.1:0-18585 GCA_044224705.1 Saprospiraceae bacterium
GCATCGCCGCCATCCCGCGTGGTATCGTCAAATGGCTGGTGGAGGTGTACGACGAGACGGGCGAGACGGTGGCCATTGCGACGATTTTGACGATGGTGCGGAGGCGGACCTGATGTATTGAATTGCCGCTGGCGCGAGACCTCGCGCCAGCGGCATTGCCTCAACTCAGTTGCGCCAGCAACCAGTCTTTCTCCGCCACCGCTCCTGTATTTTCCAGCTCCGCCCGCAGGGCTGCCACGGCGGTTTTGTCAAAACGATTGATTTCCAGCAGTTTTTGGGTGTAAAAGAGGGTATTCTGGTAATTCGTCCGGTGGTACCCCAGCGCTTTTTTTCGGCGGATAAAAGCGCCGAAAGCCTGCACATGCGATTCCAGCAGATCAAATTCCCCCAGTTCGTAGAAGATTTTCAGTTGCAGGGTTTTGGCGGCGAGACTCAGCGGGAGGTCTTTGTAGTCCGTCTTTTGCAGCAATTGCAAGGCCCGGCCGAGCGCGCGGCGCTGGTATTCGAGGCGGGCCAGGTTAAAGCTGAACAAGCTTTCGCGGTGCGCTTCGGGCAGCAGGTCGCGGTATTCGTGGATGAAGCGTTCGGTCCAGTCCAGTTCCTGCAGGGCCATGCCGTTGCTGGCGGCGTTCAGGTAGGTGTAGCGGGAGAGCACGCCCTCGGTGAGAAAATATTTTTGGGCGAGGCCTTCGCGGTAAAAATCGAACTGCTCGTGCAGGTAATCGGAGTTGCCGGCATTGTACTGGCGGATACAAAAATTGATGGCCAGGATGAACAGGTCGCGGCGCTCGTCGGGCGGAAAGAGTTGGTCGTGAGTGAGCAGTAAAGATTTAAACGCTTGAAAATGTGCATGTTCGGAAGGATTGGTCAGGGCCCGGTAGCAATGGTAGTACAGTGCGACGGCGGGGGTGGCGAGAGCGCCGGAGCGTTCCGCGTACTCCAGCGCGGCTTCCAGCAGGCCGAAATCGTAGTTGGTATTCACAACGGCCTGGTGCGAAAGCATGAAGCAGGAATGCCAGAGTTTTTGGGCCAGGAAAGCCTGGTCGAGGTCTTTGGAAAGTTGCTGGAAATCAATCAGTTCAGAGGCTTGGGTATCCACGGCCATGCGGTTTTTTTCGAGCGACAGGCGGTAGTGTTCCTCTAAAAAATCGGCGTTGCGCAGGGGCTGGCGCTCGTGCGCGGCGCCGGCTTCGGCGAGGGCGAGCCGCGCGTGGTCGGACAAACGGCGCTGATGGAACACGCGGGCCAGACGCCGCTGGTAGCCGGGCGCGTCGTTCAGAAAATCCTGGACGGCCAGGAATTGGCCGGCGAGTTTGTACAAACTGCTCATGGCGAGGCGCACGCGGTGGTCGTCGTGTTCGTCCCGGCCGAAAATGCGGCGGTAGGCGTCGGTTTTTTCCGGAACAGCCTTGCCGCTGCGCAGGCTTTTTTCCAAAACGTCGAGCAGGGCGAGTGTTTCGGAGCGCTGGTTGAAAAACGGCGTGCGCAGGTATTTTTTGAAATTCCGGAGCTCTGCAGGCGTGAAACTGCGCAACAAGCGGATCAGACGGCTTTTTTCCATAAAAAACGAGACTGAAAATTCGCTTTTTCAGCAGACAAAAATTTTCCTCAAAAATGCGGATAATCAATGCATTAGATCAATTTTTTGAACTGAAAATTTGTTACACTTCATCAATTTTGTTTTTGACGCCCTGCGCCATTGCCCCCACTTTTGTATCGTACTTCGAATGTCTGATGCACAACTAAATCCTATGAACATGAAGGGTTATTACAAATTGACAACACACTTGCGCAACGGCCTCTGGGCCCTCTTGCTTTTAGCCGCCCAAGGGCTGGCGGCGCAGAATGCCACGATCTCGGGGCATATCCGGACTCCCTGGGGCGCCGGAATTGAAGAAGTGACCATTTTGGTCGATCTGCCCAACGGCGACACCTTGCCCTCCGGGCCCACTTCGCTGATCGTCCAGGCCGACGGCTCGTATTCCATCAGCCTGCCGATCGGAAGCAGCTACCGCATCACACCGCTCAAAGACGACAACCCGCTGAACGGGGTCACTACTTACGACCTGGTACTGATCGCAAAGCACTATCTCGGTGTTGAATTGCTCAATTCCCCCTACAAAATCATCGCCGCCGATGCCGACCAGTCAGGTACCGTCGATGTGACCGACTCCCTGGAACTGCGCAAACTGATCCTGGGAATCTATACCGAATTACCCAACAACCACTCCTGGCGCTTCGTGCGGGCCGATTATTTGTTCCCCGACCCGACGAATCCCTTCGTGCCGCCTTTTCCCGAATCCGCCGTGACCGGCGTGCTGACGGGCGACATTGAAAACCTGGATTTTATCGGGGTTAAAATCGGCGACGTGAATGGCTCGGCTATTGTGACGGGCGGCGGCGGCAGCGGCAGCGGGGGCTATTTTGTCGCCACCGGCTGGGTGCGGGCCGATCTAAACGACAATTGTGAAGCGGACACCGGCGAAACGCCGCTGGAAAACTGGCTGGTGACCGCCCAGGGCAATTCCGGGACGTACTACGCGACGAGTTACTATGACGGCCAGTATTTTCTATTTGCTCCAACGGGCGTCTATGATGTGTTCCTGACGCCGCCCAATGGCTTGTGGGCGGTCTGCACCGATACCATTTCAGGTTTTACCGTGCCCGCTCCCAATGTAGACACCCTCAGCTTCTCCGCACAGGCCTTGTTCGATTGCCCCAGAATGGAGGTCGATCTGTCGGCGCCGGTCCTGGTGCGCTGCTTCAGCAACAATTACTACCTGAATTATTGCAACCAGGGCACCGTAACGGCCCACAATGCGTCCGTTGAAGTCACTTTCGATCCGTACCTCGAAGTGCAGTCCAGCTCGCCCCCTTGGTCCTCCGTGAGCGGCAACACCTACACGTTCAACCTTAGCGACGTGGCGGCGGGCGAATGCGGCCATATCCTGTTCGACGTGGTGGTCAGCTGCGAAGCAGAACTGGGCCAGTCGCACTGTTCCGTGGCACACGTGTACCCCGATACGCTTTGCGGCCCCGTCGACCCCGAATGGAGCGGTGCCAACCTCGAAGTGACGGGCGAATGCCAGGGCGACGAGGTGGTTTTCACCGTCACCAATACCGGCGACGACATGACCGAACCGGCGGAATATATTGTCATTGAAGACATTATGATCCTGATGGTCGGCAACAGCATCCAATTGAACCACGACGAAACGGAAACGATCACGGTGCCGGCCAACGGCTCCACCTGGCGACTGGAAGTGGATCAGGCGCCCAACCACCCGCTGAATCAGCTCGTGAGCGCGATGGTCGAAGGTTGTGGCGTGAATGGCCAGGGCGCTGTCAGTCTGGGCATCATTCCGTTGTTCCCGACCAACGATGCCGGTGTGTTCGAAGATGAAGACTGCCTGCGCAACGTCGGCTCATACGACCCGAACGACAAGCAGGGCTTCCCCCTCGGCGTCGGAGCCGACCATATGATACCGCAAGAGCAGGAGATCGAATACCTGGTGCGTTTCCAAAACACGGGCACCTACGCCGCCACCAACGTCATCGTGCTGGACACGCTCGATGCCTCGCTCGACGTGAGCACCCTGCGGCCCGGCAGCAGCAGCCACCCGTACGAAATGCACGTGCTCGGCTCCGGCGTTCTGCAGTTTGTTTTTGAAAATATCATGCTGCCCGACAGCAATGCCAACGAGCCCGGCTCGCACGGATTCTTCCAGTTCGCCATACAGCCCAAAGCGGGTTTGCAGGACGGTACTGTCATCAAGAATGAAGCAGCGATTTACTTTGACTTTAATTTGCCGGTGATCACCAACCAGACGCGGCACACCCTCGGCAGCCAATTCCTGAACGTCTCGAACGTCAGCCTCCGGCCCGGACTGGCACTGGAAGTCTTCCCCAACCCGGCTTCCCGCACGGCGACATTTTCGATCCAGTCCGCCCGGCCCAATACCGGTTTGCTGCGTCTCTACGACCTGCGCGGCGCCCTGGTCCGGACCCTCGAATTTGATCACAACCAGTTCGAGCTGGACGTAAAAGACCTGCAACCCGGTCTCTATTTTTTCCGCCTCGATTCCACCAACGGCGAAGCGCTCGCAGCGGGGAAATTGGTTGTTCAGCACGTTGATTGAAAGGGTTGATTAAGTTGATAGAAGGGGTTTATAAGGTTTATAAAAAGGAGAGAGCATCCTCTCGCCTTTTTATCAACCTTATAAACCCCTTCTATCAACTTTATCAACCCCTTTCCCTCATTGTGTTGCCAGCTGCGCATTAATCCTGCCCCAGCCGAAGTTGCTGTTCCGGGTGGGGTAGTAGTTGCTGCTGGTTTTCAATTTGTCAAACACCTGCTGGCGCGTCCAGCCGGGATGGACCGACCAGACGAGCGCGGCCATGGCGGCGGTGCTGGACGTGGCAACCGAGGAGCCGCCTACGGTAGAAGGGTCGTCGCCGCTCATGGCGAGCGTCAGCGGGTTGCGGCTGGTGCTCGTTTTTTGCATCACGACTACAAAGTCCACTTTACTGCCGACGTGGCAATTGGAGCATTTGGTGGTCAGGTTGTCCTTGATGCCGGTGACCGCCACGGCTTCGGGCATGCTGGCCGGGAAAATGACGCCGGCGAACCAGGCTGTCCACCAGAAAGAGGTGCCGGCCGCGCAAAAGATCAATTTTCCCTGCTGGTAAGCGTATTTGACGGCATCGCTGATCTGGGAAGAGGAGGTGATGCGCCCCATGCTCATGCTGATGATGCGGACTTCGGCAGCGCCGCCGGCCTGTGTGAAGGCGTTGGAAACGCCCGTCACCTCGCGGCTGAGGTCGAGGTACACGTCTTCGGCGGCGCGATAGGAAACGACGTTGCAATTGTAGGCGATGCCGACGGAGGCGCCGTCGACTCCTTTGGGTGCGGCGCCCGCGCCGATCATGGAGGTACCGTGGCCGCAGCCGTCGTTAGGGGTTTCGGGCGGGGCGCCCGGGGCGGCGGGCAGGGTGACAACCTTGTCGATGAACCTGCCGTGGGAGTCGCCCTGGTTGAAGTCGTAGTCGAGGTTTTCCTGGTCCTCCGAGCAGCCGGTGTCCACGTACGCGATGGTGGCGCCATAGCCGTCGCTGTTGTTCCAGGCCTGTGCGATTTTGTGGTAGGAATGGTTCCAGGAGGCTTTGCAATTGGGCGAAACGGTGGTGTAATCGCTGGTATTGACATTGGGGTCCGCATCGTTGCTGCCGCAGCCCGAGCCCGAGCGCTGAGTCGCCTGAGTGGTCATATAGGGCTCATAACCAATTGGTTCGGCGTAACGGACCATGGGCGATTCGCGCAGCGCACGGATCGTTTCCGGGTTGTAGACGTACACGTCGAACACCGGCAGCACCGGATTTTCTGCAAAAACGAGGAGATCGGCTTCGGTCAGACCGGGATTCATCGTGTGCTCCTGATCGAGGATGATCTGCACCACGGCGGCGCGGGCGGCGCGCCATTCGGGCGAATGGATATCGATCCGGTTCAGGCGGTCCTCCACATTATTTTCAGCGGCAGGTTTGTAGCCGACCGAAAGCACATGGTCCGAACTGGCCAGCGCCGTCCAGATTTGCGCGTCGCTGGCCCAGGCCCATAGGAACTGGCCTTCGGTCAGCATTTTTGTTTCGATCAGCCGGTCGAGTTCGGCGGGGTCGCCGCTGGCGGGCGGTGTGGCGAGCGGGTTGGATTCTTGTTTTCGGCAGGCATTGACGGCGAGCAGGAGGCCCGCCAGGAGCAGGGTAGTCGTTCTTTTCATGAGCAAAGGCGGTTAAAATTTTTTTTCGAAAAATAGTCGCACTGCGGGTTACAATCCTTTAATCGAACGGATTTTTCGACAATATCCGAACCCTCCGCCGCAGCAATTTTTAACATTTCCCTTCGTTTTTTTCGCGCCGAACCGTCAATCTTACCGGTATTTGCATCTGTCCTCCGCCGGCACGTCCATTTCCGGTTTCCATCCATACAAATCGAACCTGTCAAAATGTTCCAATTCCGTCCCCTTTTACCGCTCTTTCTCCTTGTTTTTTCCTTCACCCTTCAGGCGCAACGCTCCGGCTGGGACCATATTCTAGACGATGATTTCGTGGGGGCAAAAAGCCTTTTCGAGGCCGAACTCAAGCAAAATCCGCAAAGCGAACGCGCCCTCGTCGGGCTGCTTTTCCTCGCCGAAACCGTGCAGGATCAGGAGAACTACGAACGCTACGCCAACCGGCTCATCACCGATGCCTGGCAACCGCATTATGTGTGGCTTTTCGGGCACATGTACACCGACAACCCTTCGGTCATTCTAAAACAAAATCTTCCTGAAAACCTGCGGCTGCCCTTTCTCGCACAGCAGGCCGATACGCTGTTCCGTTACCGGAAATTTGCGGAAAGTCTGGCCGGCAACAATTATCTCGTCCCCGACTGGAACTGGGCGGTGGCGGGTCCTTTCACCAATGTCGGCGGCAGCGGTTTTGTGGAAACCAGCGCGGTCGAAACCCGGCCTTTTGCCCTGTCCGATCAGTTTGTGAACGAGGCGGGCATCGAATTCAGCTGGCTGCGCCGCGAGGTGCGCCGCCCGGGAGGACTCGTTTCCTTCGCCCAATTGCCCAATTCGCCCGGCCTGGCGTCCTATTATGCCAACACCTTTATCACAGTGCCCTCGGCACGGCGGGTGGCCCTTCGCATCACCCGGGGCGAGCCGATTAAAATCTGGCTGGACGACCAGCTGGTGCTGGAACGGCCGCGCCTTTCGGCGCCCAACCTTTGGGGCCTCGAGATGCTCAGCTTCGACCTGCCTGCAGGCACGCACCGCTTGCTGGTGAAAATATCGGAATTTCCGGAAGACGACTCCGACTCCCGCATTCGGCTGAATTTCAACGATATGTATAATGATGGTGATGACGAAGACAGCTACGACGAAGACAATAATTACAGTTCCAACCGGGCCGGACGCCTGCAGGGTACGGGCTTCGTGCTGCGCTTCACCGACCCCGCCAGCGGAAAATTATTCACCGACATTACTTCGGCCTACGAAGGCACTTATTCGCCCGCGGCAAAGCCATGGAACGCCGAGTTCCGCCAGGGCGAATACCTCGATTTTTTCCAAAAAAACGCGACGGCGCAGCCCTCCGATTTCTGGCGGCAATACCTGCTGGCCAAGGCATTCGCCAAATGCAAGGCCACGGAAGAAGGGGAGGAGTACTTTGCCCATTACCTCGCCCAACACCCCGGATCGGCCGCCGCCAAATTCCTGCTGGCCAAGTTTTTCGACGCCAACGATAAAGGCGAACGCGCCGAAGCCCTGCTCAGCGAAATGGATACCGTGACCGCGCCCACTTTTGCCGAACACTACGTCCGCCTGCTGAAAATCAACAAGGAACAGGAAGAAGCCGAATACCTGGCAGCCTTGGAGCACATCCTCGAACTTTCGCCGACCAATTGGCCGATCCTCAACCATTACCTCGAATTTCTGAAAGACAAGGGCAGGAAAGACCAGATCAAAGCCTACGTGCGCAGTTTTTTGGACAAACACAACACGCCGCTTTGGAAATACCGCCTTGAAGACTACCTCGAAGACGAATCCTACAAACCGGAATCCTACAAGCCCAAAACCGATAAAGAGCGTGAAAAAGACCATCGGCAGGCCGAAAAACGCCTGAAAAAAACCTTTTCCATGAGCGACCAGTTCGAAATGATCGCCTATGCCAAACGCAAGGAAAAGGTAGCCGACGTACTTCGGCTGTACGATGAAGCCATCGCCATTATGCCCTGGTTTACGGCGCTGGATTACCAGCGCGCAGTGTATTTATTTGAAAAAGAACGCACCGACGAGGCCCTGGCTTCGTTCCGCAAACAGCTCGAAAAAGAGCCCTACGACGCGGAAATCTGCGAGATGATCGGCGATATTTTTATCGAAAAAAAGAACGAGCCGGAAGCCCTGCTCTGGTATCGCCGGGCCGAAAAACTGGGATCCAGCGGCTACGACCTCGAAGGGAAAATTGAAAAACTGGACAATACCAAGAAGTTCACCGGCTATTTCCCGCCCATCAACCTCGCCGAGATTGCCAAAGACCGCTCCTGGGAAAACCAGTACCCCGACGAAGAAGCCGTGATCGCGCTTTTTTCCCAACAAGCCACCTACCGCCCCGATACCAAAAAACTGGAAACTGTCCGCAAAGCCGTCATCCACATCCGTAACGACGCCGGCGCCAAACGCTGGACCGAAGCCGACCTTCGCCTGATGGGCAATGTGACCAGCGCCAAAGTGCTGAAAAAAGACGGCTCGGTTACCTCGCCCGACCTCGGCTGGGGCGTGGCCGTGTTCAAAAACCTGCAGCCCGGCGATGTGATCCTGGTCGAAGGCACCAGCGAACACGATATGCCCGACGAAATTCCGGGCGAGTTTCTGGACTTTGCCATGGTATCGTGGCCATCGCCCGTGGCCAAAGCCACCCTCGAACTGCTCGTACCCAAAGACCAGCCGCTGTACAACATCTGCAACCGCATCGACTGCAATTACTCCGTCCGCGACACGGGCGATTTCAAAATGCTGCGCTGGAACTGGAAAGACCTCGCCAAGATCGAAAACGAAGAAGCCGCCCCCGACAACGCCGACGGCGCAGCCTGGATGATGCTCGGCAGCGTGCCCGACTGGAGCCGCGTGGTAAAATGGTACCAGCGCAAAACCTATTGCCGCGCGGAACCCAATTACGAAGTAATGGACCTGGGCCGCTCGCTGATCAAGCCCGGAATGACCGATGAACAGATCGTGGAAACGCTGCACACCTTCATCACCCGCGACATCAATTACTCCTATGTGCCGTTTTTAAACACGAACTACGTGCCCAAAAAACCCGGCGCCACGCTTTCCGCAAAGGTGGGCGACTGTAAGGACGTGGCTACGCTCATGATCACGCTGCTGCGCGAAAATGGCATCCCGGCCTGGTATACTCTGGTAAGCACCCACACGTTCAGCAGCCAGGAGCCGCGCCCGACTTTGTACGTGTTCAACCACGCCATCGTGGCCTATGAAACCAAGGACGGGCAGTTGCATTTTGCCGACCTGACCACCGATTATTTCCCCACCGGCGTATTGCCCGGCAGCGACGCCGACGCCTGGGCGCTGGTGATCCGCGACGGCGAAACGGCCCTGCGCCGCCTGCCCAACCACGCCATCGACCCCACCGTCACCCGCGTCGAAGTGAGCGCCAAAGCCACCATGGATGCCGACGGCAACCTGTCGCTCGATGCCCGCACCCTGCGCCACGGCACCGCGGCCGGCAACTGGAGGGAAGAATACCTGCGCGCTACAGGCGACGACCGCCGCAAAGCCCTGTCCGAATATTTCGGCGGCGGCGTGCTGACCCACCTCGATATCGAATCCTTTGAATTTGTCAACCTCGACAGCCTGAACGCGCCGCTCGAAACGACGTTCCGGCTGAAAGCCTACAACCAGCTGGACAAAGTCTCGAACCTTTGGATTATGCCCTTGCCTCTGCCGCTGAGCACGCCCACGCAGAAATCGCTCTTTGCCGCGCGCCGCTACAACAACCTCGACGCGGATGCACTGTTCGAACTCTCACCCGTGCGCGAAACGGTGGATTTCACCCTGCCCGCCGGATACCAGCTCGCTGAAATGCCCAGGGACCGGCATTTTTCCACCCGTTTCGGCGACTATGACCTGCGCTTTGAAAAAATCCCCGGCGGTTTGCGGATTCGCCGGGAGGTGACGTTCAAGCAGCGGTTTATCCAGCATGATGATTTCCAGGAGTTTAAAAAATTCTATCTGGATATGCTGGACAGCGATGGGGTGTTGTTGGCCTTGAAGAAGTAGACTTGCGGTTGGGAGATGGTTTTATCAACACGGAGGCACGGAGAAACGTTAAAATCACTCCGTGTCCTCGTGTTGATTAAACTGCTACTCAGGTCGGATCAGGCATTTTCCTCCGTGTATTTTTTGAAATTGTCCAAAATGGACTGCCAGCCCGCCCGTTGCAGTTCATGGGAATTTTCATTTTCAGGATCGAACGTCTCGGTGACCCTGGTGCTGCCGCCATTTTCCGAGAAGGTGATACTCACCTTCCTGCCCCCCGCCATGGTATAGGCAATATGGTGGTTTTCAACGACATCGTCATAGGTTCCCTCAAATTCGAAACCGGCGCTTCCGTCTTTTGCAGCCATTGTGATGGCGAATTTTCCGCCTTTTCGCAAGTCGTTCACGGCTTTGGGCGTGTGCCAGTCGTCGGAGGCATTGTTCCAGCGTTGGATGTGTTCGGGCTCCGACCAGAACCGCCAGACTTTGTCCACAGGGGCGTTTACCGTATTTTCCACAGTGATGGTGGCGCCAGTGCCTTCGGCAGCCGCGATCAGTTTTGCGATGTCGATTTTCCGCATGGTCATCATGGCTGCCATGGAGCGCCGCGCTTTCACCGGATCGGGATCGGAATTGAGTTTTAGCAAAACATCCGGAGTGATTTGCCAGGACACTCCAAACTTGTCTTTAAGCCAGCCGCACATGCTTTCTTCGCCGCCGTCGGCCGTGAGTTTTTCCCAGAAATAGTCCACTTCGTCCTGGTTGCCGCAGTGCACCATGAGCGAAAACGCCTCATTGAAAGTAAAACCCTGGCTGGTAGGATTATCCATGGCCATGAAGGTCTGACCGAAGAGCTTGAACTGGGCAAACTTCACAGAGCCCGCCGGCCCTTCTTCGCCGGCCTCGTAATGCAGGATGGTTTGAACGGCCGAATCGTGAAACAGGGCGGTGTAAAGCCGTACGGCCTCTTCGGCGTGCCCTTTCTGCGGGCCCGTGAAGAGGAAAGTGGGCGTGATTTTTTGCCCGGTCTCTTCCATTTTGCCCATCGAAACCTGCCAGGAAAGACCGAAGCGATCCTGCACCCAGCCGTATTTTTCGCTCCAGACCTGCCGATCGAGCGGAATCATTACCTGGCCGCCGTCGAGGAGTTGGTGCCAGAGCGCGTCGGTCTCCGCCTCGGTTTCGCAGACGACGAAAAAGGAAATGGACTGGTTCAATTTGAACATCGGGCCGCCGTTCAGGGCGCTGAAGCGCTGCCCGTCGAGCGTGAAATCGACCAACAGGACCGATCCGTCATTGCGCATGACGGCGCCTGTTTTCGAATTTTTGAAAAGGGAAACGTAAAAGTTCGCTGCTGCTTCGGCTTGGTTGTCGAACCAGAGGAAGGGCGTAATTTTTTGATTGCTTGCCATCCTAATTTGGATTTATTGAAAGAAAACTGTTTGACCTGCCTGCATATTGTCAAAAAATTTGTTGCAAAGGTGAGGATATTTTTAAAACAAAATGTGGTATATTGACGACATTTTACGGGGGCAAATGCGACATTTTTGTTTTTCCGTGACTGCGCTGCGTTTTTCTTTTCCTGCCCTTTTCCCGACAAAAACCTATTTCCCCATCATTCACCTCGCTAAACCCCGTACTTTCGGGCTACAAAACATAATATGACGACTCCCCGGTCGCTGAGAAAACTATAATCCGCATGAACATCATGATAAACCGATACACCGTTTTGTCCTATTGGATTTTTTTACTGGCCCTTGTCCCGAATTTGGCTCCTGCAAGTCCCGGCCTTGCAGGGCCGGGCGATAAATCCCTCACCTGCGACCGTCCCGAATTGCTGCAGGTGGACCAGATCACCGACGTTTCCGCCCGGCTCACCTGGGCCGACGTGGGCGACGAATACGAAGTGGAACTCAGAGAAGTCGGCCAGCCTTTTACCGGGGTGCCTACCGATTTTGTGCCCGGCGACCCACCCTATACAGTAAACAACTTGCTTCCAGGACGCAACTATCGTTTCCAGGTGCGTACCGTGTGCGGCGGAACCGAATACAGCGAATGGTCGGTGCCGCGCACTTTTTCCACCGAACTGAACAACGCCGCGCCTTGCCCGCTGGCTTTCGATCTGCGCGATACGACCTGCATCAGCGGCGGTCAGTTTTTTCGCGTCCACGTGGGCAATGCGCCCGGCTCGGCACTGGGTACCGACGTGCTGGTGCGCGGGGTGCGCCTCATGATCGAGCATACCTGGCGCTCCGACCTGAGCATCTGGCTCAGTGCGCCCGACGGCACCCGACTGCAATTGATCACCGGGCTCAACGCCGGCGACAAAAACATCGGCGACCCCAGCGGAAACCCCTGCGCCCAGTATGTCGAACTGACCAACGACAGCACGGTGGCTTCGCCACTGAGCGCAGCTGCTGAAAAAGACAACTTTACCGGCTATTACCTGCCGGTGGAAAATCTGGCCGGTTTCCACAACGGACAGAATCCCAACGACATCTGGACGCTCGAAATCTGCGATGGCAAGGCCAACGACAAAGGCAAACTCCGGCTCTTCCAGATCGTTTTTGCCCGTGCCGACTGCGCCCCGATCGACAGTGTTTCGGTACTCAACGTGACCGAAAATTCGGCCCAGATCAGCTGGCCCGACGACCCGGTGGGAGACAGTATCCTCGTGGAATACGGGCCGGCCGGATTCCTGCCCGGTGAAAACGAATCTCCTGGAAACGGCGGCACGGTGCTTCAATTTGCACAACCCCTGAGCCTGCCCGTTACGCTTTCTGGACTCAGCACCTTGCAACAATATCAGGTGTACGTGCGGCGATTGTGCGCTCCGGGGCTCTGGAGCGCAAATTCGTATGCTGCCGGTTTTTTTACCAACTGCCCGGCCACTTTACTGGAAAATCCTGACACGCTGGCAACCTGCATGAGTGCCTGCACGGATCCCTGCCCCTTGCCCGGCGTTTGGCAAAACGTGGGCGGCGACGATTACGAATGGAAAGTGCGCACGGGCCAGGGATTGACCTATCCCATCGCGGGGCCGCCTTCAGGGCCCGAGGGTTCGGGCAATTATTTTTATTTCCGAAACAGTTGCACGTTCAGCGGCGCCAACGGCAAAAAAGCGTTTTTACGCACCCGCTGCATCCAGGTGAACGCGCCGGCGAACCAGCCTTGCCATTTTTCATTTGATCAATATCAAAATACGAAGACGGGCCAGATGAGCACGCTGACCCTCCAGGTGTCCATCAACGGTGGCCAAAACTGGACGACCCTCCAGACCTGGGCGGGCAATCAGGGCAAACAGTGGCGCCGCCGTTACGTCAACCTGAGCGCTTACGACGGCCAGATCGTGCTCCTGCAATTTGTCGCGACGGGCGTTTTCGGAGCCTACGGCGATATCGCGCTGGACAACCTGACTTTTTACGGCTCCACCCTCGCCGGTACGCCCGATTACGTTTTTTACCGCGACGCGGATGGCGACGGGTTCGGGACGGCCTCCCAGACTCTGGTGGGCTGCACGCCCAATCCGCCGCCCGGCTATGTGTCTATCGATAGCGATTGCAACGACTCGAACGCAGGAATCTATCCGGGCGCCGCTGAAATCCTCTGCAACCAGATCGACGAAAATTGCAACGGCATGGCCGACGACGGTTTTGTCGCCACGCCCGCCGCCGCCGGGCAATCCACCTGCAGCGGCGGTTCGGTTACGCTGAGTGCCCAGGGTACTGCCACGGGGCAGTTTTACTGGTTCGACAGTCCCGCAGGCGGAACCCTGTTGGGGACCGGCGGGACATTGACGATCCATAATTTGCAAATCACCCGCACCGTCTGGCTGCTTGACTCGCTGACGGGGCCGGGCGCGGGCTGCGCCAGTACGCGCACGGCTGTCGTCGCTACGGCTCACCCGA
This sequence comes from Saprospiraceae bacterium, assembly GCA_044224705.1. GTDB lineage: Bacteria > Bacteroidota > Bacteroidia > Chitinophagales > Saprospiraceae > M3007. Next base: position 13,724 of record JBGAJY010000112.1, read on the forward strand.
CGCCACATCTTGGTCTGGACGCCGCCCCGGCCATTTGTTTCGGGCAAAATTTCAACCTGTCCAGTCTGTCGGTGGTCGATTCTGCCAATGCAGGAGGTGGCCTGACTTGGCACAGCGGATTGCCGCCAGGGATCAATAATTATCTGGCCAATACGACGGTAAGCCCTTCTGCGACAAAGACTTATTTTATTTTTAGCGAAACGAATTTTGGCTGTTCGGATATCGATTCCGTGACGATCACGGTTCGGCCGCGGCCTTTGCCGCAAATCGCGCAGGGCGACTCGATCGCCTCCTGTAAAAACCGGACCATCACCCTGTCTGCTTCGGCTATGGGTACCGGTACGCCGCCCCTTTCGTATGCCTGGAGTACGGGTTTGAATTTCGCCAGTATTCCGGTGCAATCGGGAAACGTTGGCAACCTGACCAAAACCTACACCGTCACGATCACCGACGCCAACGGCTGCAGCGGCACCGACGCGATAAAGGTCCATACGCTTCCAAACATCACCCAAACGGCCCTGGGCGCCGTTCAAAACGTCACTTCCTGCGGCGGGAGCGACGGCAGCATCACTTTGCAGCCCTTGGACGGACTGGCGCCTTACCAATTTTCCTGGTCGGGCCCGACGACGGGCACGCTTTCGGGCGTCACCGGCGCGGTCACTATTCCCAACCTGCTGCAAGGCGGATACCGGGTCACGGTAACCGATGCCTCCAACGGCGGCTGCTCGATGGTACTGCCCCAAATTGTGATCAATGCACCCGGCTTGCAGGTAGAGGTAGATACGATCATCCAACCCAGTTGCCCGGGGATCAATAACGGCGCCATCGTGCTGAATGTAAGCGGTACCAATCCGACCTTTCTCTGGAGCAACAACCAGCAGACTTCGACAGCCACGGGCCTGGGACCGGGCGAATACACCGTGCTGATTTTTGACGGCGCCTGTTCGCAGGAACTCGTGGGCCTTGAAATCACAGCGCCGCCACCCATCGATATTCAGTTAAACGCACAGGTCAACATCTCCTGCTTCGGCGGTTCGGACGGCGCGCTGGACCTGGCGGTGTTTGGCGCTACCCCGCCGTATGAATTTTTGTGGACGAACGATTCCACTTCCGAGGACCTGGCCGATATCCCTGCCGGGGTGTATCACGCCAATATTTTCGATGCCAACGGCTGCGCTTTTCAGTCGCCGCCTTACCTCGTGACGCAGCCGCCATTGCTCACCTTGCAACCTGATTCCGTAGCGAATGTGCGTTGTTATGGCGAAGCCAGCGGCTATCTGGAGGTGACAGCCGCCGGCGGGGTTCCGCCTTATCATTTTCAATGGAACACCAATGCCATGACGCCTGCCATCGGGCCGTTAACGGCGGGGAGCTATTCGGTTACGGTGACCGACAAACACGGTTGCGCCACTGTTTGGAACAAGACTGTGACGCAGCCGCCGGCGTTGGGATTATCCAATATTTTGAAAAAAAATCCGCTCTGCGTGGGTGCGACGGACGGACGAATCGAAGTGGCGGTGGCCGGGGGACAAGCGCCTTATCACTTTGCCTGGAACACCGGACAGCCTGCTGATACCACCGCTTTGCTGGATAACCGGGGGGTAGGGGCCTATGCCGTAACCATTACCGATGCTGCGGGCTGCACATTTGTCCAAAACAACATCCTGCTCGTAGCCCCTCAATTGCTCACGCTGACCCTCGACAGTCTGGTTCCCGTAGCCTGCACCGGCGATCAAAGCGGTATGATTGCCGTGTCGGTGAGCGGCGCGCTCGGCGCCCTGGACGTGACCTGGAATTTTCAACCCGACGACCTGGTCCTCAGTAATGCACCGGCCGGCGCTTATATCGTTCGGGTGAGCGACAGCCGCGGCTGCGCCATCAAGGATACTTTCGTGATTACCCAGCCTGCCTCGGCCGTTACCACGCTTTTGACCGACAAAACGGATGTGCTTTGTAACGGCGAGCCCAATGGCAGCATTTCCGTACGCACCTTAGGCGGTACGCCTCCTTATGCTTTTTTATGGAACAGCGGCGACGAAACGGAAAGTTTGCCGGCCATCCCGGCAGGCGCATATGTACTCACGGTCACCGATGCACACGGTTGTACAAACGTGCTCGGGCCCGTAACGATCAACGAACCGCCTGCTCTTGTGGTCGATCCTGCAATTAACAACATCCCCTGCTTCGGCAGCCTGACAGGGAGTATTGATCTGACGGTGAGCGGCGGTATTCCGCCGTACAGTTATTATTGGAACAATAACCTGAGCACCCAGGACATCTTCGACCTGCCGGCCAATGTTTATTCGGTCACCGTGGTGGATGCGACTGGCTGCGCGCAAATTTTGAACGAACTCGTCGTGCAGGATTTGGGAGAAAGTTTTTCCGTCCAACCAATCAAAGTACAGCCGATTTCATGCTCCGGCGCCCACGACGGCCGTATTACCGTGCAAGTGGCAGGAGGCGTCGGACCCTTCCAGTTTGCGTGGTCGCCGCCAGTGGGCCTGCACCCTAACCACCCGACTCCAGTGGATTCGGCCATCAATCTCGCCGGTGGTTATTACGCGGTTACGGTAACTGATGCGACGGGGTGCACTGGTGTTTCTGAAGTTTTCCTGATCGAGGAAGCGCCGCCGTTGTCCTTGTTTATCGGCAATGTCACGAATGTTTTGTGCAAAGGCGATTCTTCAGGGATCATTCCGGCTGCGCTTTCAGGCGGACTTCCGCCGTACGAGTTTTTGTGGAATAATGGCGCCACGACGGCCAATCTGAACGCCATGCCTGCCGGTAATTATACCCTTACCGTCACGGATTACCGCGGCTGCACTGCCGTATCTGTGCTGACGACCATCCAGGAGCCCGACCTTGCCTTGAGCATACAATTGGATGCCTTGCAAAACGACGTTTGTGGAACAGGCACGGGTTCGATCGATATTCAGGTGCTTGGCGGTACGCCGCCCAACCAGTATTTGTGGAGCAATGGAAAGGTGACACCTGACCTCAATAACCTTTACGAAGGCTCTTATCAATTGACGATCACTGATTTGCACGGGTGCACCCTAGCTTCGCCTTCGTACAACATCGTGGCACTCAGCGATCCGATCGGGCTGTCCATGATCACCATCAACAACGTCCAATGCTATGGTGAAAGCACAGGCAGTATCGCCGTGGCGGCCTCCGGGGGCATGCCGTCTTATCAGTATTTCTGGAGCAATGGCATGTCCGGACCCCAAATTTCAGGTTTGCCGGCCGGATCCTATTCCCTCACGGTGACCGATAACAATGCCTGTTCGCACGACTTCAGCATCGGCGTGTCTCAACCTTTGCCCTTGACGGCGAGTTCGACCAGCGCACCCGGTCCGGGCGGCTGGGCGGCTACGCTGCACATCAGCGGCGGCACCGCGCCGTATGAGGTGCAGTGGAATACGGCAGCCGGCAGCCAGACCGACTCCGTCGCGACAGGGCTTGCTGCCGGTTATTACAGCGCTACCATCACGGATGCTTTCGATTGTATATTGTCGTTGGACGATATTCCCGTAGGAGTGAATGGGAGCGGTCTGCCGGAAGCCGATTGGCGGCTGTGGCTGGCGCCGAACCCGACAAGCGGGAATACGCGCCTGGAAATCAGACAGTCAGCACCGCAGGCCCTGGTTGTCGAAGTGATTTCCGGGCTGGGGCAAGTATTGACGCGTCAGGTTTTTTCTGAAAAACAGCCCGACTGGTCGATACCCCTGGACTTCGGGTTTTATCCCGAAGGGATGTACTGGGTGAATATCAGGCGGCAGGACGGCGCCACGGTCGTGCTGCGGCTGGTCAAAAACTGAAGGGCGGGCCTGCTCAAAAAAAGCAACTTTTGAGCAGGCCTTGCCGGCTTTCCGTCCTTTTTGCGGAACTTTGGCCTTTTATCCGGCCACTCTTTCTGTGTTAGCCCTTTTCCGCAACAATCAATCCACAACCTCTCTGCTGCTGGCGCTGTACGTCGGGCTGCTGCACTTGCCTGCGATGCTGGGCTGGGCGCATCCGTCGGCCGATTACGGCGGTTCGGGCGCCGGGATTTTGTACGACGCTTTGTTCGGCTGGGCCCGGCAGAATGAATTTTATTCCGCGCTGGCCACGGCGGCCTTCATTTTTGTCCAGGCGATTTTGGTCAACAGCCTGGCCGACGAATTCCGGATCACCGAGGACCGCGACTGGTTGCCCGGCGCGTTTTACGCCCTGGCGGCTTCGAGCCTGGTGGATTACTGGTTCCTTTCGCCGCCGGTTGTCGCTGCGACGTTTATCCCGCTGGCGCTGCGCCGCACCTTTCGGGTGTACAAAAAGGCGGGCGCCACGGCCCTCATTTTTGACATAGGATTTTGGCTGGCGGTGGCCAGTTTGTTTTATCCGCCTGCCATTTGGATACTGATGATCCTTTTTGCCGGCGTCAACAGTTTGCGCTCCTTCAATATCCGGGAGCAGCTGGTGTGCCTGAGCGGGTTTTTTACCCCCGTTTTTCTGGCCTGGACGGGCAGTTTCTGGTTCGACCGGACGGGCGATTTCTGGTCCATGCAGTTCGGTCAGTTGTTCGACCACGTTCATCTGGACTTTCAAATGAGCACGCAGACCTGGCTGAAAATAGGGGTGCTGATGTTCCTGCTGCTGGTGATGCTGCTGTCGTACGGTATTTATTTCCGCAAAAAACTCATCCAGGTGCAGAAATACATCAGCATCCACTACTGGTTGTTGCTCGTGGTGGCCCTGACGGTGGTGCTGCGCAGCGATTTGCGGGCCGAGCATTTTTTCCTGGCCATGCCGAGCGTGGGGATGTTTTTGGCGATGTCGGTCTCGGTGATTCGCAGGCCCTGGGTGGCGGAATTGCTGCATTT
>JBGAJY010000113.1:0-18576 GCA_044224705.1 Saprospiraceae bacterium
GACCATGAAAGGTATAAACATTACCCTGCGCCTGGCGCTGGCGGTCGCTATGCTCGCAACGGCGGCCATGCTCCCCGCTCAGACGGCTGGTCCGGGCCCCACAAAACACCCACTCATCATATCGGTTTTCAACAACGGCACTCAGCTGCCCGGCCATGGCATATTAGGCGTGTTCACCACGCCGGTGCACCCGGGCTTCTCTGCCGGCACAGAGTTCCGCTACAACCGGCACCCAAAGAACATCTGGTTCCAGACGGCCCGTCTGGGCTTTTTTCACCACCAATATTCGCAGTCGGCCATCCAGCTCTACACCGAAGCGGGCTACCGCCGGATGATCTGGCGCGGCATCGGCGCCGAACTGCGCCTGGGCGGCGGATACCTGCATTCCATCCCCGCCACGGAGGTGTTCAAACTGAAAGACGGCGTGTACAAAAGGACGATGCGTTTCGGGCGGCCCCAGGTCATGGCAGGCGCCACTTTCGGATTGAGTTATACCCTGCCAAAAGGGCAACATCCGCCGCGTTTTTTCCTCGACTACCAGTTTTACCTGCAAATGCCTTTCGCCAGACAATACGTCCCGGTAGTGCCCAATGTGGCGCTGCACGCCGGGGTTGCCCTGCCCATCCTGCCCTTCTGAGTTAAATTCCGCAGCCATGAAAAATACGTCCATTCTCCTCCTCCTGTTTTCCCTGCTGCTGCCTGTTAATTGCCGGAAGGCGGACATCGGGCACGCCGCGGATTGCAGTTACACGCCGACCTCCAACCACCCCAAAGCCGCGGTTTACCAGGCCGTGCTCGATGAATACGTCGGCCGCGGACTGCCGGGCATTTCCGCGCTCATCCGCGACCAGTACGGCGTATGGGTCGGCTGCGCAGGCAAGGCCGACATTTCCGAAAACATCGACATGAAACCCTGCACGGTATCGAAAGCCTGCAGCATCACCAAAACGCTGATCGCCACCCTGACCCTCAAACTGGTCGAACAAGGCAAACTCGGTCTCGACGACCCCGTGTCCAAATGGGTGTCGGCCGATGTGATCGATCACGTGAAAAACGCGCGGGAAAGCACCGTGCGCATGCTGCTCAACCACACCTCGGGCATTGCAGAACTCATTGAGGATCAGTCATTTTACCTGGCTATTCTGAACGAGCCCGACCGCAAATGGGAACCCGATGAGCTGATCAAATTCGTGTATGACGACGACCCCATGTTCGCCCCCGGCACCGACGTGGATTATTCCAACACCAACTTTTTGCTGATCGCCATGATCATAGAAGCCGCCACGGGGCAAGACCACGCCAAACTCCTGCGCGAACAGGTCATCGAACCGCTGCACCTCGACAACACCTTTTACTACTGGCACGACCCATTGCCCGACAACACGGCCCAGGGGTATTTCGACTTGTACAACAACGGCACCATCCTGAACGTCACCAACTACAACACCGGCAGCGGCAACGGCTACGGCGGACTATATTCCAACGTGTATGACCTGCAAACTTTTATCGAAGCCCTTGTCCGCGACAAAACCGTGCTCAGCCCCGAAAGCCTCGCCCAAATGCAAACCCTGACCGACTCGGTGGAAGGCAGCAGCCGCATCAACGGCCTGGGCATCATTCAGGACTTTTTCGGCCGCAATAAACCGAACGAGTACGCCTGGGGACACCGCGGCCGCGACCTCGGCTACACCGCCGACATGGACTGGTTTCCCAATCAGGACTACACGATGATCTATTTCGTGAATTACGGCACCGATTCGAAAAGCGGTCTGCGGCAGACGTTTTACGATTTCCGCACGGCTATCGTGGATGCTTTGATGGCGCCTTGAACCACAGCGGTACGCGCTACTTCTTCCGCTCACCCAGTTTGGGATCCAGTTGGATCGCTTTCTGGCGGTACAATTCTCCATTAGCCGCATCGCCGACGATGTGGTAGGCAGTACCCAGGTCGTAGAGGATCGAAGCGTTGTCCGGCGCCAGTTCGGCTGCTTTTTTGAACCAGTCGAGCGCCTCCTGCGGCTTTTGTTGCACGCCGTTGAGCACGCCCATGAGCCTTGCGGTTTCGAAGTCCTTGTTGTTGAGTTGCCAGGATTCGTTCAGCAATTTGGCTGCATTGGCAAAATCCTGTTTTTTCTCGCCGTAAAATTTGCCGCCGTCGCGCAGCGCAATAGCGAGGTAACTCTTGATCTTCGGGTCGTTTTCGGCCAGTTGAAGGGCGCGGCGGTAGTCGGCGATGGCGCCATCGTAGTCCTGCAAATAAAACCGGCAACCGCCTCGCGTGATGTAGGCGTCGCGGTAGTTGGGATAAATCTGGACCGCCTTGTCGGCATGCATGAGCGCCTCACGGTAGATTTTTTCCCGCGCAGCAAGGTCCTTTTCATTTTTTGCCTTGTCAAACAGCACCCCGCCGCAGGCATTGTGGATTTTGGCGCTGTTGTCGGAAGTGGCGACGTCGGTAAAGAACAGTTTTTCGTTGGTCGCCCAAACCGTGTTGCGCAGGATGGTTTTTCCCGAATACAACACACCGACAATACCCAACACCGCTAATGGTACGGACAAATTGGCCGGGTTGCCCGGTTTCGAAAGCCGTATCAGCAGGGCTGCAATTGCGAGGCAAAAGCCGGCAGAAGGCATGAAGACGAACCGCTCGCCCATGTTGGTCCCTACCGGAAAAACGATGTTGGCGACGATGCTCAGCGTCAGCAAATACACCAGCACGCCAAAACGAACAGGGTCTTTCCTGCCCATGCCCGATACCGCCCAATAAGCCAATCCGACGTACAACACCAAACTCAGAAAAGCCCCCGGGCTTCCGAAGGTCTGCATCGGCACCTGCATCGGGTAATAGTCGTGCGTGAGCGGGTGCGGCACGATCATGAGCCACACGTATTTTCCAAGGGTGTAAAAAATGGTCGCGAGTTTTTCGGCAGGGGAGTAAGGCACCCACGTGTTGTTGACTATTTTGAGGTAGGGGTTGTTCATCAGTTCGGGCGAAGGCTTGCCGAACTGCCAGTCGAGCACCTGCCCGCGAATGATAAAAAACACGACGAATGCGGCCAGCAGCGGAACGCTGAGTTTCACGATACTGCCGCCATCGATCCGCCGGAAAAACCACAGGGCCAGGGGGATAACCACCAGAAACGTCACGGCATTTTCCTTGGACAGGGCGGCAAAAAAGAAAGCGATCCCAGCCAGCAACGACCACATGCTTTTCCCTGTGTCAAAAGCCTTGAAAACACACCACAACGCGCTGAGACTCATCAGCAAAGTCACGATTTCGTCGCAACCCTTGATATTCGCCGCCACCTCCGTGTGGATGGGGTGCGCGGCAAAAAGGACGGCAGCCATCCAGGCCAGCACGGCCGCATAGTCATCGCCAAAATTGACCCGCAACATACGCCGGAGCGTTCGGTAAAAAACCGCGCAGGTGGCCGCAAACAGCAATACGGTGAGCAAGTGAAACGGAAACGGCCTGGCGCCGGCAAACTCGTACACCACGGCAAAAATGACCAGGGTAAATGGCCGGTATCGCCCCCCGACCACGAGCGATTTTTTTCCCTCCGCGTCAAAAAACGAGGTAAAAGCGTCGGTCGTCAGAATGCCCTTGATGCCGTCGATGCCCTTTTGCGTATGCACGTTGCCGGTGATCACGATGGCGTCGTCCAGCACGAAATCGTGTCCCAACGTGTTGGCATACAACAGGAAAGCAAAGGCGAATATGAGCCCCGTTTGCAGCCCGATCCGGGTAAAAAAGGGCGGCGCAACAAAACTGGACGGCTGAACGGCAGTTGCCTGCTTGGCAACGGGACGGGTGGACTTGCTCGGCGCGGGTCGGCGTGGTTGTGGTTTGGCCATGATGCTTTTGGTTACACCCCACCCCCGGCCCCTCCCCAAAGGGGAGGGGTGACTTGACATATTGCATTTCAACCTGTGGCTGAAACTCCGGTACTCGCCGGAAGCAGGTGTCAGGTCACCCCTCCCCTTTGGGGAGGGGCCGGGGGTGGGGTTTTTCGCCGGCGAAAAAACAAAATTTCCCTGAGTTATGCGCCGAGAACGGATTTCTCCGCCGTGGGGCGGAAGGCTTTGTACACGCCTTTGCCAAATGCGCTGCCGTTGAAAGTCATGGTTTTGGCGCGCTCGCGGCGCTCTTCTTCGGGCAGTTGCATGAAATCGCGGCACTCGGCCGAACAGCAGTTTTCATACACTACGCGACAATTGGGGCACTGGATAAACAGCAGGTGGCAGTGGTCGTTGGCGCAGTTGGTATGGTCGTCGCAAACCGCGCCGCACTGGTGACAATGCGCGATCACGTCCGGGCTGATGCGCTCGCCGAGGCGTTCGTCGAAAACGAAATTTTTACCGATGAAACGATTGTCCAGGCCCTGGGCGCGCACCTGCCGGGCGTATTCGATGATACCGCCTTCGAGCTGAAAAACATTCTCAAATCCCCGGTAACGCATAAATGCGCTGGCTTTTTCGCAGCGAATACCGCCTGTGCAGTACATCAGGATATTGCGGCCGGTCTGTTCGGCCAGCAGATCGGCCACATAGGGCAGTTCTTCGCGGAAGGTGGCGACCGGCGGCGTGATGGCTTTGTCGAAATGTCCGACTTCGCTTTCGTAGTGGTTGCGCATGTCGACAACCAGGGTGTTCGGGTCATCCATCAGGCGGTTCCATTCTGCCGCATTGAGGTGCCGGCCGGTTTTGGAAGAATCGAAATCCGGATCGTCGATACCGTCGGCCACGATCTTTTCACGCACCTTGATGATGAGGGCGAAGAAGGATTTTTCTTCCGCTTCCACACCCACGTTGAGCCGCATTTTTTGAAAAAAATCGATGGTATCGAGAGCGGTTTTGAACGCTTCGAAACGGTCCTGCGGCACGGAAATCTGGGCATTGACGCCCTCAGCCGCCACATAAATGCGCCCCAGCACGCCCAGCTCGTCGAACAGGCCGTAGAGGTGGTTGCGGAAAAATCCGGGATTTTTCAGCCGCACGTATTTATAAAAGGAAAGGGTGACGCGCGCTTCGGCGCTCTGGCGCAGGCGCGCCTTCAGCTCGCGCCGGTTGACGCGATTGTGGAGAAATTTTGTCATAATCAATGCGCCCCGGTGTCCGATTGCAGGGCGGATGGGCGCGGCGCAAAGGTAAAACGATCCGCTCGATCAGGCATACTGTTCGGACAAATGGAAGGGCGATTCAAGCATTCCGCGCCTGTTTCCCGGACCGGGGTGCTAGTTTTGAGGCCTCAATCTTTCGCAATGCGTCTTTTTTTTGCCCTGCTGTTTTTTTGCTGCGTCGCCCCGGAGCTTTCCGCCCAGCCCGGCGACCCCGCCTGGCGCCTCGAAGGCCGCGTGCACGACGACAACGGCGAACCCGTGATCGGCGCCACGATAGCGGCCGATGGCGCAGTGCGGGCCGTGAGCGATGCGAAAGGACGCTTTGCATTCGAGGTTCCGGACCGGCCGGGCGAACTGGTGATCCGCCAGATCGGGTATTTCGCGCGGCGTATCCCGCTGGATACCCTGCATTTTGACCGGCGGCGGGCATTTATCGACCTCGAAATGACGGCCTCGGCGATGGACTTGCCCGAAGTGGGCGTCACCGGGAAAGCCGTCGAGGTGTTGTACGAAGAGGATTTTCGGAGCAATTTGCTCGACTATCTTTTTGCAGGCCAGGACCTGTTGCTACTGGTGCAGGAACGCCGGAGAACCTTGCTGCGGCTGGTCGGCGACGACGGCCGGAAAATAGCCGAACTCGAGCTGCCCGGACCGGCGACGGCCCTGCACCGGAGTTGTACGGGTGGCATGCACGTGTTCGGGCCCGAATGGGGCTGGGAAGTGACGATCGCCGGCAACGCCCTGGATACTTTTCCGCGCTACACGGCGCGGCAATTCCACGATCTGATCGCTCCTTGCGTGCTGGAGATGGACGGAAATTATGTTTTTGAAAAAATGGGACCTTTCCGCCAATCGGTTCAGTACTATTTCTATGACAACGCACAACAGGTTCATCCACTGGCGTTTATCCGCGACGAAATTGCCGAGTCGGACCTGATGCAGCGCTACCGCGAAATCCTGTTCGCCTACATGAAAACGATTCCCGACGTGGATAAAGACGACATTTTGAACGGTCAAACCAGGTTTACCGATTTGTCAAAAATCCTGGACCCGGACCAGCTGAGCAAAATGGCGGAAACCAATGCCCTGATCAGCTCCATCGGCTTTTTTCAGCAGCTGGCCGAAGATTCGGTGTACGCACCGCTGTTCCGCATCGATAGCATGCTGGTGCTTTTCGACCACGTCAACGGCCGGCTCCGGCACTTCCAACTGGCGCCATTCGGCGAAACGGACGCGCCGCTGGCCTATCACCGCGAAGCCGGCTGGAAGAAAGAAATGATCTTCGACGAAGCCACGAAGCGGGTGTACGCGCGCTTCGCAGGTTCGGGTGGCGTGGTAGTATTGAAAGAAATCGACCCGGCAAACGGTCTGATTTTGAAAAAATACACGCCTTCCGAAACGCCTTACCTGAGCGCCCGCTACCGGATGCGCAGCGGGTACCTGTACTGCATCGGGCAGCCCAGCGCGACCGATCCGAACCGGCGGCTGTACAAGGTCAATATTTTTAAAGACGGTAAGTGATCCGGTTTTTTCAAACATTTTATTGGAAATTCAGCGGAACTTTACCGCCTCATGTCTGCCGAAGCCGCTCCCTTGTTGTATCGCGAAATTGCCCGCCTGGCCAGTCACACCGGCTGGGGGCCGGCAGAGCGTGTCCTCGGCCTGGCGGCTTTACTGGAAAAACTGTTCGTCGAGGCGACGCGAAAAGAGCAGTTGGCGTTCAGCAGTTTGTTTGCCCGGGTCAGCTACGCGGGGCATAAATACGGGATGCCCACGGAGACCTTGCAGGTCGTGCACAGCTTCCGCCGGCTGGCCCAGCGGGCGCGCCAGGGCTATGCGACGGATGACCGCGACGTCCGGCTGGGCGTCAAAGCGATGGCCGAAACCGTGCTCATTTTTTACCAGACGGCTATTCCGGCCGAGGTATTGGAGCACTTTCCTGCGCCGGGCGAATGGCAGTTCAGCCCTCCCGAGGTGTGGGAGTACAAGGCCAAAGCCCGCGTAGTAGCCCTGCGTGATGACCCTGACCATCAATGTCTTATCGCGACAGACGAAGAAGACCCGGCTCGCCAGCTGCGGGTGCGCTACAACCTGCCCGAGCGCAACGCGAATTTCAATCCGACCATTCAGCTGCTTCGCAAGGTGTTCCGCTTTCCGGTTGCGCTGAACCTCCTGGAAGTCGACATCGACGCTGCGGGCGACTACCGGCCGCGGGCTTTTGTGGTGGAGCCCGACTTTCTCGTCGACGTATCGGCCGTGTCGGAATGTTTCAAGGACACCGGCCCGGAGCCATTGTCCTATCTGGTCAAAAAATTCCTGCCGCACGAAACGACCGCCCCGATCCTGCTGGGCAACATCGCCAATTTTTTTCTCGACCGGTTGCTGCAGGCGCCCGAAAGCCGTTGGGAAGACCTGATCCGCGAAACTTTCCAGCTTTACCCCTTCGTTTTTGCCGCCATGAGCGATGCGGAGGTAAAAGACCTGACCAGCCAGGCGCAGCGGCATTTTGTCAATTTAAAACAAATGGCTCTCGAAGGCTTTGCCAGGGAGGGTATCGAGCCCTCGAACTGCGTGCTGGAGCCGACTTTTTTCAGCGAAGAATTTGGCCTGCAGGGCCGGCTCGACCTGTTTTACCACACGGAGGAAAAGTCCGCTATCGTGGAATTAAAGAGCGGAAAGCCTTTTAAACCAAACAGCTATGGTATTTCGCGCAGCCATTTCACCCAAACGTTGCTGTACGATCTGCTGGTCCGTTCGGTGTTCGGCCGCCAAACCGATCCGGCCAAATACATCCTGTACTCCGGCGCCGACCAGCAACCGCTGCGATTTGCGCCTACGGTGGCCCCCGAGCAAATGGAAGCCATCCAGCTCCGCAACCAGCTCGTAGGGATCGAACGCCTGCTCGCCGATATTCGTCCGGGCGACGCGGAAGTGCCCCTGTTCGAGCGCCTGCGCGCCGCCAAAGTAGCCGGGAAGGGCTTTCTGGAGCGCGATTTTGCGCGTTTTGAAACGGTGTACAACGGCCTCGGCCCGGTAGAGAAAAAATATTTCAACGCCTTTTCCGGCTTCATCGCCCGCGAACAATGGATGGCCAAAGTGGGCGACGCCGACCCGGAAACCCCGGGCGGTCAGGCGTCTATCTGGCGCAACAGTTTTGCCGAAAAACAACAGGCTTTCGCGATACTGAGCCACCTGGAAATTGCCGACAACCGTGCCGATCAGCCCGATCCGCAGATCATTTTCCGAAAAACCGCCCGTACCAATCCGCTGGCCAATTTCCGCACGGGCGACATTGCCGTACTCTATCCCGCTGAAAACGAAGACACTACGGTGATCGATCATCAGGTCATCAAATGCACTATCACTGAAATCACGCGTGAAACGGTCACCGTGGCGCCCCGTTATCAGCAGTTCAATCTGCGGCCTTTCGAGAGCGAAAATCTGTGGAATCTGGAGCCGGATTTGATGGATTCCGGGTTTGTGTCGATGTATCGGGGGTTGTTTGAGTGGGCGGGGGAGAGGAAGGGAGGAGGGAGCCCTCTTTTGCGGCGATCTACGGCTGATGATATGTATCCCGACCCCTCTAACGTTTACCCCAACCCCTCCCCCGAAGGGGAGGGGAGTTTGCCCTCAGATGTATCTATCCCCCTCCCCCTTGGGGGAGGAGTTGGGAGTGGGGTAAACGTTGAGGCAGGATCACCATCAACGATGAATATCGAATACTCCGAAAGGCCTCCCAAAACAGGCTCTTTCGGTGAACCAGAAGAGACCACCGACCGCAGCCGCTGGCACTACCTTAAACCTTTCATCCGCGCCATGCGCAAGCAACCCACCCCGGCAGAAAAAGCCTTATGGACTTTGCTACGCAATCGCCAGTTCCAGGATACAAAATTCCGCAGGCAGCATGCCATTGGCGACTACATTGCCGATTTTGCAAGTCTGGAATACCGGCTAGTCGTGGAAGTGGATGGCACAATCCATGATTTTCAGCCGGACTATGACCAGATTCGGACGGAATACCTGCAATATTATGGATTTGAAGTACTGCGTTTTTCAAATGAAGAAGTGTCGAATGAGCCTGAGTTAGTGAAAGGGAAATTGAGGCTGGCATTGGATACGAGGAAAAAGGAACTACAAGCATCCCCCAGTGGGTTTCACCCCATCCCCGACCCTTCCCCCGAAGGGGAGGGGAGCATGCTCTCAGCAGTATCTACCCCCCTCCCCTTCGGGGGAGGGGTCGGGGGTGGGGTAAAATCCGGAGGGAACGAGGTGAACGCGGATGAGGTTCAGCAGCCCACCCTCACCCCCGAACAATCCGCCATCCTCCAAAAAATCATCTCCTCGCGCGACTTTTTCCTGCTCTGGGGGCCTCCCGGCACGGGCAAAACCAGCGTTATGCTGCGCGCACTAGCTGGTTGGGTGTTACACGAAACAGACGACAACCTGCTCCTGCTGGCCTATACCAACCGTGCAGTCGATGAAATTTGCGAGGCTTTGGACAGTCTCGGTGGCGACGTGCGGGAAAAATATCTGCGCATCGGGTCGCGGTTTGCGACGAATTCCGACTACAAAGAACAGCTCCTGTCGGCCAAGATCAGCGGGGTCAAAAAACGCAGCGAACTACGGGGCATCCTGGACCGGCACCGGATTTTCGTCAGCACGGTGGCTTCGTTCACGCAGAACGAGCAATTGCTGCGCCTGAAAAAATTTCAGCGCCTGGTGGTCGACGAGGCTTCTCAACTTACTGAACCACAGATTGTTGGATTACTCACGCGCTTCGAACATTTTACGCTCATCGGCGACCACCGGCAGCTCCCTGCCGTGACGGCCCAGCACCCCGACAACAGCCGCGTGACCGATCCCGATCTGCTTGCCCTCGGGCTGAACGACCTGCGCGATTCCTATTTCGAACGGCTGTTCCGCCGCTGCGTCGCCGAAGGCCGCCACGAATCCTACGACCGCCTGAGCCGGCAGGGGCGTATGGATGCAGAGATCATGGCATTTCCCAACGAACACTTTTACGACGGTCTTTTGAAAACGCTGAACGACACCGATCAGGCCTCAGCAGGTCTGCTGGCAGAGGTCAACAAACCCGTGCTTTTCCTCGCCACACCCGCCGAAGACACTTTCCCGGGTCAAAAAACCAACCGCGCCGAAGCTGAACTGGCTGCGCGGCTCACCGCATTGTTTCAACAGGAATACGCCCGGCAAGGACTGCCCTGGCGCCCCGACAAAAGCCTGGGCATCATCACGCCCTGGCGCGCCCAGATCGCTCAGATCCGCGAAAGTTTGTCTGCCGCAGGCCTCGATCCCGACAGCGTGACCGTAGACACTGTGGAACGCTACCAGGGCGGCGCACGCGATGTGATCCTGATTTCGTGTTGCGTCAATTCGCCGGCCCAATTGGGCAGCCTCGTCAGTCTCTCCGCTGAAGGCGTGGACCGGAAACTCAATGTCGCCCTCACCCGCGCCCGGCAGCAACTCGTGGTGCTTGGCAATGCCGATATCCTGAATTTGGACGAACGCTACCGGGAATTTATCGCCCGGTATCGCGGGGAATGGCCGTTTAATGCCTGAAATTTTCCAGCCCGGTAGCCAAAAACACCTCGAATTCGCGCTTGTTTCTGGTGTAACCCAAGGTAGCCAGTGCTTTCTTGTCGTGGCCGGCCACCACCCAGAACGGCTGGGAGGTTGTCTGAAAGTTCTCGATCTCAAAGGCTATGTTCCGTTCGCCGACATTGCCCATGGGGCGTTGAAGGACTTCCGAACGCACGCGCTCGGCTTCGGGCAACGGATGGCGATCGTCGACCCGGAGCCGGACGACGACGAAATGATGCCGCAAACTTTCGCCGATGGCCGGCTCGGCGCTCATGGTATCGAACATTTTTTCACAATTGGCGCAGCCATAACCGCTGAAAAAGAACAACAGGGGCTTTTTCTCCGCCCGGGCGCGGTCGAGGGCCGTGACGATGTTCGTATCGACGGCCAGTGGCGCCATCGGGCGGGGCGGATGGTCGCCAAGGTATTTTCCAAATGCCGTTTCATAGGATTCGCCGCGCAGTTCGTCATGCTGGCGCAGGTAGTCCCGAAAAGGCAGTAGCAGTTCCGGCGTCATGCCGATCCGGATCAGCAAGAGGCTGTCATCCCGCCATTTGCCTGCGCCGACCTTCCTGATTTTCAGCTGTTCATTGGCTTCCCAGGCGGCTTTCAACTGCCGGTATTCGTCGAAGTGCATGGCTTTTTTGAAATTGTCGAACAGCTCTCCGTAGCTCACCGTGTCGCGTTTGGCGCGCGCCAGGTCGATAAAAATATTCTCGGCGACCGGCCCGCGCAGCATCAGGGCCAGGTCGATGGTATCGAGCCCGCATTTCAGGAAGCCGAACAGGCCGGTGACGGCGGCCGAATCCCTGGCCATCAGGTCGGCCACTGCGATGCGGCGCGCAAACAATTCGCGGCATTCAGGTTTGTTTTGGGCGGTCGCCTGCGCACAGATAAACAGGGCGATCAGGAAAAGACAAGGGCGCATCATGGTCATATTTTGATGCAAAAGTAATCCTTTGCGACACTCGGCCGAATAAGCGCAGCCAATGTGCGCACTGCGGCGTTTTGCTGACCGCGCCCTACCTTTGGGCTCCGACGCATGAATATTCGCTTTTTACTTCCTGTCTGGGTCGCTCTGCTGCTCGCCGCCTGCGCCCGCCCCGTTGCCCCCGACGGCGGCCCAAAGGACACCCAGCCGCCGCGGGTCGACAGTCTGCACAGCACGCCCAACCTGTCCACCCGATTCAATCCGCGCAGGATCGAACTGAGTTTCGACGAATGGGTGGTGCTCAAAGACGTCAATACGCAGGTGGTGGTGTCGCCGCCGCTGGCCAAACGGCCCGATATCACCCTGAAAGGCCATACCGTCACCGTGGAGTTGGACAAAGCCGAGGCGCTGCGCCCCAACACGACCTATACGATCAATTTTGGCAACGCCATCCAGGATCTGCACGAAGGCAATGCGGCCAAAGACCTGCGCTTCGTTTTTTCCACGGGCGATTTTATCGACAGTCTGTCGTTGGCGGGACGCGTCAGCGATGCGTATTCGGGCGATTTGATCGACAATGCGGCGGTGATGCTGTACGATAATTTCGCCGACAGCGCCCTTCAAAAAGAACGCCCCTACTATTTTGCGCGGAGCGACAAATCCGGGCAGTTTTTGATCCAGAATGTCAAAGCGGGCACCTTTCGCTGCGTCGCCGTGGAAGACCTCGACAACAACCTTCGCTGGAATCCGGCGACCGAACGCATCGGTTTTCCCGACACGCTGCTCACGCTGAACGATTCGACCAAACTTTTTCTCCAGTTAAAAATTTCAAAACAGCCGCCCCGCCAGCGCCTGATCGAACGCGCGGCCACCCGCTACGGGCGCATCAAACTCGTCTACGCCACGCCGCCCGACAGCCTGCCTACGCCTCTGGCCGACACCGCCGGCATCCGGCTGCTGACCGAACGCCGGGTCGACAGCTTTTACGTCTGGTACGACCGGCCGGTCGCCGGCGGCCCCTGGAACCTGCTCGTTGGCCCCGACACCGTGGCCGTCAAAAGTCTTTCCCGCGAAGATTTTTTGAAAAGTCACCGGGTCAGCTGGGGCGATGTGAATGCCATACCCGGCGGGCGCAGAAAGCCCAGCCAGCCCGAGACAGCCGCGACGGCGCCAGCCAAGGTGGTCAGTGTCAATCCGTTCCGTTCCGTGACGATGCCGTTCAGTACGCCGCCCGCCGCGTTCGATACCGCTTTGTGGGTGCTGATGCTGGACAGTGTCCGGGTGCGCAATTTTTCCATCGCTCCAGACAGTTCGTCGGTGCGCCAGCTGGTGTTGTCCACGCCCTGGCAGTCGGGTAAAACCTATCAACTCATACTGCTGCCCGGCGCCGTCACCGACTTTTATGGTGTGGCCAATGCCGACACGCTGCCGCGCACTTTCCTCGTCGTTTCGGACAAACAACTCGGCTCGCTGGCGCTGAATTTCAAAAATTTGCAGCGCGATACGCCTTATTTTGTACAAATTCTGGACGGCAACAACGTAGACCAGGAACGGCGTTTCACGCCCGAAAGCGCCGATTTACGCATCGCATTTCCCAACCTTCAGGCCGTAACGTACACCGTCCGGCTCGTGGAAGACCGCAACGGCAACGGCCGCTGGGACGCCGGCAGCTTCTCCGAACGCCGGCAGCCCGAACCCGTTTTCACGCGAAAACTCGAAGCCCTGCGCGCCAACTGGGAAGTGGAAGTGGAAATGGATCTGGCGGAAAAAGACAAGAAGAAAAAGGGTTGATAAAAAAGGTTGATAAGGTTGATAAGGTTTATGAGGGTTTATAAAAAGGCTGAGAGGATGCTCCCAGCCTTTTTATAAACCCTCATAAACCTTATCAACCTTATCAACCTTTTTATTCTATCTCCGTGATTTTCAACATATTCGTGCTCAGGCGCTTGTGCATTGGCATGGAGCCGGTATTGATAATGAAGTCACCGGAGCGGATGAGTTCATTGTTTTTGAGGATTTGCACGCAATCTTCGATCGTATCGTCGGTAGAGGAGAAACGGTTGTAGAAAAAGCATTGCACGCCCCAGAGCAGGTTGAGCGAATTGAGCATGCTGGGGTTGTTGCTGAAAATGAAGATTTTGGATTTGGGCCGGAAGCTGCTGACTTTAAAAGCGGTGTAGCCTGAAATCGTATGTCCGACGATGCCTTTGGCGCCGATTTCTTCGGCCACTCGGCAGGCATTAAAACAAATAACGTCGGAGTGGAACATTTTGAATTTCTCGGAGGGATACGGCCGGCGGCTTTCGATCTGGGGCCAGTATTGTTTTTCGGCCTGCTCGATGATGCGCGTCATGTATTGGATCACCAGCACGGGGTGTGCGCCCACGGAGGTTTCACCGCTGAGCATCACCGCATCGGCGCCGTCGAGCACGGCATTGGCTACGTCGGTCACTTCGGCGCGGGTGGGCGAAGGGTTGGTGATCATACTGTCCATCATCTGTGTTGCCACGATCACCGGGCGAGCGTATTGCATACAGAGGTGAACGATCTCTTTTTGCGTCATCGGCAATTGCTCGATGGGCATTTCCACTCCAAGGTCGCCGCGAGCCACCATGATGCCGTTGCAGGCCCGTATGATTTCGCGGATGTTTTTCACGGCCTCCGGCTTTTCGATTTTGGCCATCATTTTGGCCGGGTGGCCGGTTTCTTCGAGGGCTTTGCGGAGGTCGTCCATGTCTTCGGGGCGGCGCACGAAGGAAAGCGCGATCCAGTTGACCGGCTGGGTGAGGATAAAATCGAGGTCTTCGCGGTCTTTTTCCGTCATGGACGGTTGTTTGACGTTGGTATCGGGCAGGTTGACGCCTTTGTTGCTGCTTAGTACGCCACCGTGGAGGCAAACCAGGCGCACGGTATCACGTTTGTTGGTTTCGAGCACCTCGAACACCAGTTTGCCGTCGTCCATCATAATGCGTTCACCTACTTCACAATCGGACGCAAACTCGGGGTAGGACATATAAATTTTATCCATCGTGCCGAGCACTTCTTCGTTCACGATGGTAATAATATCGCCGGGGACAAGGGGCAGGGCATTGTCTTTGATTTTGCCGACGCGGAGTTTTGGTCCCTGGAGGTCGGCGAGGATGCCGATATGGAGTTTGTAAGTCTCGTTGATGGCCTGGATATGCTGAATCACCGTGAGGTGGTCGGCATGGCTGCCGTGGCTGAAATTCAGGCGGAATATGTCCACTCCGGCGCGAACGAGGTCGAGCAATTTGTCATAAGTATTGCAGGCGGGCCCTACGGTTGCGACGATTTTGGTGTTTTGTGTGCCGTTTTTGCGCATGGCAGGTTTGTTTTTAACGAGCAACTCGGCGGCTTCGGCTTGTGTCATGGCGCACAGATGGGTTTAAGTGTAAATTGTACAACAAGTTAACAAGACAAAAGTAGAACCCTCTTGTTCAAATTGCCAATTCAAAAAGCCATGATTTAATAATAAATGGCTGGATTTGTCGCAGATGCGGCAATCCAATCTTGCCAAACGCAGCTTTGCTCAGACGACTAAGTGTATTTTTTACAAATAAGAGAAGAAGTGACGAGGTTAAGGTATGGGAAAATTTCCGCGACAAAAATTTTTTTAAACGTCCGGAGAGTTGTTCCTTTGCCCCTCGAAAAATCGCTTTTTTCCCACTTAAAGTAAAAAAAAAAGATGGCAACAGTAGCCGAACGCGTTAAGAAAATCATTGTTGACAAACTGGGTGTTGACGACACAGAAGTCACTCCGGAAGCCAACTTCATCCAGGACCTGGGCGCCGACTCGCTCGACACCGTGGAACTGATCATGGAATTCGAGAAAGAATTCGACGTCTCTATTCCGGATGAACAAGCCGAAAAAATCCAGACAGTTGGCCAGGCTGTGGAATATCTTGAATCGCAGACCAAGTAAGACAGGTTCCACCTTCCTGACATTCTTTTTGTCAATATAGAAAAGGTTCAAAGCTGGTCAGCTTTGAACCTTTTGTTTTATGGGATTGCTGCGCGAAAGCCCCAATCTCTTGTTTACCTTTGCCTGTCCGTTTCGCGCTGCAATGCGCGGCCCGGCTACACAACCATAACCATTTCAATCTCGCATGAAACGAGTCGTCGTCACCGGTTTAGGCGCTTTAACGCCCATTGGCAATACCCTTTCCGCTTTTCTTGAAGGTCTTCAAAGCGGTCGGAGCGGCGCCAAGCCGATCACACAATTCGATGCCACCCTCTTCAAAACCCGCTTCGCCTGCGAAGTGGAAGGGTTCAACGCGGAAGATTTTGTCGACCGCCGCGAAGCGCGCCGCATGGACCGATTCACCCAGTTTGCCCTCGTGGCGGCCACTGAAGCCATCACCCATTCCGGCCTCAACCTCGACGCCCTGAACAAAGACCGCGTCGGCGTGATCTGGGGTTCCGGAATCGGAGGACTGGCCACACTGGAAAAAGAGATCGAAGAGCACGTGCTCGGCAACGGCACGCCGAAACACAATCCTTTTCTAATCCCCAAAATGATCTCCGACATCGCCGCAGGACAGATTTCCATGCAATTCGGCTTTCGCGGCATCAATTATTGCACCGTATCGGCCTGCGCCTCGTCGTCGCACGCCATCATGAACGCGTTCGACTACATCCGGCTCGGCAAGGCCGACATCATCGTGTCGGGCGGTTCGGAAGCCACCATCACCAAAACGGCTGTCGGCGGCTTCAACTCGATGAAAGCCCTCAGCGAACGTAACGAGGGATACCAAACCGCCTCGCGCCCCTTCGACAAAGACCGCGACGGCTTCGTGCTCGGCGAAGGCGCCGGCGCTCTGATCCTCGAAGAATACGAGCACGCCCGCCAGCGCGGCGCCACGATTTACGCCGAAGTAGTCGGCGCGGCCGCTTCGGCCGATGCGTACCACATCACGGCGCCGCACCCGGAGGGACTGGGCGTTATCAACGTCATGAACCTCGCTCTGCAGGACGCCGGCCTGCGCCCCGAAGACATCGACTACATCAACGTGCACGGCACTTCCACGCCGCTGGGCGACGTGGCCGAGCTGATCGCCATTCAGAAAGTTTTTGGCGATGCAGCGTATAAACTGAACATTTCCTCGACCAAAAGTATGACCGGGCACCTGCTCGGCGCTGCCGGCGCAGTGGAAGCCATTGCGACCATTCTGGCTATGCAGCACAGTTTCGTACCGCCCACCATCAACCACTTTACCGATGACCCCGACATCGATCCGAAATTAAACCTGACCTTTAACGAAGCCCAGTCGCGCCAGGTGAACGCCGCCCTGAGCAACACCTTCGGCTTCGGCGGCCACAATGCCTCCGTAATCTTCCGCAAGCCTCAATAGCTTGTCTTTCAACGACCTAACTGTGCGATTCGTCCGTAGATTCTACAACTACTACTTTCATCCCGACAAGGAGCTGGCGCGCCGCTTGCGGTCGCTGCTCGGATTTACGCCCGTTCATTTGTCACTGTTCAAACTGGCATTTTTCCATAAAAGCACTTTTACCTCGCGGGATTATGCCATCGCCAACAACGAACGCCTCGAATTTCTCGGCGACGCCGTGCTGAGCACTATCGTGGCCGAATATTTATTCAAAAAATACCCCAACAGCGACGAAGGTTTCCTGACCAAAATGCGCTCCAAAATTGTGAAGCGCAACTCCCTCGACGACATCGCCGATAAAATGGGCCTCGACCTTTTCCTGGCCAATTACAACCAGACCCGCCTGTCCAAATCCATGCTCGGCAACGCGCTGGAAGCTCTCGTCGGATCGCTTTACATCGAAGTCGGCTACAATAAAACCAAACAGTACGTCATCCAGCGCATCCTGCGCCGCTATCTCGACATCCACGAACTGGAAAGCTACGACGACAACTACAAGAGCCAACTCCTCGAATGGTGCCAGAAAAATGGCCGCCAGATCGACTACAAGGTGCTGGCCAAGTATAAAAGCGAAAAACGCGACAAATTCAAGGTCGCCGTGTACGTGGATGGCCGGAAAATGGGTACCGCCGATGATTTTAACAAAAAGAGCGCCGAACAACTGGCCAGCGAACGCGCCATGCAGACCCTGGGTATCCTGGCCGGCGTGAACGGCGCTTCGTCACCCATGCCGCAGCCGCAACCTTCCGACCCGGATGATTTTGAGGAAGAACTGAACGAAGACCTTTGATTCCCAAACCTCCGCGCGCACTGCGTCTTCGCGCGACCTTTTCCCCCACAAGGCGCTGACCCTTGCCTTCCGCAACCCGACTCCCTGAATCTTCACCCCGACAGTCCCGCGCCGCCGCGCTGGCACGGGAGGATTTTTTCGCCAACGCCGGCCGCTTTCAGGACCTTTTTTTTGCGGAAATGCCCGCCGGAACCAACACTTACCGGCTGGTCGTCGATTCCAGCAAGAATACCGTCTTCTGCTCCTGTCCGTTTTTTCCAAAACCCTGCCTGCACGCCCTGGCGCTGAGCCAATTGGCTGAAAAGCCCGAACTTTTCCCCGAAACACCCGCGCTGCCCGACTGGGCAGAGGCACTGCTCACCGGCCGGCCTTTTCAAAATAAAACCCTCGTTTCAAACGCCGAACAACGCGCCGCCGGGGCGCAAAAACGCCGCTTCGAACGCCTCGAACGCGCCTCAAACGGCCTGGACGACCTCGAAGCCTGGCTGCTGGATATTCTGCGCCGGGGATTGGCCACGGCTGTTTCGGAAGAACCTAATTTCACTGAAAATATCGCCGCACGCGCCGCAGATGCGTCCCTGACCGGGGTGAGCCGCCGCCTGCGCTTACTGGCGTCGCTGCCCCCGGGGCAGCCCGACTGGGCCGAACATAAAAGGAAGCAAAAAAGGAGCTTTCCAAATCTGACCTTTTCTCTTGTAGAAACCGATCAATCCGAACGACATTCGG
>JBGAJY010000114.1:0-18514 GCA_044224705.1 Saprospiraceae bacterium
CCGCAAACTTCGGTGAACGACTGCAGTTCCGCATTCAGAAACAACAATTGCTCGCCGGAAATCTTCCCCTGCCGGTGCAGGCTCGACACCGCCTCGATGAGCATGCCCGCGACCTGGTTGGGCAGGTGCTTGGTCAGGTCAATTTTTTGCTGAACCGGCAGGGGAAGTCCGTCGAACAATTCCAGCCGGGTCTCCTCGCTGCGCAGGTGATTTTTCAAGGCAAAAGCGTAGAGTGGAATCAGCCGGCGAAAAAATGCACGCTGCGATTCATCCTCCCGGTCCAGCAAGGCGGCCAGTTTCAAGGCCAGGTTTCGACTGTTATTGACCAAGGCGCCCCAGAGTTTGCGGCCTTCCCACCAGCGTTCGTAAGCAGTATTGGTGCGAAAAACGAGCAGAAAGGAAATGACAAATCCCAGCAAAGTGTGCATGACGGGCACATTGCGCAGGTTGTTGTTGGTCGAAGTCAGTTGCCACACTTCCGTTTCCAGCCAGGCCACCGCACCGGAATACACGGCAATTCCAACGATCCACGGGAACAGCCGCCGAACAGTGTCCGAGCGGTGAAAATGTGAGGGCCAGACAAACCAGTCTTTCGGGTTGTGCGCAACCATAAATTGGGACTTAGTGCTTGATAATCAACATCTTGCTGGCCAATCCACATTTTACCAGATAAGCTCCCGCCGGCCAGTTGGCGGTAGAAATGCTCAACTGGTCCACCCATCTTTCCGCAATCAGTTTTTGGCCCACGGTATTGTACACCTCTACCATGCCGGCAAAGTCGGCCGGCAGAACGATTTTCACCTGCTGGTCGGCCGGGTTGGGCAGGATTTTGAAGGCTGCGAGCAGTTCGTTCTGTTCATCCGTGCCGGAGGCCTGTTCGTTGTTGTAACCGAAGGTGGGGTTTTTAACAACAAAACTACCAGTGCCGTTCGGGATACGGGAAAGGCTGAGGTCGGGGTCCTGGGCGCCGAATGTGACTTCGTCTACCAAGGCGCCTGCCGCGTCGAGCAGCATAAGTTGTTCGCCGGCGGCCGAGAGTTTGAAATTGAGGTGCAACGGTCCCTGGCTGCTGTCTTCGTCGGCCCAGAGGATCAGGTAGTCACCCGGTTGGAGCACGGTGCCGGCGGGGAAGTCCCATTTATCGAGATTGTCCGGGTTGTCGGTAATGAACCAGCCGCTGAGGTCCACGGCCTGGGCTCCCGTGTTGTAGAGTTCGATCCAGTCGTCGTATTCGCCGGCCTCGTCGGCGGCCGTCGCGGAATTGGAGGCCATAATTTCATTAATAGCCACCACGGCGCTGGACGTCGAAGCGGGTAAAACCTTGTAAATGAACACGTCGTGCTCCGCGCCGACGGGCAGGTAGCTCACCGACTTGGCGGTATTGGCGGCGGTTGCTTCCACATAGTAGCGTACCCAAATGCCGGCAACCTGGGCCGGGATGGATGCTGCGTACACACCGTCGCCGGCAGCGCCGTCGTCGTGCAGGCCGTCGTCGTACATCGTCGCACGGTCAAAATTGCCGACCAGGCCGGTGGTGTAAAACAGGGTGACATGGTCGATGCCGTTGGTCGACTCCACCGTGGCGCGGACCGTGGCCGCCTGCGTTTCATCGGGTTGTCCCCATTCGACGCCGCCTGCAAAATGCGCTGCGCTCACGATGGTCGGGGCCACCTGAGCCATTTCGGTATTGCTCAGGAGGTAGTTGTGGCGGGTGGTGACAAAGTCTTTCAAATCGTCCACTTCGGCCTGGAACTGGGCATAGGAGTAGATCTTTTTCGGATCGTCCTGCACCAGCGAATCGATCTGGGCCGCATAAGCGTCGATGGCGGCATGGGCCGTAACCGGATCGAGCGATTCGGTCACGATGGTGCGCAGGTGGGCGAGGTAGCGCTGTCGCAGCGCGGGCACGGCCAGCAGGCGGTTGAGCAGCGGATAGTTGACGTTGTTGGCGTGGTAAAACGGCGACCAGGTCGTAGCGAAATTCAACTCCATGCAACTGTTGCCATCGTATTCGAGCGGGGTAATGCGGCCGGTTTCGGACTCCCAATACAGGTAGTAGTCCATTTTTCCTTTAAAAACGTAGCTATCGTCGTCGGTAAAGGCGATTTCGCAGGCCAGGAACCACAGCGTCCGGTCGATGTCGAGGTAATCGGCCAGGGTGGCTTCGAGCTGGTCGAGCGGCGTATTTTCCAAAACGTCGCAGGTCGCGATCAGATCGGTCCAGGGGTCGGTTTTGTCGGTGCTTTTGAGGGTGTAGTATTGTTTGTAGGAGGTGGAATCGGCGCCGAGGTAGTTGAGTGCAGCCGTGCCGTCGCCCCAGCCGCCGCCGCCTCCCGGGCCGCCGGGGCCGCCGCCTGTGCCGGCAGGCCGGTCGGCCCGCCAGTTGGTGCCGTTGTTGCTCAAGAACCATTCTTGCAGGAAATCGCCGTTCAGTTGCTGTACGCTGGGGTAAATGCCCCAGTTCTGACCGTTCAGATACAGGTGCACGTAGCTGGCTTTTGCCGCCGGGATGTGCGAACGGATCTGGTGCAGGTAGAAAAATTCGCGCAGGAACGAGGGGTCGAGGAAGCAGTTATTCAGGTTCAGGGTTTTATACCCCATCAGTTTGTCGTAATCGACGCCGTATTCCAGCGAAATGTTGAAGGATTTTTTCTGCGAACTGACCTGCGAATAGGAGGTCTGCCCCTTGAAGCGCACCCCGACGCTGTCGTACACCACTCCGTCCACGGTCATAGCAGCCGGAATGTCCGTGTGATTCTGATAATTCTGAGTCAACAACGTCCAGTAATTCGGCTGTGTAAAATCGAGGTTGATGGTGCGAATGATCGACTCGTCGTACAGTCCGCTGGCCGGCTGGCCGCCCGTGAACAAACGGTGCCCGTCGGCCGAAAAGTACATTTCGGGTGCAGGGGATTGGGCGGAGACGAATATGGAGGCGAGGGAGAAACAGGTCAGGAAAAGTAAACGCATAGCAGCTGGAGCAGTTTTTATGATCAGGATACGGGTAAGCATGCGGCGCAGTGCCGCATGTCATCAAACGGAAAAACGGCGCAGGGGGGTTGCGTCCGGGTTGGACTGCCCTGCGCCACGATGGTTTATTTTCCGCCTTGGCGCGCTCCCAGATCCATCTGATTCAGTGCCATCAGTTCTTTCAACGTTTTCTGCATGCCATCCACGGAGCCGTCGAGGAAAATGATGTTGCCTTTGCCATGCTCGGTAAAATTCTTGATCGCCTCCGTCCACATGGAAAAGAGGATGACAGAAGTATCGAGGTTGGCGTTTTGCATTTCCTTGGCGGCCTGGCCCATGCCTTTGGCCACTTCTTCGCGGAACAGGGCGACGGCCTGACCGCGCATTTGAGCGGCGGTGCGCTCGGCTTCGGCAGCGATTTTGATGGCATTGCCTTCGGCTTCGGCGGCTTTGGTTTTGGTGATCAGCAGGGCCTGGCCTTCGTTTTCGGCGGCTGCCTTGAGGTTGTTGGCGGCCACGATTTTGGACATGGAACGCATCACCTCGTCGTCGAACGTGATGTCGTTGATTTGTAAATCGATGAGGTGATAGCCCCAGTCCTCGAGCATATGGTCCACGTTCGTCTTCACTGCCTCGGTGATCTCGCGGCGCAAACTGAGGATTTCCTGCTGTTTTTTGGTGGCTACAAAAGCGCGGATGCTGCCTTCCACGGTCCGCGTGAGGGTAGCCATAAAGTCGCGGTCGCTGACAAAGCGGAAGGCGACCTGTTTGATCGTTTCTTCGTTGTTGTTCAAAACCGAGAACAGCAGCAGGGAGGTAAAATGCACGTTGGCCTGGTCGATCGTGACGGCCTGGAAGGTGAGTTCGGCTGCACGGTTCTGGATGGAGATCCGTTTGAAAATGGTTTCGATGAACGGAATCCGGAAAGTCAGGCCCGGGTACAACGTACGGTTGTATTTTCCAAAAATCGTCGTGACAGCCACAGTCCCTTGCTGTACGGTAACGATGCTGAGGACAATCAGGACCAAGATAATCGGAAGAAGATACGTAAGCATAAGGCTGAAAAATGTTGTTTGGTGATGGCTGAATTTGGGCAGTTTAAACCGGAGAAACACGCAATATTGCCTGCAAACCCGGTTACTTTGCGCCATGAAAGTAGTGCGAACCTTGCTTACAGCGGCCCTGCTGCTGCTATTTTTCCAAAATAACGCCCAAACCCTCCGCGGCACCATCCGCCAGGCCGCCACGGGTGAAAAACTGGCCGGCGCCACCCTGGCGCTGCGCACCGCGCCCGGACTGACGCCCCTCACCACCATTTCCGACACCTTGGGCGCATACGCCTTCACCAACGTGCCGCCCGGGTATTATATGCTGGAAGCCGCCTACAACGGCTACCGCCCCATGATCGTCTGGGATATCAACATCTCGGCAGGAAAAGAAACGGTACTGAACATCGCTTACGACCAGTCGGCGGTCGTCCTGCCCGAATTCAGCATTTCCGCTCAGGCCAACCAGGGCAGCCGGCCCATCCCGCCCCTGGGCGCCGTGCCCCTCTCCCGCGCCCAGACGGAGCGCGTAGCCGCCACTTTTTTCGATCCGGCACGGCTTGCACAAGCTTATCCCGGCGTGACCGGCAACGACGACCAGGCCAACGGCCTCAGCATCCGGGGCAACAGTCCGGCCGGTCTGCGCTGGCGCGTCGAAGGCCTCGATATCGTCAATCCCAACCACACCCCGAACGCGGGCACTTTCTCCGACCGCCCCACAGCAGCCAGCGGTGGCGTATTGATGTTTTCCGCGCAAATGCTGGACAATTCAGCCCTGCTCACGGGCAACGCACCCGCCGGCTATGGCGATGCGCTCGCGGGCACGATGGACATCCGGCTGCGGCCGGGCAATATTCAACACCATGAATTCACCGCCCAGGCGGGACTGCTCGGCCTCGACGCCGCAGCCGAAGGACCGCTGACGGGTCGTGGCAAAAGCAGTTATCTGATCAATTACCGCTACTCTACCGTCGGCCTTTTAGGGCAAATGGGTATCAATTTCGGCGATGAGCGGATCGCATTTCAAGATCTCTCCGTCCACCTCGCGGCGCCCAATACCCGCGCCGGCGCGTTCAGCGCTTTTATGCTGTTCGGAAATTCGTCCAACTATTTTGACCACAAACCCGACAGCGCATCCATCGAGGCTTTTAAAGACGTTTTTAACATTGATTTTACGTCAAAAACGCTCATTATCGGGGCCAGCTGGCAAAAACAACTGGGCCGTTACACCCTGATCAAAGCCGCGCACGCCCATTCCGGACAAACCAACGAACGGGTTGCCGAATCGGGCGGCATCGCTTACGGGGAATTTCAGAAAGACTATTCCGATGAAGACCTCGCCTCCACGAGCGTCTCGCTGAGCCATCAGATCCGCCCCGGATTACGGCTCGACGAGGGGCTGATCTACGTGTTCCACGACTACCGGTACCGCATCGGACGCGGTATTCAAACGACGGGCGACCTGTATCAGGTCGAAACCCTGCAACCCTGGACCCAGGTGTCCTGGACGCTGCCTTCCGGGAAAACGACCTTCAATATAGGACTGCACGGCCTCTGGTGGCTGCAATACGAGCTGCTCCTCGAACCGCGACTCAGCGTTGTGCAGCGCATGGGCACACAACAAACGCTCAGCGCGAGCTGGGGAATGCAAAGCCAAACGCCCACGTGGTGGCAATACGACGAACAGCTCATCCGGACTTCGAATGCGGGCTTGCGATATGCCTGGCACTCCCCCAATGAGTCGTGGCGACTGGCGATGGAAGGTTTCTGGCAAAACATTTCCGATGCCGCGGCCCTGCCTTACCCCGGCCGCCGGGTGTCGGTTCTCAACGAAAGCGAAGCGCCGTTCCCCTATTATTTTGAAACGAAAACCAACTCCGAGGGCCGCAATTACGGCCTGGAAACAAGTGCCGAACGACGCTTCTCCCGCGGCTGGTTCGTGCTGGCCAATGCCACGTTTTTCCGCTCGGAAACCCGCCTGGAAGGCAGCGCCTGGGAAAATTCCCGCTGGGATCTGCGCAAGATCATTCACCTCAGCGGCGGCAAAGAATGGCAAAAAACGGTCGGCGAGAACCGCACCAAAGCCTTCGGATGCAGCGGCCGGCTCAGCTGGACGGGCGGTCAGCGCGCCTTCCCGGTCGATCTTGCGGCTTCCGAAGCCGCCGGAACCACCCTCTACGATGCCAGCAACGGCTTTTCGCAGCAACTGCCCGATTTCTTCCGCCTCGACGGGCGGGTCTACTGGCGCAACAGCGTCGGCAACCGCCGCAACAGCACCTTCGCCATGGATTTTCAAAACATGACCATGCAGGAAAATGTGGCGTACCACTATTATGATGCCTGGACGAGGCGCGTAGAAACCAAGTTTCAATTGGGTTTGATCCCGAATTTGAGCTGGCGACTGGAGTTTTGAAACCCATTTTACCACAAAAGCGCTTAGCTCGACTTTCGCATTTTGTCAATAGCAAGGGGCGAAAGTCGAGCTAAGAGCATGTTGAAAATTACTTCTTTGCCTTCGAAGCCTTGTGCGTCGCTCTTTTCGGCGTCACCGTTCCGCCGCCCGCGTCGGGGTTCACCGGCAGCCGGCCTTCGGCCGCATCGCGTACATAGGTTCCCCAGGTGAGGTTGTTGGCGCCGTCTTTGTGGGCCAGGGCCTTTTCGATGGCCATTTTAGCGGCGTGTTCCACGACCCATTCGAAGTTCTCCTCACCGACAGAGGCCAGGTCGGCATCGGGCGCGGGGTTGCAGAAGTCGATGGCATAGGGGATGCCGCCGCGCACGGCAAATTCCACGGTATTGAAGTCATAGCCCAGGGCGTGGTTGAGGCGCAGTACGTAGTCGTGCATCTGGTCGAGCAGGGCTTTGGAGGCTTTGTGGTCGGCCACATAGCGCAGGTGGTGCGGGTTGCGGGGCTCGTAGTCCATGATGCGGACGTATTTGCCGCCCAGGCAATAGCAGCGGAAGTAGGAATCAAATTCGATGGCTTCCTGCAGCAGCATCACAAGCGTATTGGTCTCGTTGTAGTCGCGGAAAAAGCCGTCGAAGTTCTCCACTTTGTACACGTTTTTCCAGCCGCCGCCCGAGTGTGGTTTCATAAACAGGGGAAATCCGCCGAGGTAGTCGATCATTTTTTCCCAGTCGAGCGGGTATTTGAGGTTGCGGAAGCTCTGGCCGCTGGTGTCGGGCGGCATCTCCTTCGAGGGCATCAGGATTGTTTTCGGAACCGGCACGCCGACTTTGGTAGCGAGGCAATTGTTGAAAAATTTCTCGTCGGCGCTCCACCAGAACGGGTTGTTCAACACGGCAGTGCCGTTGAGCGCGGCGTTTTTCAGGTAAGCGCGGTAAAACGGCACATCCTGGCTGATGCGGTCGATCATGACCGCGTAGGGAGTAGGTTCGCCTTGCATCAGTTCGTCCACGAGGGCGCGTTCGGCTTGCACCCCTTTGACGTTTTTGGAATTGACCCGTTCGACGAAGGCTTCGGGAAAGGAGCTTTCTTTCCCGTGGAGGATTCCGATTTTTTTCATATTGCTGTAATGGTCTGTTTTAAAGAGGGACAATTGGTTGGCGACAAAACTAAATAAAAGCCTTCCGCTGTCAAATTTTGGTTAAAAAGAATTGGTGATTTGGTGATGCGGTGATTTGAATACGCGATCTGGAATATGGCTTGGCTGTATCTCGTATTCAAATCACCGAATCACCGAATCACCAAAT
Organism: Saprospiraceae bacterium; assembly: GCA_044224705.1. Taxonomy (GTDB): domain Bacteria; phylum Bacteroidota; class Bacteroidia; order Chitinophagales; family Saprospiraceae; genus M3007. The sequence continues at coordinate 7,731 of JBGAJY010000114.1, forward strand.
CACCATCCCCCTAATCATTGTACAAAGTGGCCGGCCCAGGGATATTCAGCGGCTGACCCACTTTCTGGGTCATCGAATCGATCATCGCTTCCTGCCCCTGGTAACGGGCGTAGAGCCGGACGGTGTAATTGCCGGGCTTGCGATAGGTGTATTTCAACTTGCCGTTGACGAAAGCCTTGCGGCCCGCGCCGTCGCCCGGATCGATTTCGTAGGTGGCGCCCTGCGCGAAATTGGTGATCACAAAGGAATACGGCGTCCCGGCTTCGGAGTCGGTGTTCGAGCGGAGCAAATCGCCGGGGATCGACTGGATCGCCCGCGAAGCCTCGGGGTCGGCCGAACGGGCGTCGGCGTTGGATTTGGCCTGAAGCAGGGCACGTTCGGCCGCGCGGGCGGCCGACTGGCGGGAAAAATACAAACCTGCCAGCCCGACGAGCCCGATGCCCAGCACGATCAGCAGCAGCACGGTTTCACGATTCGATTTTCGGGCAGGCGTAGGAGGGGTTGAATCGGACATGTTCGTCAAAATTTTCGGGGCAAAGATAGGCTTACCTTTGCAGAAGGTGGTTGCGGGGACTTTGGCGCGTGGCTAAGCCTCGCGCCAGCGGTAGCTTAGCCTCGTGTCAGCGGTAGCTTAGCCTCGCGCCAGCGGTGACTTAGCTTCGCGCCAACGGTGACTTAGCCTCGTGTCAGCAGTGACTTAGCCTCGTGTCAGCGGTGACACGGAGTTTTGTCCTTCAAAAAGAATTTCTCCGTGTCTCCGTATTAAATCCACCCCGCCACACCATGTCCATCCACGATACCCTCCGTTTTGCAGGCCGCCTCACCCCGCGCCGCCTCTGGAACCTCGCCAAAGTGCTGGGTTCTTATTGGGCAACGCGCGTGCTGCGGCGCCCGGTGCAGTGGGGCCTTCCGGTGACCGTCAGTGTGGAGCCGACCACCGCCTGCAACCTGCGTTGCCCCGAATGCCCCTCCGGCCTGCGCGCCTTCACGCGACCCACAGGCAACCTGAAAGCAGATTTTTTCCGCCGCACAGTGGACGAACTGCACCGCGATCTGATGTACCTGATCTTTTATTTTCAGGGTGAACCCTTCATCCATCCACAGTTCCTCGACATGGTGCGCTACGCCGGCTCCAAAGGCCTCTACACCATCACGAGCACCAACGGCCACTTCCTCGACGACGACGATACCGCCCGCCAGACCGTGGAATCGGGCCTCGACCGGCTCATCATTTCCGTGGACGGCACCACGCAGGAGACTTACGAACAATACCGCATCGGCGGCAATCTCGAACAGGTGCTGGCCGGCGCCCGGCGACTCGTGCACTGGAAAAAACGCCTCGGCAAACGCCACCCGCACATCATTTTTCAAATGCTGGTCGTGCGGCCCAACGAACACCAGATCGCCGATTTTCAACGACTGGCCCGCGAAACGGGCGTGGATGAAGCGCGTCTGAAAACAGCGCAAGTGTATGATTACGAACAAGGCAATCCACTGATTCCGACCCTCGACCGCTTCGCCCGCTACCGCCAGGAGTCCGACGGCCGCTGGTCGGTAAAAAACGCCCTGGCCAACCATTGCTGGAAACTCTGGCATGCCTGCGTCATTACCTGGGACGGCCTCGTGGTGCCTTGTTGCTTCGACAAAGACGCGCAGCACCGCCTCGGCGATTTGAAAAAAAACACGTTCAGGGACTTGTGGCAGGGCGAAGCCTACGGCGATTTCCGCCGCGCCATTTTGCAGGGCCGCGATAAAATTGACATTTGCACCAACTGCACGGAGGGTTGCCGCGTTTGGGGGTGATTAACATTGGAAATTCAATATGACCATCGAAGAAGTTCAACAAACCGTGGACACCTGGATCCGCAGCATCGGGGTCCGCTATTATTCCGAACTGACCAACACAGCCATTCTGATGGAAGAAGTAGGCGAAGTAGCCCGCCTGATGGCGCGGCTATACGGCGAGCAATCGTTCAAAACGCCCGAGCAAGCCGCTTCCGCCCGCACCGACCTGGCCGATGAAATGGCCGACGTGCTCTTCGTGCTCGTGTGCCTCGCCAACCAGACCGGCGTGAACCTGAGCGACGCCCTCGAAAAAAACCTGCAGAAAAAAACCACCCGCGACGCCGCCCGCCATGCGGCCAATGAAAAATTGCGCTGATGACTATACCACCACCGGGGAAGGCCCTTTCCACGTTTTTGCAGCAAAAAATCCTGTTTCGCCCCACCCTGCTGAAGGCGAACCATACGTTTCATTTCGACCAGCCTTTTGAAGAAATCTGGCTCGACACCGACGAACCAGCCATACGGTTGAACGCGCTTTTTTTTCCAGCACAACGACAGCCTTCGCGCGGCGTGGTGCTCTACTTCCACGGTAATCGCGACAATTTGCAGCGCTGGGGCGGCTTTGCCGGCGATTTCACCGGCCTCGGCTTCGACTTTTTCTGCCCCGATTACCGGGGCTACGGCAAAACGCCCGGCACGCCCAACGAAGCGGCCTACTACGCGGACGCCGAACGCGCCTACCTTTTTTTGCGAAAAAAATACCCCCCGGAGCGCATCGTGCTCTACGGCCGCTCGCTGGGGACGGGGCTCGCCGCCTACCTGGCCGCCCATGTGGACGCCCGAATGCTGATCCTGGAAACCCCGTTCGACAACATCCACGGACTCCTGGCCAGTCACCTGCGCCGCAACGCACTGCCCTTCCAGTCGGCCTTTCATTTTCCAAATGACCGTCATGTGCGGAAAGCGCCGATGCCTGTGCTGATCTTTCACGGCACCCGCGACCACGTCGTGCCGTATTCCTGCGCCGTTCATTTGAAAAAATGCCTGAAACCCGGCGACGAGTTTGTCACCATTGAGGGCGGCTCGCACAGCAATCTGCGGGAGTTTTCGATCTACCGGGAACAGTTGGAAGCCTGGTTAGCAGCGTAAAAGATTGACGATTGACGATTACAGGATTGTTGATTTTTGATGTAAAAAGGGTAATTCGATCTCTCAAACTACCCTTTTTGCATCTTTAATTCAATCCGTAATCGTCAATCTTTAATTGAACACAATCACCCCCGGCGTTGACCGTCGTGATCGGGAACGACTGCGAGGTTTTCGGCACTGTTTTGCGATAGTCGGTGAACAGGCGCAGTTTGAGGCGTTTGTTCAGCGAGTAGTCTACCGATGGATTGATGCTGATCGTGCGGGCGCCACGGGTGGGCACGGCCTCGTCGAGCTGGTCGAGGCGGTGGTTCACCGTAATGTCGTCGCGCACCTCGAAGTCGAACTTGAAGTTCATGTCATTGCCCTGGGGGGCGGTGCCGCCTGGCGCGGGCGGAGAACCCGGTTTCGGCTTTTTAGGTTTCGCGCCTTTTTTAGTCTTTTTACCCGTCAGGAACGGGATATTGACATTTTTCAGGCGGTAGCCGAAACCGGCGGAGTAACCCGTGGAACGTGTTTCGGCAAGTTGATAGTCGATAAACGACATGGCCAGGGTGCGCGTTTTTTTGTAGTCGGCGCGGAACGTCATATCGTTTTTCAATTTTATATCGATGCCGAACAGCGGGGAGAATTGCTCGTTGATGACCACCTGCGGAATCTCGTAGCGGGCGATGTAGTTGTAGCTCAGCGTATCGGTTGTATACGGCTGGTTTTGGTCGTAAAAAAGGTCTGTGTTGTATGAATTGACCGTGAGCGTGCTCTTGTAGCCGTGCGAGATCTGGACGCTGGTGAAGATATCTTTCAAATTGCCGACTTTGGACAGGCCGTTGTAGCTCAGTTTCCAGTTGACCGCCGGTTTGGTTTTGAAAATATTCAGGTTCACCGTGTTCGGGTCCTTGTCGGTGTAGGCCGCGATAAACGACGGGATAAGCACTTCCTGCTGGATTTTACCGTAGCCGTAGCGGTATCCCGAACCATCAACCTGGTGCGGGTTCAGGTTGCCGGCGGTTTGGCCGAGGCGGTTGGAGATCACTGTGCGATAGGATTCATAACGAGCAAAAAGTCCGTCCAAATCATTGTTAAACAAGGTGTTCAGCGAGAAGTAAGAGACCGTGAACGAACCCAGGTCGCGCGCTGCGCGGTGCTGGTAATCGACCGAATCGGGGCTGAGGTTGAAGTTCTGGTCCTTGAACAATTCGGTGTTGTTGCGCACGTACTGGCGGTTGGCCGTCAGTTCGATTCGGAAATCGGTGAACGGCTCGACCGTGACGCCTGCGTCGAAGTTTTGGGTGTAATTGCGCATCACCTGCTGGTTCAGTTCGGGGCGCTGGGTGATCCAGCCCTTGCTCGCGGCTTCGTCGAGCCAGCGGGTTTCGGGTTGAAAACCGGCCACGAACGCCCAGCCCGGCGCCGCGAAACCTTCGCTGAGACCCATGAGTTTGGACTCCGGCGTGAAGCCCGGGACTACCGTGCTGAAATTCTCGGTATAAGTGAAGCGCGCTTTGCGCACCAGCATCAGCGGGCGCAGGGCGATGCGTTCGGCGATCGAAGGCTCGCGGTCTTTCTTCTTTTTGTCCTTGTCTTTTTTGTCCTTGTTCTTGTCTTTACCGCCGGCCGTGGAATCGTCGGCAGCGCCGTCGCGGCCGCCTTTGCCGTCTTTTCCGGCGCCGGCCTTGTTGCGGTCGTTGCGCGGCGAAAGCGGGTTTTTACTGTCCTTGCCGTCGTCCATGGAGCTGGGGTCGCCTCCAGGGCGGCCGCCGGGCGCGCCGTCGTCGCCACCGGTACCGGGCCCGTTTTTACCACCCGGCGTATTTTTACCGCCGGCGCCTTTTTTGGCGGGGCGGTTGATTTTTGCCAGGTATTTGCTCTTGTTGTAAAGCTGTTCCAAGTTAAAATCACCGTTGATCTGGCGCACGGAGTTGTTCTGGACCACGTTGCCGAGGTTGCGCGAATTGACGAAGGGCTGGTACTGGCCCGCGTCGAGGTTCTGCAGTTTGAGCGACTGGGCGGTCCAGCTGTAACCGGCCGTGTAAGAGGCTTTCATCGTGATCCATTCCATGAACGGAATGGTCTTGAAGGGCAGCGTGTAGTTGAGGCTCGCGTTGTGGGTATAGAGTTTCGGCCGGCCGAGGTTGCGTATATTTTTCCAGATCGAATCGCGGCGTTCCTGGCGGGTGACGCGCACGCCGTCGGCGCCGTATTCCTGCGGCTCGTCGATGAGGCTGCGGGCCTGCGCGTCGAAGTTGAAACGCAGCGATTTGGAGATGTCCCAGCCCAGGTCGTAGTTGCGGTCCCACACAAAACGACGGTTGTAATAGGTATTCAAAGCGGGGTCTTCTCCTGCAAAACGCCAGGTCGTGACACCCACGAGGCGTTCCAGGTTGGTGTTGAAACCGTAGGTATTCGGGATCGGGTTGAAGTTGAATTCCGAGAGGAATTTCAGGTACTTATCCTTTTTAATCAGCTTTTTAAACGGCTGAATCGGTTTCAGCCCGGTGGCGTACTGGTAGTCGATGCCGCCTTTGTACTGGTTCTGTTCATCGTTGAGAATGAACGGATTATGCTTCTTCTGCTGGTTAAAGGCATAGGTCAGGCTGAAGTTGGAGATATCCCAGGGCAGGGGTACTTTTTTGCCGCCGCGACGCTCCTTGCGCACGTTGGTGAAGTTGTAGCCGCGCACGGTGGTCACGTCGAGGGCCTGCTGGCGAATACTGTCGCGGTCGGCGGCGTTGGTGGTTTCGCGCAGTTTGTCCTTCAGTTTGATGTCGAGGTCGTAGGGGTCGTACTCGGGGATTTTGGTCGTGTTCGAATACTGGGCGTAGAACGGGATTTTCAGGCCCGAGTTTTCAGGCAGCAGTTTGCCGAGTTCGAGGTTGGTGGAGAGGTCGTATTGCACGATTTCCTCGCGCTGGCGCTGGATGAGTTTTTGTTCAATACTGCCCCAGCCCACGCCGGAGTAGCTGCCCGCGGCGGAGATGTTGCCGAAGTCGGCGAGTTTCATATCCACCCTGGCGAGACTGGCCACGCCGCCTTTTTCGTTGAAGCCGTTGAGGCGCAACTCGTTGATCCACACTTCGACGCAGTGCTGCTGTTTGGTGGGGTCCACGTTTCGGATACCGACCATGATGCCCTTGACGTAGCCGAGGTTGGGATTGCCGATCACCTTGACTTTGTTGTTGGGGTCGTTCGGATCGGGCATTTCAAAAATATCTCCCAATGGGAAATTGGGGTCGGCATTGCGTTGCTTTTTTACCTCGGTGAGCAAGTCCAGCGGGAAGTCGAAGTCGTTTGCAGGCTTCCAGACGGCCTCTTTATAACGCGGGTCGTCGGGGTTGTTGTTGCCGTTGAGGTCGGCGATGAGCGAGGGCGACAGCGGGATTTCGTACTCGTAGTAGTTGTTGAAAAAGTCGGAACCGAGGCGCACGAACACCGTCAGGTCGGACGAATCGAGTTGTTCAAAATCGTAGTCGCGGCCTTCGGCGTGCACGAACATTTTCAGGCGGTCGAACTGGCGCAGGTCCATGTTCAGCGTTTTGAAAATACCGCGCGCGTCGCACCAGTTCAGGTCGCAGATATCCACGGCCAGGGCCTGTTCGTTCTGGAGAATGTCGGGGAAAGCGCCGACGGAATTTTCCCGGGAAATACCGGGCGGGATGGTGTAGTTGAACGGCTGGCGGGCCGAGTTTTCCTCGATGCTCACGGCGTTCACGTCGAAGGGAATGGCATCGTTCGGCACGTCGCACAGCGACAATGGCTGCGTGTAGCGGCGCCATTGGTTGCGGCCGAGTTCGAGGGTGGCAAAGCGGAAGGTCGTGCGTTCGTCGAAGCCTTTCCAGAACATCCGGATGAAGCGAATGGAGCGGAAATCGCCGATGCCGCCGACCGTGGAACGGATGGGCGCCTGCGCGTCGAGCGGGAGCTTGAAGCGGTAGAAGACGTATTGCTGACCGTTTTTGTCCACCACGCGTTTGTCGGTGATGAGCTCGGCGAGTACGGGGTTCGACTCGTCCAGCACTTCCTGGCCCAGGGTCGCGTCGAGGGTTTTGACCATCGGAATCCGGTAGCGGAAGTAGGCTTCGGTTTCGTTCAGCGAGTTGTCCTGGTTGAAGTCTTCGCGGTCGGGGTAGTTGGTGGCGAAGTTGGTGACGTTGCTGTTGGTGTTGGTCACCGGGGAGTTGCCTTCTGTGCCGTTGAACTTCCTATAACGTTGTATGATGCCGTCGTTGGGGCCGAACACCGGGTCGTCGAAGTACACGAAGTCGTCGTTCGAGGGGTCCTGGTTGATTTCCGCCTTGGCGTTGGGCGAGAGGTTCGGAGCGGCGTTGATCTGGTCGAGCCAGGCCTTGAATTCGGGGAAATTCCGCTCGGCGTCGTTGTTCAGACCGTCGAGGCCGATGTCCTGGAGTTCGCGTTTGGCGGGGTCGTTGTCGAAAGCGTTCACTATCGGAGGCAACACCGGGATGCGGCCCCAGCGGGTGTTGGCGGTGGCGCCGCCGCCCGTGCCGGTCGGCAGGGCATTTTCAAAAAACTGGCGCGAGTCGCGCATGATGTCCTCCGAGAGGGTACCGAGGTCGATGTACATGTCGCCCGACTGGGTCACCGGCGAGCCGTCCTCTTTTTCCATAAACGGATTGAGCATCCAGAACTCGATGAATTCGATGTTGGAAGCCTCGAAGTCGTTGGTATTCAGGCCTTTCATGAAGCCGCACCAGCGGGTTTCGGGCAGGTTCAGTTCGCCGCTGCTGGTAAGGCCCGCGGAGAATCCCGGGTAGCCGTCGGGCAGTTCGAAGTTGTACGGGCCGCGTTGGCGGGGGTAAATGGTCACGTCGAGCGGGCGCAGGAAGGAGTTCTCCGCCGGCGACAATTGCCGGTTGGGGAAAATGTCCTGGTAGTCGAACTGGCGGGCGTAGGGGTTGTCGGCGTCGATGTTTTGCAGCGCGCTGGGATCGGCCAGGTACCACGACATCCGCGAGCGGTTGGCGCCCAGGGCCAGCGTGGTGTCGGCCGTACTCGATTCGGGGAAGAGGCTCAGGTCGCCCTGCGGCACCGAGGCGATGGCCCACTGGTTGGCGGGCAGCGCCAGCGGCAGGTTGGACGTACTGCCCTCAAAATCATCGATGTACACCACACCGCCCTTGTCTTTGCCCTGGTTGATGGCGCGGTTGTGACCGGGGTCGAGCACGGCGATCTCGGCCTGGGCCGTGATGCTGGAAGGTTCTTTGGTGGAAATGAGCGGCAGGGCGTCCACCGCCTTGGTGAGCCAGGGCGCGTCTTTGGAAATGCCGATATCGAAGCCGTACACCTTGTTGTTGATCGGGTCGTCGCCGAAGTTGACCTTCTGCGTGAGCGGCCGTTCGAAGAGGTTCATGAAGGTGGCGCCGAGCGTAATGTCCTTGTTCAGTTCGTAGTCGAAACGCGCCCCGAGCATGGTCCGGCTCTGGAAGCCGAAAGCCGTATTGTCCTCGAAGCTGACGTTCACGTTTTGCCCCGACTGCAGGATGGCGTCGTTCAGAATCTTGATCTTGCCGATGTTGTAATCGACGATGTAGTCGGCGCCTTCCACCAGCTGCCTGCCCCCCGCGCTCACGCGCACGGAGCCCTGCGGGAGGTTGAAGGTCCCGAGCGATATTTCCGAAGAGGTGGACGATTTATAAGACCCTTTGAGGGTAAAACGGTTGAGCTGCTGGTACTCCCTGGCCCGGAAGAGCGTGGAGTCGTACAGTTGCGGGTAGGCGTATTTGTCCACCACGTCCGCCGAAGCGCCGGCCCCGGTGAGCGTGTCGGCGAGGTATTTACCGAAGGGTTCGAGCACGGGGAACATGACGCGGCCGGAGCGGAGATTGACGGTCAGGCCGGGCACGAAGTCGAAAATCCCGTCGGCGCCGGGGTCGCCCTGCTGGTTCAGGTTATCGAGGCGGAAGAGCTGGATCAGCGGGCGGGATTTGATGGCCCCGGGGATGTCGTCGCCGCCCATGAAACGTTTCAGGCCTTTGCCCGGGTCTTCGTAAAACACGTCGAAGCGGAACTCCTGCGGGTCCACGTTGGCCGAGCCGATGGCGTACACGTTTTTCATCATCAGGTCCCAGATGGGGTACTTGACGTTGGCGGTCGTGCTTTTCAACATCTTGACAAACAGCACGTTCTGGTGCAAAGAGTCGCCGTTGGGCACGTCGCTGGTGATCTCGCCGATCTTGTGCGGGAGGCCGTTGTAGGTGTATTCGAGGGCCACGCCGACCACCTGGTCGGGCTGCACGTTGAGGTTGATGCTGATAAAACCGAGCTGCTCGTTGTAGGTAAATTCCGAGGGGGAAAGCATGCGGGCGCGCACTTTTTCGAAGTCGCGGATTTGCTGCAGGCCGTATTCGTTGCTCAGTCGCGACACGACTTTGTCAGCCTGGCGAAGCGAGGAAGTGGAGTCAGCCAGTTCGTCGGCCATAGCCGGATACAGTCCGTTATTGGCATTGTCGGGCAGGGGCTGGCCTTTGATGTCGTAATAGAACGGGGTACGCTTGTAGGTGGTGTCGTAGGGATAGGGCTCGGCGAGGTCGGTGAGCGCCACGATGTCGCGCACGTTTTCGGTGGCGAGTTTGTCGTTGGTGATCCAGACCTGGATCTGGGTGATGGTGAACAGCGACTGCGCCACGGGCAGGCATTTGAGGTTGGGCTCGAATTCGCCGCGGTTCCAGTGGCTGATGAAGAAGTGGCGGTTTTCGTCGTATTCGTCGATGGGTACTTCGAATTGCTGCACCTGGGCGGCGCCCTGCAGGGTGATGCTCTGCTGTTTGGAGCGCTGCTGGCTGGCGAGCAGCGTGGTGCGCAGGTGGCCGAATTTGAGTTCGGTTTTGACGCCGAAGAGGTTTTGCGCGCCTTTGATCAGGTTGGAACGCAGCGGCATGGACACGTTGCCGGCCTCGATGTTTTGAATGATTTCGTCTTCCGAGAAGCCCTTCGTGTCGTAGTTGATCTTCATCTGGTTGTCGATGTCGAAGGTCGCCTGGGTATTGTAGTTGAAGTTCAGGTTCAGTTTTTCCCCGATTTTGCCCGTGGCGCTCATGTTGATGTCCATGTCGAAATCGAAGTTGCCGGTATTCTGCTGGCGCAAGGTCAGGACGGGGTTCTGGATTTTCTGGTAATTGTACCCGAAGGTCAGGTTGATGTTGCCCTGCGGGCGGATATCGACGTTGGTGCCGCCGAACAGGCGGTCGATCAGCGAGGTTTTGACGTCGAATTTGGCGATCGGGTCGGCCAGGCCGCTGCCGTTTTTACCCGCCGACGACACGCCCTGCAGGCGGTCGAAATACTCGCGCTGCTGCTGTTCTTCGCGCCATTTCAGGTAGTCGTCGAAGGTCATGTAGGTGGGCGCCCGGTAAAATTCATCGCCGATTTTTTCGGTGATGATGTACATATTGGTTTCCGGATCGTACTCCACTTCCTGCTGCACGGCCTTGGGGTCCTGCAGGTCGACGGGGTTGGGGTTGCCTCCGTTGATAAAATCGTCGAAGCGCTCCTGAAGGGGCGGCGGGGTGTCGACCACCGTTTCAGCCGCAACCAGGGGCTGATCGAGTGCGGATTGATCGCGGCTTTTCGCGGCCGGGGCCAGGGGCCGCGCCACTGCCACGGGCGGCGTTTTTTCAGGAAAAAACAACGTGAATACGTTGTCGCGCACGTTTTTCGGCGCGGTAAAGGCAAAAAGCGCAGTCAGGCAAAGCGTACCGGTGGCCGCCAGCAGGATGTTCTTCTTCGTCATCTTCAAAAGCAGGTAGTGTTGGTATTGGGCACCGGGAGAAACCGGTGCGGGGACAATGACGCGCGTGGCGCGCGAAGGGTTGCCTGTAATTTAGTGATGAGTGATG
>JBGAJY010000115.1:0-18255 GCA_044224705.1 Saprospiraceae bacterium
TTGTCCGAATGTTCCATTTTGGTGCAAGGAATGATTCAGCTGGAACATATCGAGATCACCGTCAAGATCATAATCAAAAAACGCCGCCTGGGTGGAGAATCCGACCAGATCGAGGTTGTATAAGATTGCCTCATCTTCGTACACGGGCACGCCGTCGACGATCTGTTTGCACACAAAAAGCTGGTTCTGGCCGCGAATGTTCTGGTATTCGCCCAGGCATCCGACGTACAGGTCCAGCATGCCATCGTTGTTGATGTCGACCACACTCACGCCGGAGGTCCAGCCCTCCGCGCCCGCTACGCCGGCTTGTTCGGTCACGTCTTTGAACTTCAAGCCGCCCTGGTTGAGGAACATCCGGTTCGGCCCCATGTTGCTGGTGAAGTACAGATCGACGAGTCCGTCGTTGTTGAAATCGCCGGCCCCGACGCCTCCGCCGTTGAAAAAATACATGTAATTGAAAATATTGAACTCCCCCGTCTGGTGCAGCACGTTTTGAAAATCGAGACCGGTGGCGTCTTTGCGGAGCAGTTGAAAAGCCGGGCTTTCCGGCGGACCTTGTTTACACGAAAGGGCAAAAACGATGAAAAAGAGGTAAATGGGTGCGGATTTGAACCACATAGCGTTTCTTTTATAAGATTGCTTAGAGAAAATCAGGGATTGACTGCCTTTGCAACCAGGCAGGTCATTGAAGTGATGCGTTGTTTTCCAACAGGAAAAGCCGGGGGGCCTGATTATTGACGGTGGCCAGAAGACAGGCTTTCCCGCCCATGCGCAGCGCCACCAGCGTTTTGACATCGCCGCGCAGGTAAAAACCGCTTTGCCTGTTTTCGATCACATCGTACTTGCCGCTGCCCTTGTTCAGCAAAACATGCCCGAAGCTCGCGTCCTGCCGGCCGAATTGGGGCATGAACCCGCCGTCGTTGCCGGCCGTCACGAGGTCGTTTTTGCCGTCGCCGTTCAGGTCGCCGCACCAGATGGCGCAGGTGCAGGAGAATTGTACGCACTGCGGCAGCGGCACGAGTTCGAACCGGCCGTCGCCCTTGTTCAGGGCAACTGCCGAAGAGAAATAGTTCCCCTCGAAAACGGCGGTTTTACTCAATACTTCAGGTGTAAAAAGGTCCTGAATGGACTTTTGCGCGTAGTCCGAATGGCGCAGCACCTGTTTTTTCAGGGAAGGGATTTGGCCGGTCAGTTCTTTTTTCATGACCACGGGCATGTCGCGTCCGTCCACACGGCGGGTCAGGATTTTTTCGAGGGTTCCATTGTGGTCGAAGTCGTTGACCCAAAGTTTGGCGGGCTGGTCGGCGCTGCCGTTGAAGTAGAAATTCTGGCCCAGGTTGCCCAGGATGAGGTCCTGATCGCCGTCGCCATCCACGTCGTCCGTTTGCAGGGCGTACCACCAGCCGGAGTATTGGTCCAGGTTGGATTTTACGAGGGAAAAACGACCGTTGCTGATACTGAAAATCCTCGGCATACGCCATTCGCCGACCACGACGAGTTCGGGCGCCGCATCGCCGACGACGTTCGCCAGTTTGGCATCGGTCACCATGCCGAGGACGGAGGATTCCGGCATGACCGTTTTGGCCACATCGGTGAAGTGACCGGTCCCGTCATTTTGCATAATGAAATGGCGTGGCGTCATGGCGTATACGCCCGGCATGCTGCGGCTTCCCACGAATAAATCCAGGTCGCCGTCCTGGTCGAAATCGAGCGGGACAGCCACAGCCGTATTGAAGCCGGTGAGCGGTAACGCTCGCTCGTCGCGGGTAAAATGCCCCTTGCCGTCGTTGAAGTACAGTCTGCATTGCATGTACCTCGAACCGGTTGTTTGTTCGTTCCCTCCTGAACCAATAAACAAGTCGGGGTCTTTGTCCCCATCGGCATCAAAGAACAAGACAGCGGTGTCCTCATAGATGGAATCAGGATCGAACGTGGCCCGGTCGCTGCGGGCAAAGGTGCCATTGGCCGCCTGAACATACAACTGGCCCGGCTGGCCTTTGGCTCCCCCAATGAACACATCGTCACGACCGTCCCGGTTCACATCGGCGACTGCCGCGCGTGGGCCTTCCCGCGACAACATCCTGTAACTCAGACCTTCCTGATAAAAATCCACAAACCCGTCTTCCTTGTGGGCTTCAAAGTTGCCGGGAATTTCCTTGAAGATTTTTTCCCCCACGGTTGAAAAATCATACAAATTACCAGCCAGGGGGCCTTCGGCTTTGGCCCAGGAAAGTTGCAAAGTGGTATCGGTCGGAGGCTGCCGCAACAGCGATTGAGTGCGGTCCGGCCAGATCACAAGGAGCGAGTCGACGGCTTTGTTGGGCCCGAGGCCGAACACCATTTTATAATCCACGGACGATTGGAAGCCGCGCGAGGGGTAGAGTTGGTAGTTGAGTTGTTCGCCGCCGCGGTATACGAACACCTGCGAACCGACGGCGAAGCTGTTCTGGCCTTTGCCTTGCAATTGAATGCTGAGGTAATGGTTGTCCGGTTTTTCTCTCGCGTGGTTATTGAACACAAAGGCTTCCATGTTGACGTTGTTGACCACCAGGTCGAGATCGCCGTCATTGTCGAGGTCGCCGTAGGCTGCGCCATTGGAAAAGGAAGGTGTATTGAAACCCCATTCGGGGCCGATGTCGTCAAATTGAAGGTCGCCGCGGTTGTGGAACACCTTGTTGAGAATCGGCACCGAGGGCATTTTGTTCAGGATTTCGTTGATCTGCTCTTTTTTGCCGGTCAGCGCCATTTTCTGCACCACTTCGTCGGCAAAAAAGTCGATAAAATCCTGATCGATGACGTCTTTGTAAATACCGTTGCAGACATAAATGTCGCGGTAGCCGTCGTTGTCCATGTCGAACATGAGGGCGCCCCAGCTCCAGTCCGACGCGGCAACGCCAGAGAAATGTGCGATCTCGCTGAACGTCTTGTCCTTGTTGTTGAGTTGCAGACAGTTCTGCATGTACTGGTGGTAAAAACCGCGCTGTTGTTTCAGTTGGTAAATGTTGTAGTTCTCGAAAAGCGTGGTGGTTTTGAGCCGTTTTTCATCGGCGGGCAGCATTTCGGTGGTAAAAATTTCAGGGTAGCCGTCGTTGTTGATATCGGCCATGTCGGCGCCCATGGAAGCCAGGCTGAGGTGCTGCATCCACTGCTCGATTTCTTCTTTGAAGGTTCCGTCTTTCTGGTTGATGTAGAGGTAGTCACGTTCATAAAAATCGTTGGAAATGTAGAGGTCGGGCCAGTAGTCGCCGTTCACATCGCCCACCGTGACACCCAGGCCAAAGCCGATGAGGCTGCCGTAGATACCCGATTGCCGGGTCACCTCCACAAATTTCCCGCCGTCGTTTCGGAAGAGTTTGTCGCCGCCGCCTTTCAGGAAATCAGCCACGGGCCAGTCGTCAGCGTAGAGTTCGCGGTTGTTGCTGAAATTCAGCGTATTGACCGGCATAAAACTGTTGTTCAAAATATAGCAGTCGAGGTCGCCATCGAGGTCGTAATCAAAAAATGCGGCGTGGGTCGTGTAGCCCTTTTCGTTCAGGCCGTACTCAGCAGCTTTATCCACGAAGGTGGGCACGCCATTGGTCATGCCCTGGTTGACAAACAATTCTTTTTCAGGCAGTTGATCTTTGGAATAGCCGGCATTGCACACAAAAATGTCCAGGAGGCCATCGGCATTGATGTCGACAAAAACAACGCCGGTGCTCCAGAATTTGGAACCTTTGACGCCCGCCTGTTCGGTCACGTCGTCGAACTGGAAATTGCCTTTGTTCAGATAAAGTTTATTGTCGCCCATGTTCGAGGTGAGGTACACATCGGCAAGGCCGTCGTTGTTCACATCACCTATGGCCACTCCGCCGCCGTTGTAAAAATTGCGGTAGCTGAAAATATTGAAGTCCTCCGTGTTGTCCACTTTGTTCACAAAACGGATGCCTGTCCTGTCGGACGGCATTTGTTCGAACAGCGTTTTGGATTTTTTGGAGGAGCACGAAAAACAAAGGAGAGCAATGGCGACAAGGCTGGCGACTGACCTGAAAAAAGAGATCATTGTGCGAATTGAGTTTGTGCGAAGGTATGAAGGGCAAAGCAACAGGCCGCCCCGGAAAGGAGGCGGCCTGTTGTTAAATACTGGCATTTGATCTGAAAAAAATCGCACTACTGAATTGCCATTTTTCCCGAAATCAAGAATTTACAAGGATCAATATCCATCATTCTGCTTCAGGTTCGGGTTGGAATCGAGTGCCTGTTGCGGAATGGGATACAGTACACGGTATTTATCGGTCACCGTTTTTTCGGACCAGGTATCGTCGAAGGTTTCGAAGCGAACCTGATCGTCGCGGCGGTAGCCTTCCCAGTACAGTTCGCGGCCACGCTCGTCGAGCAAACCGGGCAGGTCGATGGAGCCGAGGGCTGTTGCGCCACGGATAGCGCGAAGGCCATTCACGGTTGCCAGAGCGCCTGCAGCATCACCACTGCGCAGTTGGGCTTCCGCTTTGTTCAGCACCACTTCACCGTAGCGCATCAGGATGTATTTCCCGTATTCGCCGGCGTGGTATTTCATTACACGGATACCTTGTTCAGTACGGGCGCCTGAAAGGGGGCAGTCCGGAGTAAAGGCCAAAGGCAGACCGCTACGCGAGTTGATGATGGGTTGACCATTGTCGTCGTATTGTTGGCCGATCAGGAAACCGTAACCAACACCTTGGAAAGGTGTTCCGTCCTGTTTGCCGGGTTTGCCTTTGCGCTGGTCGCCGTCCTGGAATTTGGCATAAAAATCAGCGAGTGTAGCAAATCCGTTCCAGCCGCTTGGGTTCTGGTCGTAGTGCAGCGTCATGTGTACGCGGTTCTGCGGGGAGCCTTCCGGGCTGTTGAAAATAACTTCTGCGGCCTCACCGGCTTTGAAGATGTTGAAGTAGTCGGGATCGAGGCTGAAGCCGTCGGCAGTCACTGCATCGCAGTACTGGATGACTTTGGCCATGTCGCCGTTGTCAAAGCTGTAAGGGCCTGCCGGAGCGCCGGATTTAAACACGGCCTTGTTCAGGTAAAGACGGGACAGCAGCATATTGGCGGCAGCCCTGGAGCCAATCGTGTTATTGCCGACCGGTCCGATCACGGGCAGGTTGGGCAGTGCTTCGAGCAGGTCTTTTTCAACAAAATCGAAAGCCTCGGAGCGGGAAAGCACCCGGGGGTTCACGTCTACGCCCTCATCCACATTGCGGAAAGGCACCTGGCCCCAGAGGTCCATAATGTGGTACATGTAGAAGGCGCGCAGGAATTTCATTTGTGCAGCCTGCTCGGGAGTGGGGCTGGCAGCGAGGCCCTGGTTGCATTTGAAAACGCGTGAATTGAGGCGGTTCCAGCTACCCAGGATGTAGGAGTGCGTAGCGTCCCAGGTGTGTGCATGCAGGGTACGCCAAACGCCGTTGTCCCCCCAGTCCACACCACGGGTCGGGGGGATCATTTCGTCCGATACGTGTTCGAACAGGGAGTAGGTGAAGTCCTGGTTGGTGAATTCACCGAGGTCAGTATACGCCGAAGCCAGGAGAGCAGCCGGGTCTCCCGCGGTTGTTGCATCCGTGCCGGTTACGACAACGGAGTCATTTTCCTTGACTTCAAGGTTAGTGCAAGCCTGAATCAAAAACAGGCAAAGCAGACCCGGCATCAGGAAAAGAAAAAATTTACTGTTTTTCATATACGTAAATTTTTGAGTAGTTTTTAGAAAGTAATGTTTGCGCCGATTGAATACGTTCTGGCACGCGGATAAGCACTGTAATCAATACCGAGCGAAGGCACGTCTTCCAACTGTTTGTTAGTGTTGACTTCGGGGTCCAGGCCGCTGTACTGCGTGAACAGAGCGAGGTTCTGGCCGCTGGCAAACACGCGCAGCGAGGAAACATACTTGCTTTTCAGCGGGATATTATAGCCAAGCGTAACATCCTGGAGGCGTACGAAATCTGCTTTTTCCAGGAAGCGCGTCGATACGTCCGGTGCGTTCAGGCGGCTTTCGCCGTTGCCGATCACATCAGCGGTCACGTTCCGGCCGTTGCCCAGTGCACCAGCGGTAAACAGCGCATTAGCCGTGTTGTTGTACACGTAGTGGCCGAATTGTCCGTAGAAGAAAATGCTCAGGTCGAGGTCACCGTAGGTGAACTGGTTCGTCAGGCCGGCGGTGATTTTCGGAATCGGGCTGGCGTCCACGAATTTCTGATAGTCGCCGTTGTAAATGGATACGCCGTTGTCATCATAACCGAGGAATTCACGTACGAAGAAGGCAAAAAGCGGTTGTCCTTCGGCAATCCGCTGGGCAAAAGCGCCGGACAGACCCTGATCTGATCAATTGCAACCACGTTCAGGCCGAGTTCGAGACCCTGGTTCTGCACATTGGCATCCAGGTTTTTCCAAACGAAAGGATTGACGGCAGGCTGGGCGCTGACCACTTTGATCAGGAGGTCTTTCGTATTTTTCTGGTACACGTCGATGCTACCGGAAATACGGAAATTCCAGAAGGCAAAGTCAACCCCAACGTTGGTTTGCGTAGTGGTTTCCCATTTCAGATCTGGGTTGGGGAATGCCACGGAGGAGATACCGCCGCCACCGACATTGGTGCCATTGTCGATATTCCAGTCGCCGTAGCGGTCGCGCCGTTGGTACAGGTTGTGCGGAATAGCCTGGTTACCCGTTTCGCCGTAGCCCAAACGAAGGCCCAGATCGGTGAAAAATTCGGGGATGAAGCTTTCTTCAGCAAGGCGCCATTTGAACGCGAAGGAAGGGAAATAGCCATACTTGTTGCCTGGGCCGAATTTGGTGGAACCGTCGGCACGCAATGTGGCAGTGAAGAGGTATTTGTCCCTGATGCCAAGGTTGACGCGGCCGAAGTACGACTGCAGTTCGTCCGTAAACAGGCTCGAATTTACCGGTACGACGGCCGGCTGGAGGTTGCCGCCATTGGTTACGGCTACCGAGGCAAAGTTGTTGATCATCAGATCCAGGTCCGAAGTCCTGAAATTGCTTAATTGAAAACGCTTCTGGCTGAAGTCGAATTTCTGGTACGAATAACCCACGAGGGCTGTCAGGTCCACATTACCAAAACCGCGGTTGTAGGTAAAGTAGTTCTCCCAAAGTTTGTTGCTGTTTTCGATGTCGTTGATAAACAGACTACCATGGCCGAAGAAGTCCTGGCCGGCGAGCAGGTCACGCGAGAAGGCGGCTTTACGGCTCGAAACCGAGTGGTCATAGCCCAACACCGTTTTGAAGGTAAGTCCGTCAAAAATCTTGATCTCGGCATTGATATTGCCCAAAGCACGCAAGGTGTTGGTAAAGTCTTTGGTCAGATCGATCATGGCCACCGGATTGGGCTCCGAATTGGACACTTGCCGGAAGGTGCCGTCAGCAGCGTAAACAGGGGCTGTCGGATTGGCTTTCAGGGCATTGGACCAAAGGTCGCCTTCAAAACCGGCGTTGTCCGAGATCAGCGCACCGTCGTCATGGGTTTGCGAAACGACAAAGTTTGTACCGATTTTCAGGCGGTCGTCGATGAATTTGCGCGAACCGTTGAAGCGACCGGAAAGGCGCTGAATACCGCTTTCCTTGATGATGCCGTCCTGATCCATGTAGCCCAGGGAGAAGCGGAAGTCACCTTTGCCGTCGCCGGCGCCGAAGGACAGGCTGTGGTTGTTGCTGAATGCGGTACGGGTGATTTCATCCTGCCAGTCGGTGCTGCTGCCAAAGTCAACCGTGCTGGTGGCGACACCAGGGTTGAGGTTCGACCAGCCGCGCACAAAAGCGTCACGGTCAAGGACATCGTACTTCTTCGCAATTTTGCCGAAACCAAGTGTGTAGCCATACTCCAGTACGCCCTTGCCACTTTGGCCGCTTTTGGTGGTGATAATTACCACGCCGTTGGCGCCACGGGAACCGTAAATAGCCGTTGCGGAGGCATCTTTCAAAATGTCGATGCTGGCAATGTCATTCGGGTTCAGGAAGTTGAGCGGGTTGCGGGCAGCCTGGCGGCCCAGACCGCCGTCACTGTTTCCGCCGGTGGTTTCATCGCCGCTGAGGGGAACACCGTCAACCACAAACAGTGGGTTGTTGCCACTGCGCACGGACGTGGTACCGCGGATACGGATGTTGATGCCGCTACCCGGTTCGCCGCTGTTGTTCGTGACGCTCACCCCGGCCGCGCGGCCCTGGATCAGCTGCTCAGGAGCAACCACGTTGTGGTTAAAGTTTTGTTCAGTAACAGATGTGACAGCGCCGGTGGCATCGCTTTTTTTCACGGTACCATAGCCAACGACGACCACTTCATCGAGCAAGGTGCCGGGCTTCAGCGCGGCAAGCACCTCGTTGGAGGCGCCCAGGGTGATCATCAATTCGGCATAGCCTGTGTAAGCAAATCGCAATTGCTGGCTGCCTTCTGGAACTTCGACGGTGTAATTACCGTCGATGTCAGTTGTCGCGCCACGAGTAGTGCCTACAACTGAAACCGTTGCACCGATCAGTGCTTCACCAGATTCAGCGTCTGTGACCTTGCCTCTGATGGTGCGTTGCGACCAAGCAGCGTTGGCAAGCAGCATCAGCAATGCCACCAACAGCCCAGACCTGGTAAGGGTGTGCAAAAACTTCATACGAAAGTGAGTTAAGTTTAGTGAAAGAATATGATTCACACGAAGTGAAAGTTCTCCACGGTATAGGGAAACGAGCCGCATTATTAGACTACATCAGCCTCAAAAAGAACGGATTAAGAAAAGTTATTAGAATGGGGCCAGGGTTGGTGGGGGATGCCTTATGTGTCTGCTTTACACTAAGCCGCTGCTAAGGTAGAATTCAATTATCATTCGCACAAAGTCTTTTTTCACAAAGTTTTCAATGGTCAAATCTGGTCGAAAATTAACGATATTTTGAGAAAAGGAAGCACTCAATACAGAATATATGCAGGATACTGACCGATACCAGACCACGGATTGTCTGCTGCCTTTCGCCTAACTTTGCTGCCCAATTTCAAGATATGCCCGACTCCTTTCCACAACGACGTCTGCCCGCTGAATGGGAACCACAAAGCGCCGTTCAACTGACTTTTCCGCACGAATATTCCGACTGGGCCGATTCGCTTCAGACCGTCCTTCCCTGCTTTCTGGACATTGCAAAACAGATCGGCCGTTTTCAAAAAGTGCTGATTGTTTGCGACAATGCCATGGCCGTCAGCCATGAACTTTCCGGCAACATCGAAAATTACTTCCTCACGCAAATCGCCTCGAACGATACCTGGGCCCGCGACCACGGCGGCATCACCATCCTCGAAAACGGAAAACCCGTCATACTTGATTTCGTTTTCAATGGCTGGGGGCTCAAATTCCCGGCAGACAAGGACAACCAAATTACTGCCCGACTCGCAAAAAACAACATTTTTCAGGCGCCCGTCCGGACCATGGGACTCGTACTCGAAGGTGGCGGTATCGAAAGCGACGGTGCGGGCACTCTGCTGACTACCAGCCAATGCCTTTTGTCTCCGAACCGAAATCCGCACCTGAACCAGGCTGAAATTGAAACCCAGTTGAAAGAAATTTTTGGTTTAAAGCGCGTTTTATGGCTGCACCACGGCTACCTGGCCGGTGACGACACCGATTCCCACATCGATACCCTGGCGCGCTTTTGCGACGAACACACCATCGCCTATGTAAAATGTGACGACCCTTCGGACGAGCATTTTCACGCATTAGCCCAGATGGAAGCCGAGTTGCAAAATTTCCGCACCACAATGGGTGAACCCTACCGGCTTATTCCCCTGCCCTGGCCATCGGCTTGTTTCGCGCCGGATGGCCACCGCCTTCCAGCCACCTATGCGAATTTCCTGATCATCAACGGTGCAGTACTTGTTCCTACCTACCGCCTTCCGCAAGATGCCGAAGCCTTATATATACTTAAAGGTGTGTTCCCCGAACGGGAAGTCATCGGCGTCGATTGCAGGCCGTTAATTACTCAACATGGTTCGCTGCATTGTGTTACCATGCAATACCCGGCCGGTGTGATCAATGATTTTTGATACACCCACTGCCCCCAATCCAAACAGTTTATTTCCCTGATGAATATGAGCAAGTTACTTAAAATAGGCCTTGTCCAGCAAAGCAATTCGGACGATAAAATGGCCAACATTGAAAAATCCCTACGCGGCATCGCCGACTGTGCTGCGCAGGGTGCCCGGCTGGTGGTGTTGCAGGAACTCCATTGCGGCATCTATTTCTGCCAGGCTGAAGACACCCGCATGTTTGAGATGGCTGAGCCGATACCTGGGCCCGAAACCGAAATTTTTGCCGATGCCGCCCGCCGGAATGGTGTAGTCCTGGTGAGTTCCTTGTTCGAAAAACGCGCGCCGGGGATTTATCACAACACCGCTGTCGTGTTTGAAAAAGATGGCAGCATCGCCGGGAAATACCGCAAAATGCACATCCCGGACGACCCCGCTTACTACGAAAAATTCTATTTCACGCCCGGCGACCTCGGTTTCCAGCCCATCCAGACTTCCGTCGGCAAACTGGGCGTGCTGGTCTGCTGGGACCAATGGTACCCAGAAGCGGCGCGCCTGATGGCCCTGGCCGGCGCCGAACTGTTGATCTATCCAACCGCAATTGGCTGGGAAAGCACTGACAGTCCCGAAGAAAAGGACCGACAGCATGGCGCCTGGTTCACCATCCAGCGCGGCCATGCCGTGGCCAACGGCCTGCCGGTAGTCACCGTGAACCGCACAGGACACGAGCCCGATTGGTCGGGGGCGACCAACGGCATCCAATTTTGGGGTCAAAGTTTTGTGGCCGGTCCGCAAGGGGAAATATTGCACCTTTCTCCCGCCCTCGAAGAGCAGAATGCAGTCGTGGAAATTGACCGCCAGCGAATCGAGGACGTGCGCCGTATCTGGCCGTTTTTCCGCGACCGGCGGATCGATTTTTATCAAGACCTGACCAAGCGGTACAGGGATTAATTTCTCGCATCCAAAACTTCAATTCCAGTTTTCCGGTTACTGATCGACTTCATTCATCTTGCCTTTACCGACCAATGTCCCAAGCAAATTCGCCTACCCTCGACCAGGAGAAAAACATCGACGCGCTCAAACTCGCCATCTCCAACCTGAACCGCCGCCTCGAACAAATCCATGCCGGCGGCGGCCCCAAACGCCTGGAAAAACTCCATGCGGAAGGCAAAATGTCGGCCCGCGAACGCATCGACTACCTGCTGGATGCCGGCCGGCCGCGCATCGAGGTGGGCGCCTTCGCAGGTTATGAGATGTATGCCGAGCACGGCGGCTGCCCCGCCGGAGGCGTAGTGGTGGTGATCGGTTATGTGCGGGGCAGGCAGGTCATTGTCGTGGCCAACGATGCCACGGTAAAAGCCGGGGCCTGGTTTCCTATTACCGGCAAAAAAAACCTGCGCGCCCAGGAAATTGCCATGGAGAACCGCCTGCCGATCATTTACCTCGTCGATTCGGCCGGGGTGTACCTGCCCATGCAGGACGAGATTTTTCCCGATAAGGAACATTTCGGACGCATTTTCCGTAACAACGCCAAACTGTCCTCCGCGGGCATCCCGCAGATCGCCGCCATCATGGGCAGCTGCGTCGCCGGCGGGGCGTACCTGCCCATCATGTCGGACGAGGCGCTGATCGTGGAAAAAACAGGCTCCGTATTCCTGGCGGGGCCTTACCTCGTCAAGGCGGCCATCGGTGAAGAAGCCGACCGGGAGACACTCGGCGGAGCCGCCACGCACTCCGAAATCTCGGGGGTGACCGACTACAAAATGCCCGACGACAAGACCTGCCTGGACACGATCAAGGATCTCGTAGACAAATTCGGACACCCCGATAAAGCCGGTTTCGACCGGGTGGCCTCCCAGCCGCCAAAGGGTACCGGAGATGATTTGCTGGCTCTTTATCCCGAATACGGGGCAAAACCATACGATTCCGCAGAGTTGATCCGCCACCTGGTGGACGACGGCAAACTGACTTTTTACAAGGAGCATTACGGTAAAACCATCCTCTGCGCCTACGCCCGCATCGACGGCTGGGCGGTGGGCATCGTGGCCAACAACCGTCAGGTGGTGAGAAATGCCAAAGGCGAAATCCAGTTCGGCGGGGTGATCTACTCGGATTCGGCCGATAAAGCCACCCGTTTTATTCTGAACTGCAACCAGAAAAAAATCCCGCTGGTGTTCCTTCACGACGTGACGGGCTTCATGGTCGGTACCCGTTCAGAGCACGGTGGCATCATCAAAGACGGCGCGAAAATGGTGAACGCCGTGTCGAATTCCACAGTGCCGAAATTCACGGTCATCATCGGCAATTCCTACGGCGCAGGCAACTACGCCATGTGTGGAAAGGCCTACGACCCCCGGCTCATCGTGGCCTGGCCCACGGCCAAAATTGCCGTCATGGGCGGCGAACAGGCCGCCAAAGTGCTTACCCAAATCCAGGTGCAATCGCTCAAAGACAAAGGATCGGCCCCCGATCCGGCCGGCGAAAAGGAGTTGTTTGAAAAGATCAAGGCGCGTTACGAGTCCCAAACCACGCCCTGGTACGCCGCCGCGCGGCTTTGGGTGGACGCGATCATCGATCCGCGGGATACCCGGCGCTGGATTTCGATGGGCATCGAAGCCGCGAACGGGGCGAAGGTGGAGAAGTTTAATGTGGGGGTGCTGCAAGTGTGATGCCTTCTACCTCCCTGTACAAGGTCCGCTCCGACCTTTCACACATCGGAATAAACTGCTCATAAAACGCCCGCCACCCCGGCAATTGCGTGAGCCGGCAGCGCGAAGGCTCCAATTCGGCATAAGTGCCATAAGCCAGTTCGAGCACCAGTACGTAAGCGGGGCCGCTCAGGTCGGAAAGCAATCGTATCCGAAAATCAGGCTGAGCCGGCACGGTATGCAAAAAGGCGCGCCAGAGATCGGTTGCGGGTTTGCCCAAACCGAATTTGAGATGAAAGACATTGCGTTCGATAAACATAGCCAGGGTTTTTATCCTGAAAAATAGCCTTTGCATCAAAATTTCACAAAAAAAGCCGCCTCCCCAAAATGGGAAAGCGGCCACATCGCAGAACGATTATTTCAGTTTTTGTGATGATTTGCCTGGTTTAGAATCCAAAGGCTATGCCCAAATTGACGTTGACCAGACGGTTTTTCGCGTCGGAGCCGCCATTGTTTTGAACTACGCTGGTTAGGCCGTGGGTGTAGGCCACATCGAAATTCAGCCAGGTCATCTCCGCCAGACGGTAGTTGAAACCAGTGCCGATATGGACGCCGAAGTCGAATTTTTCGAAAATATCTTTCGAATCAACGGTGGTCAGTACTTCGCCGTTGCGTATTTCCGTTTTCCCGCCAACCAGAAAGGCCAGCGACGGACCGGCAAAGATTTTCGGGCGGAAATCATTCTCCAGTTGGCCGAAAAAGTAGTTGAATTCAAGCGGTATGCGGGCATAGTTGACTTTGCTGGTCAAGGTGTTTCTGCCGATATCCTGTTTAACGCCTTCTTCCGAATAACGCGCCTCGACGCCCAGGCCTATGTTTTCCAGAATGCTATAGTTGTAAATCAGGCCAATGTTGAAGGAAGGCCTCCCGGTGGCGTCGTTAATATCCGACATCCATGCGTAATTGAAGCCGACGGTCGGGCCCAGCGATTGAACCTGGGCTTGCGCAAAATAACCGGCGCAGACGGCGATAAGAACTAAAAGATGTTGCTTAATCATAAGAGTGGGTTTTATGTTTTGTTTGCTGTTTGCTGAGAAAGAAAAAACATCTGTGCCACCCCGTCCAGCGGCCCCCCACCCATTAATTTCGTGGCGTTTTGTCCACACTTCCCCATAGCGAGAACTTACAAGTCTTTCATTTATAACAAATTAGGACTATCCATGATTACCCTTCGCCGTGCCGGACCTTCGGATCTCGACACCCTGCTGGCCTTTGCCGAACATACTTTTCGCACGGCTTTTCAGCACCTCAACGACCCGCAGCCTTTTGAAGAATATTGTCAGGAGGTGTTTGCTGCCGATCATTTTTTCAGGCAAATGCAAAGTCCGGACACAGAATTCTGGCTCGCTTTCGAAGGCGATATACTGGCAGCCTACCTGAAACTGATCGCTGATCAAAACCCTCCGGAACTGACCGGTGAACGGTCCATATATGTAGAACGGCTCTACGTCGAACCTTCCCTTCAAGGCAGGCGCATCGGTGAAAAAATGCTCGAACACGCTCTCTTGCGCGCCAATGACCTGGGCAAAGACTGGGTATGGCTGAGCGTTTGGCAGGACACGCCCGCGGCAGTCCGGTTTTATGAACGCTGCGGTTTCGAACGCTTCGGCACAGAAATATTCTGGCTCGCCGACGTGCCGCAATTGGACTGGCTCATGCGAAAGCGGGTGTAATCGGGGTCCCGTCTGGTGTATCCGTCGGAATTTCCCCGGCTGTCGCGAAAACTCTGTGGGGCCATTATATCTTGCCGCAAAATCTTCCTGTAAAATGTGCCGCACTCTACATCTCCTCTTCGGGAAATTCAGCCTCTTTTTCCTGCTCAATGGCCTGGTCCTTCGCGTGGAAGCGCAGTCCTCTCCCACCCCGGCCGATGCCCGCCAGCTCGGCTATGAGCAACGCAAAGCACTGATAAACAATTCGTTGACCACCCAACTCCCGGTGACGAGCATTGGCCCTTCCATTTTCTCCTGCCGCGTCACCGATCTGGACGTCAACCCAGCAGACCCCACCGAATTCTACGTGGCCTATGCTTCCGGCGGGCTCTGGCACACGACCAACAACGGCACCACTTTCACCCCGGTTTTTGACCACGAAGCCGCCATGACCATCGGCGATATCGCGGTCGACTGGGCTCATGGTGTGATCTGGGTCGGCACAGGAGAGAACAATTCCAGCCGTTCGTCGTATGCCGGTACAGGAATCTACCGCAGCGCCGACGGCGGCAAAACCTGGACGTGGCGCGGCCTGTCCGAAAGCCAGCACGTTGGCCGGATTATCCTTCAACCGGGACAACCGAACGTGCTCTGGGTGGCCGTTCTGGGCCACCTTTACTCCCCCAATCCGGAGCGTGGCGTGTACAAAACAACCGACGGCGGGCTCAACTGGAAACAAACCCTTTTTGTGGACGAAAATACAGGGGCCATCGACCTCTGCGCCGACCCCCTGGACCCCAATACCCTGTACGCTGCCACCTGGCAGCGCGAACGCCGGGCCTGGAATTTCAGCGGCGCCGGCCCCGGTTCGGGGATTTGGAAAAGCACCGATGGCGGCGACAACTGGGAGCGGTTGAATACCCCAGAAAGCGGTTTTCCAACAGGACCCAACATTGGGCGCATCGGTTTGTGTGCAGGTGCGGACAAAGGAAAAACCGTGCTCTACGCCAGTGTGGACAACCAGAACCTTAAACCCAAAAAGGAAGAAAAAAAGACCGACGTACTCACGAAAGACGATCTGCGCAGCATTTCCAAGGCCGATTTTCTAAAAATTGCCGATGACAAACTCAACGGTTTTTTAAAGCAGAATAATTTCCCGGAAAAATACAACGCGCGGAAAATCAAGGACTTGGTGGAAAAAGACAAGATCAGACCCATTACCCTTGTCGAGTACCTCGAAGATGCCAACACGAACCTTTTCGAAACCAATTACCACGGCGCCGAAGTGTACCGCAGTGACGACGGAGGGCGCAGCTGGCAGAAAACCCATACCGATCCGCTCGACGGCATCAACTTCACCTACGGTTACTATTTCTCCAACATCCGTTGCCAGATCAATGATCCGGACAAGGTCTACCTGCTCGGTTTTTATATCGTAACCAGTGACGACGGCGGCAAGACCTGGAAAAGCATCAACGGAGACAACGTACACGTCGACCACCACGCCCTTTGGCTGAACGCCCAACGCCCCGGCCACCTCATCAACGGCAATGACGGCGGTCTCAACATCTCCTGGGATAACGGAGCCTCCTGGATCAAGTGCAACAACCCGCCCGTGGGGCAGTTCTACGCCGTCGCAGTGGACGATGCGGACCCCTACCAGGTTTACGGGGGCGCCCAGGACAACGGTGTCTGGGTGGGTCCGTCAAATTACGAAGCCTCCGATCAGTGGCATCAAACCGGACAGTATCCGTATGAAGAACTCATCAGCGGCGATGGTATGCAAATCGCCGTCGACACCCGCGACAACAACACGATCTACACCGGTTTCCAGTTCGGCAATTATTTCCGGATGAACCGCCGCAGCGGCGCGCAGCAATACATTACACCCAAACACGAACTCGGCGAGCGCCCCTTGCGTTTCAACTGGCAAACCCCGATCTGGCTGAGCCGCCACAACCAGGATGTGCTGTACCTGGGCGCTAACCGCTTGTACCGGTCGTTTGACCGGGGCGACAACTGGGAAGCCATTTCAGGCGACCTGACCAACGGCGGCAGACCCGGCAATGTGCCCTATGGAACCCTGAGTACGATTTGTGAAAGCCCGAGAAAATTCGGCCTGCTGTACGCCGGCTCGGACGACGGTCTGATCCACGTCACCCGCGACGGCGGCGATACCTGGACCCGTATTTCAGACTCTCTGCCCCAACAACTTTGGGTGTCGCGAGTGGTGGCCTCAGCCCACGAAAAAAGCCGCGTGTACGCCAGCCTGAACGGCTACCGCTGGGACGATTTTACAGCGTATCTCTTTGTTTCTGAGGACTATGGCCAACATTGGACCCAGCTTGGCCTGGACCTGCCGGCCGAGCCGGTCAACGTCGTGCGGGAAGACCCTGTCAATCCCGACCTGTTGTATGTCGGCACCGACCACGGACTGTACGTCTCTTTCGACCGGGGAAGAAGTTTCCAGGCTTTGGGTAAAGATTTTCCGGCTGTGGCGGTGCATGACCTGGCCATTCAGGAGAAAAACAGCGATCTGGTGATAGGCACGCACGGCCGTTCGATGTACCGGACGGACATCAGCCAGATCCAGTTGATGAACGCTGAAGTGCTGGCTGCGGCCATTTTCCTGTTCGATATCCCGAAGAAGAAATTTTCAAAAAACTGGGGTAAAAAACAACCCTGGACAGCGTTGAAAAGTCCGGAACTGCCGATAGCATATTGCGCTAATTCAGACGGAAAAGTGAGCTGGATCATCCGGACTAAAGACGGATTGGTCTTAAATAATGGCGTGGCGGATTGTGTTAAAGGATTTAACTCATTTACCTTCGCTTTGGATATTCATGAAGATGTGTTGAAAAAATATCAAAAATATCTCGAATCTGCTGACAAGGACAATAGTAAAACCATCGAAATCCCGAAAGCAGACACGGGCAAATACTATTTGCAAAAAGGCGTTTACGTCCTTGAACTGGAAAAAGATAATATTCGTGTCAGCAAGGAATTTGTGCTCGAATAGCGTTGTTTCAAATCAAAATCAATCACAAAACCAGTATTTCATTCAATGAAAAATTCAAAAAATCTGCTCACCCTTCTCCTTGCCATCGGCGTCATGACGCTGACCAGTTGCTTACACATCATCGAAGAAGTCACTTTCCGGAACGACAAATCCGGCACGTACAAAATGACGATCGACATGAGCGAGGTCAAAAGCATGATGGATGCGCTCAAAGATATGGGAGGGGACAGCACAGCTACCGACTCCAGTGGTGTGGCTATGGAGCCCAATCCCGACGAAGCTCCCGCAGAAGACAACTCTATGGCCGACATGGGCGCAGAACTTTCAGGCGTGTCCAAATCGCTGCGCGGCGTGGCCGGCATTTCCAATATCAAGGAAATGAGCGACACCAGCACCTACATTTTCGGCTATTCCTTTGATTTTGCCAATGTTGAAGCCCTCAACAAAGCCATGAAAATCATCAACAAGGAAAAATATGATGCCAAGGCCGACGAAGTGTTCAAGTTCAACGGCAAAAACTTTGAGCGACTGGCAACGGGCGACATCGGTGCCGAACTCAAAAAAGCCCTGACGGAAACCGAAGAAGAAGGCGCAGAAGACAACTCGGAAATGATCCAGATGTTCTTTGCCGACATGACCTACCAGCAGGTGTACCATTTCCCGGACAAAATGGTGAAAAAATCCACCAACACACTCTCGGAAGTCACCGACGAAGGCCATACGGTGAGCATCACGCTCAAACCCTTCGACGAAGAGCAGGTAAAACAAAAAGCCTCCGTGGCTACCGCAGTTAAACTGAAATAAGCGCCCTTACTGCATAAAAAAAGCGGCTCCGATGGTTCGGAGCCGCGTTTTTTTTGG
>JBGAJY010000116.1:0-18068 GCA_044224705.1 Saprospiraceae bacterium
CCTGAAGATCGAAATCACCCGGCAAAGCCGTCATTTGATAGGAACCGTCGGCGGCAGTAACGGCATAAAATGTGTCCGTCCCAATGGCTTCCACGATCCAGCCGCCCAGGCCGGTATCGCCCAGGTCGCTGATACAGTTGGAATTATGGTCCTGGACAACTTTTCCTTTGATGGCCGTACACGACGGGTCGGAGATTTCAATGATGAAGAAATCGAGTTGCGTGGTGCATCCGCTCAAAGCATTGGTTACCGTGACGGAATAATTACCGGGGGCCGTCACGATAATGGCCGTTGTCGTTTCACCATCCGACCAGTTGTATTCCATATTTACCCCCGGAAGGGTGCTGGTCAGCACAATGGAACCCGGCGCACAGGTGGTGATATTGCTCACATTGGAACTGACCTGTGGAGGCTGGCTGGTCGGGACGGTATACGGGCTCGACACGAAAGTGCAGCCGTTGGCATCCGTGACGGTGAGGGTGTAGGCGCCTCCGGGAAGCCCGCTGATATCTTTTTGGGTCGATATAAATCCGTTGGGTCCGATCCAGGCGTATGAATAGGGTGGTATGCCGCCTCCGGGGAGCGGAATGCTGATTGCGCCGTCGTTGTTACAGGAAGGGAATACAGTGGTGCCGCCCGCCCAGATACTGATCGGCGAGGGTTGCCATACCCATATATCCCCCCAGTTGCTCACCCCGCTGCAGCCCGTGGCATCGGTGATCGTCACGTTGTACGTGCCTGCAATCAGACCGGTGATCCCACCCTGTTGGTTGGAAGTAAACCCATTCGGGCCGAGCCATTGATAGTCGAACGGCGGGGTGCCGTTTTGCGGCAGAACTGTTATGGCTCCGGTGGCACTGCCCGCACAAGTCACTTGCGTAATATTGGTGGTATAAGCGATGGATTCATTGCTGACTTCGTAGGCCACAGCCTTGGTGCATCCGCTGACGTTGTCGACAATGGTGACGATGTACAAGCCCGGAGTGAGCGAGGTCACGTGCTGGCCCGTCGCGCCGTTGTTCCAGAAAAAATCCAGTTGCTGGCCGGCAGGGTTCGGAGTCAGCGTGATTTCCCCCTGCGACGAACCGCATTGCACCGGCACGATCAAAGCGTCCACGCGTGGCATGGTGGTATCGCCCAGCACCTGCACCTCGCTCGTGGAGGTGCAGCCATTGTTCAGGTTGGTGACGGTAACGGTGTAAACGGCTTCAGTGCCGGCCAGCGGGTCGATGTATGGACCCGTGGCGGTGAAATTGTACAGCCCGCTCCATTGGTAGTCAAATACCCCCGGAGGCGTCGCGACAGCGCTCAGGTGGGCCTGGGGGTCGGCGCAGGACATGGTCGTGGCATTGACTGAAACAGAGGGGGGCGTTACGTCCTGGGGCACATCCACGCAGGACATCGAGGTGCAGCCGTTGATCGTGTTGGTCACCACTACGCAGTAGGTTCCGGGCAGGTTCACTACCGGGTTTTGCAAAAACGACTGGCCGGGCGACATGCCGGGCCCCGTCCATAGGTAGGTCAAATTGGGACCGCCTGTTCCCTGGGCCTGAAGGGTGACGGAAGTATTGGCGCAGGTGAGCGGCGCCGGAGGGAGGATACTCACTAACGGGAAGACAGCATCCAGATTCACCACCGTGCAGTCGGTCGCGGTACAGCCGTTGAAGGTATTGGTGACCGTCAGGCAATAGGTGCCAGGTTCGGCGACAGTGGGGTTGAGTATAGTGGCCCCTGATACGATAAGTCCGCCGTCGGGGCTATTCCACTGATAAGTATACTGTGGTCCGGTGCTCCCGCCCCCGACCAACGTAATCACCGGGGTAAAACAGTTGAGCAGCATGGCCGGCCCGGCATCGGCCGTGGGCGGCACGATGTCCTGGAACACACTCGCCACGTCGGTCGCCGTGCAGCCGTTGGCGGTATTGGTCACCGTGAGCGAATAGGAACCTGGCATGTTCACCCAAGGTGTGAGGGTATTGACGCCCGAGGTGAAATTGCCGGTGGCGGTCGACCATTGGTATGAAAAACTGGCGCCGCCGGAACCAGAACCTTGTAATTGGATGGAGGGCTGAAGACAGGTGAGGATCTGATCCGGTCCGGCATTGGCCGCAGGCGGCACGATATCCTGTGCAATGATGACGCAATCGGAGGCCGTGCAACCGTTGACAACATCCGTCACGGTAAGGCAATACGTGCCGGGCTGGTCCACCACGGGATTCAGAGTGGTTGCGCCTCCGGTGATATTCCCGTCGGCAGTGCTCCACTGGTAGGTGACGCCCGCTCCGGTCGTTCCAGAGCCATCCAGTTGTACCGACAGCGTAAGACAGGTCAGCGTCAGGCCAGTGCCGGCATCGGCCGTACAGGTTTGGGCTTGAAGGGAAAAAGGCGTCGCAGCGAGGGCGGCGAGCAGAAAGAACAGGTAGTAAAATTTTCTTTTCATGTGCAAATACGTTGAGTGCAGAATCCGACACTGCAAATGTTCAACGTAGCGCCCGGGCTTGCAAAGACAAAAAATCACGATTGTATCGGCAGTTTTGCGCAATGTTTTTTTAAATAACTGAAAATCAATTTTTTAAAAAAAAAATGTAGTAAAAAAGTAGATTTCGATTCGCGATTGAGAAGAAAATTCGGGTTGGCCCCTGTGGGGTGAAGCCTATTTTTTGCTGAAAGCGGGCAGGTTAACGCGCAATTCCACCGAGTAAAGCGGCTTGATCACAGGCGACGCCACGAACTCCCGCACCTCCTGATTCAGGATGTTGACCACCCCGGCCGATACGGTGTAATGTTTGGCGAAGGTGTAGCCGGCTGTCACGTCGAGGTTGAAAAAACCACCCAGCGGGCCATTATTGAACGAGGTGCCCACGCGCTTGTTTTCGATCACGGGCGAGCCGCCGTAGATCAGGTCCGTGTTGGTTTTGGCTGCCACATTGATCCCGGAGAAAAAGTCGTACTCTGCCACCCAGCGGCCGAAGCCGGTGACAAAAAAATTGCCCCGGTTGTAATTCAGTCCCACACCGATCTTATGTTCCGGCGTGTTGATGGCCAGATCGGCAGGCGTCACTTTGCCGTCGCGGTTGCCGTCGTTTTGCGGATCGTTCGCGTCCAGTTCATAGCCGAAATAGGAGTAATTGACCGTGCCCGTAAGGCCTTTGACAATATCCACGTTCAGGCCGAAATCGAAGCCGAAAGTGTTCACGTGGCCGAAATTGATGTAGCTGAGCACCATGTCGGCGCCCCGCTGCCCGTCCGGCATGACCGTAGTGGAACTCAACTCGCCGATGTTCTGGTCGCCGCGTTTGATGGCGTAGCCCCGGTACCGCTGGATACTGGGCGTAGCGGGGTTGTTGTCATGGTCCACCAATTCGCCGTAGTCGGCAGCGATGTTGAGGGTCGGGCTCAGGAAGTCGTTGGAATCGTTGTAATAGACACTGGCATCGAGGTACACCCGTTTGCCGATTTGGACTTTATAGCCCAGTTCCAGGGTTTGAATTTTTTCGACTTTCAATTTTTCCACGGTGTAATCGCCCAGGCTCTCGCCGGTGGTCATATCGAATTCGCGGATGGTAAAGCCCTCGCCGTTGCCCAGCAATAAGCCGCCGTAGATATTGGCCGAAAGATTCAGGATGGCGGGCGCTGCAATGCCCTGTCCGTAGGTCAGGCGCAACGCGCCGTTGTCCGTAAAATAAACGAATGCGGCTTTGGGGATAACATTCAGGCCGTAGAGGTCGTGGTAGTCGGCGCGGGCTGCGGCTACGACCCGGAAATGGCTGGCAAACTTGCGCTCCAGTTGCAGGTATCCGCCTACCTGGTTGATCTCGATTACGCCGCCTTTGTCGAGCAAATAGGTTCCGTTGCTGTTGGCCATATCGCGCTGGAATTGCGCCCCGGCGATGTAATCGAAAACGCCGGCCAGGCTATTGTTATACTGTAATTCAGCATTGAGCCGCCTGGATTTGTCCTGAAACAAAGCGCCGCGATTGAGTGCCAGCCCGGTCGAATCGGTCAGCTTGATCCATTGGGTACCGATGGAATTATCCCGCGCGTCCTTTTCGGAGAATCCGGCGTTTTTGTAGGACCAATAGTTCAGCGTGCGGCGGTTCATGGCGTAGGTGGAGTCGGTATGGCTGAGCGTGTAATACACATTGGCAAAAAAACGCGGCGAAACATACCGGCCCTGGAACCAATGCACCTGCCAGTCGCGGGTTTGGTTGCGGCCGGTGTTGGTGTTGGCGATGTTGTCGCTGTTGGAGCCGCCGTAGCCGAGGATGATATCGGAATGGCCGTTGACGCTGTAATACACCTGGGCTTCGCCGCGCATGGAAGTGAAGTCGCGGTTGAGCAAATACTCTGGATATGCTTTGGCGCCGGAATACACGGTGTCGGTAAAGTTGAACTCGGTACCCTGGGTGTATTCCCCGCTGATTTTAAACGCGAATTTGTCGCTCAGTTTCATGGCATGGCGCAGGCGGGCGGTAAGCACGTTCTGATTGCCGGCGCCGAGGGCGATGGTGGTTCCCTGCGAGGTGCGCGGGTCTTTCGAAATCGTATTCAGCAGGCCATTGTGCGCATTGGGACCATAAAGCGCCGATGAGGGGCCGAGTATCACTTCGATGCGTTCCACGTCTTCCTTCACAGTGGAGCCCAACGCGCCCAAAGGCAGTCCGGTGGCAATGAGCGATGAAAACCGATTATCGTTGATGGTCAGGTTTTTGGTATTGAAAGCGCTGTTGAACCCGCGGGCATTCACCCGGATGGCCAGCACCCCGGCGCGCACATAGTCCAGTCCCTTCTGACGGCCCAGCAACTCGTTGACGTTGAACGAAGCCAGTTCGCCGATGTCTTTTGCGCTGATGACCTGGATCGTGGCAGGGGCGTTGGTCAGTTTTTCGGCGCGGCGGGAAGCGGAAATAACGATTTCGCTGCCCTGGATCGCGGAGGGCACAAGTGCGAAACTCATTTCGACCGACTGGCCCGCCACAACCGTTACAGGTATCGTCGCCGTACTGTAGCCGATATGTGAGACCAGTAGTTGACGGGCGCCGGCCTGTGCTGAAATGGAAAACAAGCCCTCTGCGTTGGAGAAAGTACCGCCGGTGGCGCCATCCACCACGACTGTGGCGCCGGCCAGGGTTGCGCCGGAAGACGCATCGGTGATTTTCCCTGTGACTGTACCGTGTTGAGCAAATACCAATACGGTCAACAGCGCAAGGAGCGAAGTGGTCAACAACTTTTTCATTTGCTTTGGAATTGGGATGGGTGAAAAAATGGGTGAAGGCGATGTTTCCTTTTGGCTTTTAAGTGGTCGGAACCGCCGTATTCGACAATGTTTGCTGCCTCCCGGCAGTGGTGACAAAAGATGCGCAGACCTGAACGAGCCGGCAATTTTGGAAACACGCCCAAGGTGCCCAATACGAATCAGAAAACCAAAAAATCAACAATTGATCACGCATTTCGGACACTTCACACCCTTGAACCTTTCCCACAGATTTTCGGCCCCACACCTTTGTCCCATCACCAAGTCGAAAAACAATCATGCAAAGTAAATTGATCTTTCTGTTCTGGCTGTTGGGATTGGGCTATGCTCAAACGCCGCAAGCGGCACGCCACATCATCGCTGAGGAAATGCAAAAAGCCGTGCAACCGGCCCTGCACACCCTGCGCCGTTTGGCGGCGGAGCAAGCCCTTCCCCTTTTTGCCGGGATGCTGCCGGAGCAGCAG
Organism: Saprospiraceae bacterium; assembly: GCA_044224705.1. GTDB lineage: Bacteria > Bacteroidota > Bacteroidia > Chitinophagales > Saprospiraceae > M3007. The sequence goes on from JBGAJY010000116.1 coordinate 5,719, forward strand.
GAGATGAAACCATAATTTTGGTGATTTGGTGATTTGGTGATTTGAACACTCCCCTCCCTCCCCATCACCACATCACCACATCACCACATCCCCCCTTCGCGCGCCTGCCTCAACCGCCCTGGTTGGGCCGGCGCGCGGCCGTTTGGCGCAGGTCAGTGTCCATGCTGACTAAAATTATGATAATTTCTTTCTCCCGTTTCGCCAGGCTGCCTACATTAACCGCCCGAAGCAGAAATTTTCACCAAACAAAATTCTTGGTCATGCACTCTGCCCGTTTACAATAATGCCGGAAGGTAGTTGCAACTGCAACTGCTACTGCAACTACCCTCCGGCCAACCGTTCACTTAACTCAGTTCTTTGCTCATGGCAGCCTACGACACCAGCAAAATCCGCAACGTCGTTCTAGTCGGACACTCCGGCAGTGGCAAAACGACGTTTGCCGAAACCATGCTTTACGAAGCCAAAGCCATCACTCGCCGCGGCACGGTCGGCGACGGCAATACCGCCAGCGACTACGCGCCCCTCGAACAACAACGCGGCCATTCCCTCTTCGCTTCTCTGCTCCACTGCTCCTGGAAAGACACAAAAATCAACATCCTCGACACCCCGGGGCTCGATGATTTTGTGGGCGAAGTCGTCGCCGCACTCAAAGTGGCCGACACGGCCGTCATGCTGCTCAATGCCCGTAGCGGAGTCGAGGTGGGCACCGAACTGATCTGGGAATATGTGGACAAATACGACACGCCCACCATATTCGTCATCAACCAGCTCGACCACGAAAAAGCCGATTTCGAGATGACGCTCGAACAGGCCAAAAACCGCTTCGGCGCCCGGGTGCTGCCCATGCAGTTCCCCGTCAACGCCGGCCCCGGCTTCAACGCCATCATCGACGCGCTGCGCATGGTGATGTACGTGTTCCCGGCCGACGGCGGCAAACCCGAGAAAAAACCCATCCCGGCCGAACACAAATCCCGCGCCGACGAGATGCACAACGCCCTCGTGGAAGCCGCCGCCGAAAACGAAGAGGGCCTGATGGAAAAATACTTCGAAAACGGCACCCTCGACGAAGAAGAACTCGCCAAAGGCCTCACCATCGGCCTGGCCCACCACCAGTTCTTCCCCGTGTTTTGCGCCTCCGGCCTGAAAGACATGGGCTCGGGCCGTATCATGGGCTTTATTCACGACATCTGCCCCAGCCCGGCCGACCGCCCCGCCGCGGCCCTCGAAGGCGGCGGTTCCAAGCCCTGCGACGCCGGCGCCCGCCCCTGCGTGTTCATTTATAAAACGGTGAACGAACCCAAAGTGGGCAACGTCTCTTATTTCAAGGTCTATTCCGGCGTGCTGAAAACCGGCGACGAACTCACCAACGCCAGCAACGGCACCGTCGAACGTTTCTCCCAGCTGTACGAATCGGAAGGCAAAACCCGCGATGCCGTGGACGAACTCCGCGCCGGCGACATCGGCTGCACCGTCAAACTGAAAAACTCGCACACCAACCAGACCCTCAACCCGAAGGGTTCCGACACCAAAATCGAACCCATCCATTTCCCGTCGCCGCGCATCCGCATGGCCGTGGTGCCGCCCAGCAAAGCCGAGGTGGAAAAAATGGCCAACGCCCTGCACGCCATCCAGGAAGAAGACCCGACCCTGCTCGTAGAGCAAAGCCTCGAGCTCAAACAAACCATCATCCAGGGTCAGGGCGAGATGCACCTCGATATCGTGCGCTACAAAGCCGAGCAAAACTTCGGCGTGCACCTCGAATTCATGGAGCCGCGCATCCCCTACCGCGAAACGATCACCAAAGAGGCCAACCAGGACTACCGCCACAAAAAACAATCGGGCGGCGCCGGACAGTTCGCCGAGGTGCACATGCGCATCGAGCCGTATTACGAGGGCATGCCCGCCCCGCACGGCCTCACGGTGCGCAATACCGAGGTGGAAGACCTCAAATGGGGCGGCAAATTCGTGTTCCTCTGGTGCATCGTCGGCGGCACCATCGACGCGCGCTTCACCAACGCCATCAAAAAAGGCGTCATGTCCAAGCTGGAAGAAGGCCCGCTCACCGGCTCCTACTGCCGCGACGTGCGCGTCTCGATCTACGACGGCAAAATGCACCCGGTCGACTCTAACGACATGGCCTTCCAGATCGCCTCGATGATGGCCTTCCGCGAAGCCTTCCCCCACGCTGCGCCCCAGGTGCTCGAACCCATCTACGAACTCGAAGTGATGTGCGACGCCGAATTCATGGGCAGCGTCATGGGCGACCTGCAAACCCGCCGCGCCATCATCCTCGGCATGGACAGCGAAGGCCACTACCAGGTGATCCGCGCCCGGGTGCCGCTGAAAGAACTGCACAAGTACTCGTCCACACTGCGTTCACTGACGCAGGGCAAGGCGAAGTTCAGCCTGGCGTTCTCCGAATATGCGGCAGTGCCCGGCGATATCCAGGCGAAGCTGGCGGCCGAGTATGCGAAGTTGCAGGCGGAGCATGCGGAGCATTGATTGGAAATCAGGAAATTGAAAATCTTACGGCCCCTCGCTTTTTTTACAAAGCGAGGGGCCGTTTTTTGCCCGCTGGCCCCGTTCGCGCGAGGCTTTGCCTCGTGTGAAGCATTCGCGGCCCGGCATGAGGCCAAGCCTCGCGCCAGCCGGAGCTCTTTTCAATGCACTGAGCAGCTCTTCGGGAGAAGCTATGCGAATCAGGGGTATAAACAGCCCCATCGGGGCGACATTTTCTACGTGGAAAAGAACAATGTCGCCCCGATGGGGCTCTGAATATTGCATTTGAAACGATTTCTACCAAAATGTCGCCCCGATGGGGCTATTTAAACCCCTGATTCGCATGAGTCATCCGGATTTTCCGTCTTATTCGGTTCCTTCGCTTCGCTCAGGATGACAGAATAGTGTTGACAAAGGCTTTTCATTCAGATGTTTCGCTACGCTCAACATTTAAAACCTGAAAACGAAGCGTATTACTGCCTGGAATGTTGAGTGTAGCGAAACATCCGGGTAACGGTTCTCATTCAGATGCCTGTCATTCTGAGCAAAGCGAAGAATCCGAATAAGTAAAATCCGGAATGGCTGCTCTGCACATGGCGGCGAAGCCGCAATACATCCAACCTGTTTATCCTGCTTATCCTGTCAAAAAAACTTTCGTCCACGCAACGGCGAAGCCGGCGTTTATCCTGTCCACCCTGTTCATCCTGTCAAAAAATAAACACCTGTCCGTAAGCGAAGCCGTCTCCCCGAATCTCTCGAAAATATCCCAGGTCCCCGATGAAACATTTGCATTTATAATTCGTAGGGTATTATATTTGGACATCCCTTCGAAATATACTACGCCCAGTCACACCAAATGACAAACCACCTGCGGCTCCTGTCCGTCACCTTCGACACCGAGCTCGAACCCTGGGAGCTCCCGCGCTTTCGCGGCGCCATCGCGCGCAAAGTCGGCCTCGAACACGAGTGGTTCCACAACCACGACAACGAGACCGGCGGCTACCACCAGCGCTATCCCCTCATCCAGTACAAACTCGACACCTGGCGCGGCCACATGCGCCCCATGCTGCTGTGCCTGCAGCACGGCGTCGAAGAAGCCCACCGTTTCTTCTCCCAGCCCGACTGGAGCCTGCGCATCGGTGCCGATGAACGCCCCTTGCGTATTGCCCGCCTGCACGTGGACCAGGTGACGCTCGACGTGCCCGAACAAGCGCACGTGTACCGCATCCACAAATGGAAAGCCTTCAACCCCGAGAACTACGACGCCTGGCGCGAACTCCGGGGCATCGCCGAACAGTTCGCGTTCCTGGAACGGCTGCTGGCTGCCCATATTATCGCCTTCGCGGAAGGGGTGGGGTGGCAGGTGCCCGAGCGGTTTTCCCTGAAAATCACGGATTTACTGAAACGGGAGTGGCTGGAGTATAAGGGGGTAAGGGTGCTGGCGTTTACGCTGGATTTTCAGGCNACCAGCCGGAGCTCTTTTCAATGCACTGAGCAGCTCTTCGGGAGAAGCTATGCGAATCAGGGGTATAAACAGCCCCATCGGGGCGACATTTTCTACGTGGAAAAGAACAATGTCGCCCCGATGGGGCTATTTAAACCCCTGATTCGCATAAGCTATCCCAAAGAATCGCATGCCCTACAGACGGCTCGCGACTGGTGTAAAACGGCCAGGGAGGAGTATGAAATCTTGGGCCAAAAGCCTTGAAAGGACAAGGAAGACAAGGAACTACTCGAAAAATCAGGAAAAAAGTAGAACATTGGCGATGGAATATGTGGTCCGAAAAAATCGCTGATGGCCAGACCGTAAAGCATTTGGAGGGCGAACTATTTCGAAAGGTTTTGCGGAGGACGTCCTTGAATTTCCGCCCATGTCGATCAGTGAACGGCCCAACCATTGGCAGATTTCAGGCAAGAAGCGAATGGATCCTGACATCGTGAAAAACCTCAGAGACCTCTGAACCGAACCAGCAGATTTGACGACAAACCTGCATGCCACCACAAAAACGAGCCTGGCAAACTGACTCATAACTCATGCAAACAACCATCATCGGCGGCGGTATTATCGGCCTGAGCGCCGCCTGGTACCTGAACGAAGCGGGCTGGGACGTCACTTTGCTCGAACGCGGCGACCTGCGCGACAACTGTTCTTTCGGCAACATGGGCTACCTCTCGCCCTCTCATTTCGTGCCGCTGGCCGCGCCGGGAATGATCGAACAGGGCTTTGCCTGGATGTTCAATTCCAAAAGCCCCTTCTACGTGCGGCCCTCCCTGCGCGCCGATCTGCTGCGCTGGGGCTGGCGGTTCATGCGTTCCTGCACCCCCGCACATGTCGAACGCAGCGCGCAACCCCTGGTGGACCTGCTGATGTTGTCCAAAAAACTGTTTGTCGAATGGGCGCATTCAGGTGAAATGGATTTTCAGCTCGAACAAAAGGGCTGCATCATGTTTTACCAAACCGAAAGGCTGGAAAAAGAAGAACTGGAAAACGCCCACACTGCCGAGCGCCTCGGCCTGGAGGTGGAAGTGCTCGACCGGGAACGAGCGCAGTTACTGGAACCCGATCTGGCGCCCGATGTGCGCGGCGGCGTCTGGTTCAAAGACGACGCGCACCTCTACCCCAATGCCCTCATGCAGCAGTTGCCTGCCTTGCTTGAAAAACGGGGGGTGAAAATCATTCGCCAAGCCGAAGTGACCGGGTTCGAGACCTTTAAAGGCAAAATTTCCTCCATTCATTTCCGCACACCCCAGGGAGCGCAGCAGATGGACAAGCCAGACGCGGTCGTGCTCGCCGCCGGCTCCTGGTCGCCTCAGGTCGCTCGTCTGGCCGGCGAAAACATTTCACTCATGCCCGGCAAAGGGTATTCCATGACCATCGAGCGTCCGGTCAAAAAGCTCCGTCACCCCTGCATCCTGCTCGAAGCAAAAGTTGCGCTGACACCCTGGGCCGAGCGGCTGCGTATCGGCAGCACGATGGAGATCGGGCCGGTGAACGACCGCATCCTGTTCCCGCGGGTGCAGGGCATTCTGGAAGCGGTGCCGCGTTTCCTGCCCGGCTACCTTCAAGATCCCGCTTTTCAGGAACTCGCTGATCTTCAACGATTACAGCAAAATTTGAAGAAAAAAGTCTGGTTCGGTTTTCGGCCGGTTTCGGCCGACGGGGTGCCGTATATCGGCTTTGCCCGGAACAATAAAAACCTGTTGATCGCTACCGGGCATGCCATGCTGGGGCTCAGCATGGGCGCCGGTACGGGCAAACTGTTGGCGGAACTGGCTTCGGGCAGGCCCACAAGTATCCCGGTCGAAGCGTTCGATCCCCAGCGGTTTGATTGATCGAGGGCCGCCGTCTGACGCGCGTCAGACGGCGGCCTTAGGTCCTTTCAGGATGATCAATCAACCGAACAATCGAATCAATGCGTCGCCGCTTTCTGTGATTCATACAGCGGAAACCCCGCCATAAACCCATTCACTTCCTTGCGCACCCTGGCATGATGCTCCGCATCTTCCGGCCGGGTGAGCACCTCGTCGATCCACTCGACAACGCGGCGGCAATCGGCTTCCACAAAGCCGCGGGTGGTGATGGCGGCCGTGCCGACCCGGATGCCCGAAGTCGTCATCGGCGGTTGCGGATCGAAGGGGATCATGTTTTTATTTACCGTGATATCGGCAGCGCCCAGGGCGTTTTCCGCCACTTTGCCGGTGACGTTTTTGGAGCGCAAATCCAGGAGCATCAGGTGGTTCTCGGTGCCGCCGGAGATGATATTGTAGCCCCGGGCCACAAATTCCCGGGCCATGGCCTGGGCATTTTTTATCACCTGGCCGCAATAGGTTTTATATTCCGGGGTCAGAATTTCGCCAAAGGCGACGGCCTTGGCGGCGATGACGTGTTCCAGCGGGCCGCCTTGCATACCGGGGAATACGCCGCTGTCGAGCACGCTGGACATTTGGATGGGCGCGCCTTTTTTGGTCGTACGGCCCCAGGGGTTGTCGAAATCCTTGCCCATCAGGATGATCCCGCCGCGGGGTCCGCGTAGGGTTTTGTGCGTCGTGCTGCTCACGATGTGGCAATGCGGCAGCGGGTCGTTGAGCAATTTTGAGGCAATGAGGCCGGCCGGGTGAGCGATGTCGGCCAGCAGAAGGGCGCCCACGGCGTCGGCAATTTTCCTGAACCGGGCGTAGTCCCAGTCGCGGGCATAGGCGGAAGCGCCGCAGATGATGAGTTTCGGATGCTCCCGAAGGGCGATTTCTTCCACTTTATCCATGTCGATGCGGCCCGTGTCTTCTTCCACGCCGTAAAAAACCGGGTCGTACACTTTTCCGGAAAAATTGACGGGTGAACCGTGCGACAGGTGACCGCCGTGCGCCAGGTTGAAACCCAGAATTTTATCGCCGGGCTGCAGGCAGGCCAGGAAAACGGCTGCATTGGCCTGTGCGCCGGAGTGCGGCTGAACATTGGCCCAGGCAGCGCCGAAGACTTCCTTGATCCGGTCTATGGCGAGTTGTTCCACTTCGTCGACCACCTCGCAGCCGCCGTAATAGCGGCGCCCCGGATAACCTTCTGCGTATTTATTGGTGAGGCAGGAGCCCATGGCGTCGAGTACGGCCTGGCTGGTGAAATTTTCCGAGGCGATCAATTCGAGCCCGCGGCGCTGGCGGTCTAATTCTTTGTTTATCAGGGAAAAAACAATGTCCGACATGTGTGTGAGTTTTGGAAAATGCGGCGGCAAAAGTAGGGAATTAAATGGTTGCAGTAGTAGTAGCAGTGGCACGCGTTGGTGACGGGACCGCGTGCCACTGCTACTGCCACTGCCACTACCAGTTCACTCTCGCCGTCACCCACACATTCCGGCCCGGCGCATTGATGCCCGAGGCAAAGACGCGGTACTGGGTATCCAGCACGTTGTCGAGGCCGGCCTGCAGGGTGAAATGTTGACCGAAACGGTAGCTGCCGCGCAGGTTGAGCGTCATCCATGCGGGCATGCCGCCGGCGGGGGCGTATTGTTCGTTGTCTTCGCCGTTGAGGTTGTATTGATCAATGGTTTTTTTGCCGTTGAACAACACGAAACCTTCTGCGGTGGCGCGGGAGGTGTGCCAGCGAAGCCCGAAACGACCGAATACCGGCGGAATGTGGTCGAGCGGCTGCCCGGCTTCCACCTCGGATTCCAGGATGTCTCCTTGGGTGTAGTGCACGGAGGCGTACACCGCCAGATTGTTCCAGGCATCCGCTTCCAGGATGCTGCTGAAGCCCCAGAGGCGCGCTTCGCGTTTGTTCTGGCTGGCAAAAACGCGACTCAGGACGCCATCATAATCGATCGAATCCTGGCCGTTGAAACGGAACACGTCGGCGACGATGGCGTCGCGGAAGAGCGTGCCCCAGACGACATTTTCCCAGCGCAGTCGGTCGGAAATCTGGCCGGTAATCGAGCATTCGGCATTGAAGGTTTTCTCCGGTTTCAGGTCCGGGTTGGGCACCACGACGCTGCCGGGTTGCGAGTCGAAGATTTTGGTCATGTCGTCCACATTGGGGACTCGGAAGCCTGTGGAAAGGTTGAGCGCCGCGCGCCAGGGCTTGGCCGGACCGTACACGATGCCCAGGTTGCCCGATACGACCGGTGTGTTCTGCCCGGCTTTGTCGAAGGGGAACGGATAAAACTCGCGGCTCGTGAATCTGGACTCCAGTGTCGTGTAGCCGGCGCGCAGACCCTCGCTGAACAACCAGTCCGGGTTGCCGGTGGGTTGCCAGCGATGCGTGGCATAAGCCGCAATAGACAGCATGGTGCTGCCGCCGTCGGGGTAACGGGTGCTTTGCGTGGTGATCTCCCCGGTATTCACGTTGTAGCGCTGCGCGGTGGAAGTCACGTCGTTGTACTGGCCGTCAAGACCGATGTGCAGGCTCTGCTGGTCCCATTCTTTTCGGGCATCGAGCAAAAAACCGTACACCTGCACTTTTTCCCTTCGGTCGGTGCGGCGCACGGCGCCGAAGTTGCGGTTGTGGCGGCTTTCCTCGATGTCCTGCCAGCTGAGTGTGGTTTGCAGGCCGTCGAACCAGCCCAGATCGTCGATATTCAGCGTATAGGCGGCCATGAGGCGTTTCTGCGGGCCGTAGTACCATTCGGCGGAAGCCAGTCCGCCGTTGCTGCCGGGGTCGGTCAGGCGGTCGTAGCGCGGGATGTCGGAAGTGTTGCTGAACTGGACGTTGAGTGTGTGACGGGTGCGGGCAGAGGGGCGCCACACGATTTTTTCCATCAGATCATACTGGCGGTAGCCGGTGAAGCGCTGCAGGTAGGGGTCGCTGTTGCGCACCAGGGAGTCCTGGCCGCCGATCCGTTCGACGTAGAAATTCCGCTCGCCGAAACGGTCTTTGGAACCCGGGTTTTCACCCATGCGCAGGTCGCCGAAATCGCTGAAAGTGAGCGAAAAAATGGCGCCTACATGCTCGTCGGCCAGGCTAAAATCCACGTGACCCGTTTTTTCCTCATTGACGGTGCCATAGCGGGCAAAAGCCGACCCCGTGGTGCTGAACCCCGCCCCGGGGTCAGATAAGACAGGATTTTTTGTGTAAAAACACAGTGCGCCGCCCAAGGCATCCGAGCCGTACACGGTGGATGCGGGTCCGTACAACACCTCGACGCGTTCGAACATGGCATTGTCGGTGGTGATGACGTTTTGCAGGTGGCCGGCGCGGTAAATGGCATTGTTCATACGCACGCCGTCGACGACCAGCAGCACGCGGCTGGCTTCAAACCCGCGCATAGCCGGGCTGCCGCCGCCCTGCTGGCTTTTTTGCACAAACACGGCGCCGCTCTGGGTGAGCAGGTCGGCCGTGGTTGGGCTGTTCATCTGGGCAATGAGTTGCTGATCGAGCACGACCACTTGCTGGGCCACAGCGCTGCGGTTTTCGCGGCTGCGGTTGGCGGAGATGACGGTTTCGCGCAGCGGCACGGCCTGCAGCGCGGTATCGGTAGCCTGGGCGCCCAGCCGCACGGATACAGCAAGACCCAAGCCAAGGAGTATGGCTATTTTTTTCATGAAAAATGTCAGTTTGAATGAAAACGGTGAGGGCGGAAAACAATCCGCATTCGGGTCAAACTGAGGAGAGTTCGGGAGGAGGGAAATGGCGCTCAGGCGCGTCTTGTCCGGCGGGCAATTCGCAGGAAAAAACGTCGGTGTGGTCCAGACTGGCCAGAATGGCCAGCCGGGGCGCATCAGCGGGTGCCAGAAAGCTGGCGCCGAACCATTTGCCCCACCAGGCGCGCAATGGCGAGGCGGGCGCGTGGTCGGATGCATCGGGCAGCAGCAGTCCGCCGAGGGCATCGACGAGGCGTTCCTCCTGGGCGTCGTGGCAGAGGTCCAGATACACCGAATCTGCCTTATTGACTTGATAACGAATGTCGTACAATTTTCCTTCGTAGCGAATCTCCCGCTGGTCGTCCAACTGCATGTTCTGGAACTCAACCGACGACAAGGTGATCTGCAGCCGGGCTGCTTCCGGCTCAAACATCCGCTGCTGCATGGTCCACCGCGCATCCTGCCAGGCCACATGCCAGGCGACCAGCCAGCCGCTGCACTGAAAGAGCAGCAGCGCCAGCAGGGGCAGGATGGCTTGCCGTTGGTTGCGATGGATCAGGCGGAACATTCGGACAAAGAACCGGAAAAAATGTTTGATGGTGATTTACGAAGCGGAGGGGCAATTTTTTTTCGGCCCGAAAAAACCGAAATGAGCGGAGCCACGTAAGTCATGGGAAAGTCAGCAAATCCACTTCGCCCATGCAAATGCTTCGTATCACCCTGCTCGCCATTTCGCTGATTGGCCTCACCGGATGGGTGAGCCTCCGCAAACGCCACTCGCCTGTCGACGATCTGCCGGCTATCGCCAACACCGCTTTTCAAATCCATGCCCCGACACCCCAGGCCGGTCTGGCGCTGGCCGAAGCGGCCCGGGGCTGGCGCGGCGTGACAGCGGCGACATACAACCCCGCCTCGGACCTTCTGGTCGTCATCTACACCGATGAAACCAATGAACAGACACTGCAATCGGGCTTCCAAACTCTCGTCAGCCGGCCCATCGAAAAAAAAGATTTCGATACGCCGGGCGCGCCCAAATGCCCGGTTCCCACGGGTGTGCTGACGGCTTTACCCGGCATTTTTTTGGCCGTCGGGGCCAGCGCCCTGGCCATGCTACTGCTGTTGATTTATTGGCGGCGGCAAACCGTACCGGGCGCCTGAACCCTTTCAAATTCACATTTTTTCAACAAAAATTATTCCTGACATCATGGTTCATCTCCTTCGTTTCCTGACCGGCGCACTGTTAGTCGCCTCTCTTTTTGTGGTTTCCTGTGGCAAAGACGACAAAGATCCCGATCCCACGCCCACCCCAACCCTGTACGAACGCCTCGGCGGCATCAACGCCATTTCGGCCGTGGTAGATCAATTTTTGGCCAATGTCGTGGCCGACAACCGCATCAACGGCCGTTTTGCAGCTACCGTGGCCGATCCCTTCCGCACTCAATTGCTCCGCAACAACCTGATCGATCAGGTCTGCGCCGGCTCCGGCGGGCCCTGCCAGTACAAAGGCAAAACGATGCTGGCCGCCCACCAGGGACTGAACATCACCACCGCCGAATTCAACGCGCTGGTGGAAGACCTCGTAGCTGCGCTCGATCAGTTCAGCGTGCCTGCGGCGGAGAAAAATGAATTGCTGGGCATCCTCGGACCCATGCAGTCCGACGTGGTCGGACACTGATTTTTACTTTGAAAATACCCGTGTTTCGTACTGCATAGTTGGCGGCGCCCTTACCCGGACGCCGCTTTTTTTATTTTCACATAACTTTTACCCCTCTTTTTCAGTTTTTAGCCGCAAAAAATAGAGACATGACAAAAGTGTGGTTTTGGCTGCTGCTGCCGGCCCTGTTCCTGGTGAGTTGCCAATCGGCGAAAAAAGCCGTTTACGCCCCCGACCAAATCGTTCCATCCCAAAATGCATTGCTCTGGAAAATCTCCGGCAACGGCCTGGACAAGCCCTCGTGGCTGTACGGAACCATTCACATCATCCCGAAATCCGAACTGGACTTTTCCGACGCCACGCTGAATGCGCTGGACCACAGCAAACGCATCACGTTCGAAATCGACATGAAGGAAATGACGAACATGGCCACTCAAATGAGCCTGATGACCAAGGCCTTCATGGCCGGCGGCAAAACCCTGCGCGACCTGCTGCCACCCGACGACTATGCCTTCGTCCGCGCAAAAATGGACAGCACGGGGATGCCCGGCGGTATGCTGGAACGGATGAAACCGATGTTTGTCAGCACGATGCTGCAAGGCGATGAATCGGGCACGGCGGCTACCAACGAACGCATGACCTCCGTGGAAATGGAGCTTTACCGCCTCGCCCGGCGCCGCAAACTGCCTTCGGACGGACTCGAAACGACCAGTTACCAGATCTCGATTTTCGACAGCATCCCTTACGAAGCGCAGGCCCGCATGCTCGTCGAATCGCTGCGGCGCTCCGACGGCGGCACCGACGAATACGGCCAAATGATGGACCTCTACCGCGCCGGCAACATCACTGCCATGCAGAGCATGATCGCCAACGACGACACAGGCATGAGCCAATACGAAGAAATTCTGCTGCAACGGCGCAACCGGAACTGGATCGCCGTCATGTCGCGGATGATGCGCGAAAAACCCACCTTCTTCGCTGTCGGCGCAGGCCACCTCGGCGGCCCGAACGGGGTGATCGCCTTACTAAGAAGGGCGGGGTATAAGGTTGAGCCGGGATGATGATGAGGTTTATAAGGGTTGATAAGGGTTGATAAGGGTTGATAAGGGTTTATAAAAAGGTGAGAGCA
>JBGAJY010000117.1:0-18120 GCA_044224705.1 Saprospiraceae bacterium
TGTACTGGCGCGAAGGGGCGCAGGAGGTCGATTTTGTACTGGAAATGCGCGGCAAAGTGATTGGCCTGGAAGTGAAAAGCGGAGCGCGTGCCGGCTACCCCTCGGGTATGGCGGCTTTCCAAAAAACATTTCAACCCGATCGTATGCTGTTGGTCGGCGAGGGCGGCCTTCCCTGGGAGGAGTTCCTTCGAATCAATCCGAAAAGCCTTTTTTGAAGCAGATGAAAACCAGGAAGCTCCTCACATGGCTGCTATTCATATCGTTCGTTTCTGCTTGCCGGGAGCGGGGCACTCCACCGCCAATACAAACTGCGGCTGAGCAGGCGGCGTCAAAGGCACAAGAGGAAGTCCTTGTCCCAAATAATTCGACACAGGCCGGCGAAGACGAATTTACTTCCCCCATAGTTTGGTTGACGCCGGTTGTGGGCAATCTGAATCTCAGGACCAAACCTGATACGTCAAGCGAGGTGGTCCACCAAATTCAAATACAAGACAGGATAAAGTGGACGGGTAACGTCTCCGATCATCAGGACAAAATTTCGATTCGCGGAAATGCCAGGTCTCTTCCCTGGCTGGAGGTTACAAATTTCGACGGTTTGCGACCAGTTTCGTGGGTGTATGCAGGCGGTATTCGGCCCGTCTGGATTGATTTCGGGTACGACAAGCAACTTCCCGATAGTGCGATCACCAACCCTTGGATAAGATTGGAACCTATTGATTCCATGCGATTTATTCAGAAAAAAAACCAGAAAAGCATTCAAAATCTGGTTCAATGGGTAGATATCAACCACGATTCGATTCGACATGACGGAAAGCCGGTTGAGATTGCCATTGGGGCTAAAACACGCGTTTTTCAAGATCACCTGAATATGGGCGAAGGTTATCTCAACCACACCTATTTAGGGCTCCAAAATGGTTGGCACATTATTTCACGAATGGAGTGGGAGCATTCCGATTTTCTATTAGTCAGAGCATCCGACGGTTTAGAATTTCAAACGATGGGTAGTGGTAATTATCGGCCGCTTGCTTCGGCAAATAAAAAATACTGGGCATTTCCTTCGAATGAGTGCTATCAGTTTGGGTCCGGCATAGAAATCGTGAACCTGGATACTCAGCAATCCTTTGTGATTACTTCATGTATGGCCGATGATATTATCTGGGCCAACGACCAGGAAATTTATTTCAAAACATCAGACGGCTACTCTACCTCCTACTACCGCCTGAAATTCTCTCAACTCTTCAATTGACACAGCAGCACCATGTTCTCCACCTTCTTCCAATTTGAACTCCGCTCCTGGCTGCGCTCGCCCATGCCCTGGATCTTCCTGTTCATCATCGGGTTGTTGTGCTTTTTCGGCACCATTTCCGACGACGTGACCATCGGCGGCAGCTACGGCAACGTTTGGAAAAACGCCCCGTTTGTCGCGCAGAACTGGTTCGGCGTGTTCTCCCTGCTCTGCATCCTGCTCACCACGGCATTTCTGAATACCGCCGCCATCCGCGATTTCGAACGGCAAACGAGCCAGATCATTTTTTCCAAACCCATCGGCAAGGCGGGCTACTACTTCGGCCACTTCGCCGCCGCGCTGCTGGTGTCGCTGGTTCCGATGCTCGGCATCTCGCTGGGCATGTGGGCCGGGGCAGGCCTGAACGGCATTTTCCACTGGCTGGAACCCAACCGTTTCGGGCCGTTTGAAATATGGGGCCACGTGACGGGCATGCTCGTGTTTGCCCTGCCCAATACCGTTTTTGTGGGCGGTGTGCTGTACGCCGTGGCCATCAATACCCGCTCCACCCTCTATTCCTTCGTGGCCGCCACGGCTTTGCTCGTGGGTTATATCGTCGCGGGCAGCATGCTGCGCGACCTCGACAACGAACAACTGGCGCTGCTGCTCGACCCCTTCGGCTTCCGCGCATTCGGCATTGAAACAAAATACTGGACCGTCGACGACAAGAACCACCTCGTGCTGGGACTGAGCGGCGGACTGTTGCTCAACCGCGTGCTCTGGATGGCCATCGGGCTGGCCATACTCGGCATCGGCTACCGGATGTTCCATTTTTCTGAAAAAACGAGCAGCAAAAAGCGGCAGCCCAAAGGTTCCGCCGAAGACGAAAATCCCGCGCCCAAGGCCCTTGGGCCCCTGCCCCGCGTAGCGGTGGGAAACGGCTGGTCCACCACCCTGAGCCAGCTGTGGAGCCAGTTCAAAACCGAATGGCTGGGCATCGTGCGCAGCACGGCCTTCATCCTGCTGGCCATCCTCGGGCTGCTCAACTGCGTGCCCAACCTGTTCCAGGCCAACGACGGCTACGGCACCCACGAACTGCCCGTAACCTACGCGATGGTCGATCTGATCCGCGGCACCTTCTACATGTTCGCCATCATCATCATGGTGTATTTCAGCGGACTGGTGATCTGGAAAGAGCGCACCAACCAGATCAACGAGATCACCGACGCGCTGCCGACCCGGAACTGGACGGCCTGGCTGGGCAAGTTCCTGGCCGTGCTCGGCATCATGTTCGTCCTGCAGGTGATGGCCATACTGGCTGCCATTGTTGCGCAAAAAACACTGGGATTCAACGATTTGAACCTGTGGGTGTACGTCCGTGAAATGCTCGTCATGGACATGCTGGGCTTTGCCTTCACCCTGGCCCTGGCCTTTTTTATACAGGCCCTGTCGTCGAACATGTACCTCGGTTTTTTTATCACGATCATGTTCATCATCGTCAACAGCTTCGTCTGGTCGACGGTCAAAATCGAGACGAACATGGTGAATTTCGGCGGCACGCCGGATTACACGCTGTCCGATTTTTACGGCTATCAGCCATTCGGCAAAGGCCTGTTCTGGTTCAATACCTACTGGCTGTTGTTCTGCACCCTGCTGGCGCTCGCCGCCATCCTGCTCTGGCCGCGCGGCAAGGAAACGGGCTGGAAAAAACGCTTCAAACTGGCGCGAATGGAATGGCCGGGCTACCGCATGTTCGGTTTTGGCGCCATTGCGCTGTTCCTCGGCACGGCCGGCTGGACCTTTTACAACACGCAGATTTTGAATAAATACGTCAATTCCGGCAAGCAGGAGCGCTACCAGTTCGACTATGAAATCCGGTACAAAAAGTACGAAGGCCGTCCGCAGCCGCGCGTGTACGACGTAAAATACGACATCGATCTGCGGCCGGAAACGCGCTCACTGTATGTGGCGGGCAAATTTTGGGCGCGTAATATTTCGGGAAAAACCATCGACACCCTGTTGGTCAACACGCCGCAAAACGGCTTGTTCGACCTGAAAAACGAGCGGCTCTCCTTGGTCCTGAACGACTCCATGCTGCATTTCCGAATGTATCGTTTCGAGCCGGCGCTGCAGCCCGGCGACTCGGTACTGCTGGAATTCTCCTCGCGTTTCGAGCCCAAAGGTTTTGAAAACGAAGTGACCTGGAGCCGCATCGTGCAAAACGGTTCTTTCTTCGACAACACCGACATCATGCCCATGTTCGGCTACCAGGAGAGCAACGAAATGGGCGACAAGAACCGCCGCCAGCACTATGGCCTGCCCGAAAAAACGCGCCGCCCCGTGCTCGACCGCCAGGACACCCTGCACCGCATGGACGCCTACATCGGCATGAACAGCGACTGGGTGAACGTGGAAACGGTAATCCGCACGGCGCCCGACCAGATCGCCATCGGTCCGGGCTCGCTGATCCGCGAATGGGAAGAGAACGGCCGCCGCTGCTTCCAGTACAAACTGGACCACGCTTCCTTCAATTTTTACTCCTTCCTCTCCGCCCGTTACGAAGTGGCGCGCCGCGAGTGGAACGGCGTAAAACTCGAAGTGTACTACCAGCCCGGCCACACTTTCAATGTGGAACGCATGCTCGGCGCCATGGAAAAATCGCTCGACTACTACACTAAAAATTTCGGGCCGTATTACCATAAACAGTGCAGGATCATCGAGTTTCCGCGGTTTTCCAACTTCGCGCAATCCTTTCCCGGCACCATGCCCTACTCCGAAGGCGTGGGTTTCATCCAGGATTTCCGGCCCGAAGACGACGACATCGACATCATGTTCTACGTGGCCGCCCACGAGATCGGACACCAGTACTGGGGCCACCAGGAATGCGCCGCACAGATGCAGGGCGGCGAAATGCTGGTGGAAACCTTCGCTCAATGGAGCGCCCTCATGGTGATGGAACACGAGTACGGCCGCGACCAGATGCGCAAATTCCTGCGCTACGAGATGGACAAGTACCTCCGCGCCCGGGGCCGTGAAACCCAACGCGAACTGCCGCTGGCACGCTGCGAGGGACAGGGCTATATCCACTACAACAAGGGCAGCGCAGCGATGTACTATTTGAAAGAAATGATCGGAGAAGACAAGGTGAACACGGCCCTGCGGGCGTTTTTGGACAAGTACCGCTACGCACCGCCGCCTTACCCGGTGAGTCTCGACGCCATCGACGAGTTTTACGCCCAAACGCCCGACTCGCTCGACTACGTGGTGAAAGACCTTTTTGAAGACATCACCCTCTTCGAAAACCGCTGCAAGGAAGGCACCGCCAAAGACCTCGGCAACGGCAAATGGGAGGTGACCATCCAGGTGGAATGCCAGAAACTGAAAGCCGACGACCTGGGCAAGGAAACCGAGGTGCCCATCAGCGATTACATCGAGATCGGCGCCTTTGCCAAGCCGGAAGGCGACAAAAAGTACGGCAAAACGCTGTACCGGCAGCGGGTGAAGATCACACAGGCCACGAGCTATTTCACGTTCATCGTGGATGAAAAGCCGGAAAAAGCGGGGGTGGATCCTTTCTCCCTGCTGGTGGACCGGAATCCGGAGGATAATTTGAAAGAACTCTGAGCGCGCGGTATTCACCACGGAGACACGGAGGCATGGAGTTTTGTGAACAAGAAAAATTTCTCTGTGCCTCCGTGTCTCCGTGGTGAATACCCATCAACGCTTCTCCTCCGCCCCCATTTCTTTCATCAGTTCCAGCCCGTAATTGCGGATCGCTTCGATCAGCGGCATCGCCCGCATGCCCCTGTCAGCCAGGGCATACTCGACCTTTGGGGGCACCACGGGATACACCGTACGTGTGATAAAGCCCTCGGTTTCGAGTTCGCGCAGCTGGGCCGTCAGCATTTTGTGGGTCACGTGCGGGATGTCTTTTTTCAGTTCGTTGTAGCGCATCACGCGGTCTTTCAGGCGCCAGAGGATGGGGATTTTCCAGGCGCCGCCGATGCGATCGAGCGCGAATTCTACCGGGTTGTAATACACTTTGCTGTTGTAGACAAAATCGGGCATGGATTCAAGTCGTTGATTTTCAGTATACTTTCCAAAAAGGGAGTATCGCACTTTTAGGTGAATATATTGCCTGGTCGGGCATTTGATGGAAAACTTTGGGGTATAAATTTTACCAAAAACAGTTTTCTGCCATGAGTGCTACCGCACAGACTCCCCGCGCCAAAAGAATCGCCCTCGTCGCTGCCAATCCCGCCGTGAGCAGCCAGACCGGCTGGCCCATCGGTTTCTGGTGGGCCGAAGTGACCCACCCGTACTGGGAATTTACTGAAAAAGGATACGAAGTAGAGATCTTCTCGCCCGAAGGCGGCGCCTTGCAGGCCGACGGATTCAGCGACCCCGAGCACGAAAGCGGCTACTCCGCCCACGATCTGATCTCCCTGGGTTTCAAAAAATCGGCGCAGCACGCCCTGCTGGTGGAACAAACCCGGCCGATCTCGGCTATCGATCCGGATCAATTTGACGCCATTTTTATTACCGGCGGACAAAGCCCGATGTACACTTTCATCGACAATGCGCCGCTGCACAGCCTCTTTGCTACATTTTATGAAAAAGGCAAAATCGCGGCCGCTATTTGCCACGGCACCTGTATTCTCCTGAAAACCAGGCTCTCCGACGGCTCGCTGCTCGTGGATGGCAAAACCTGGACGGGATTTGCCAACAACGAAGAAGACTACGCCGACAGCTTCGTGGGCATGAAAATCCAGCCCTTCCGCATCGAGGACGAAGCCCGAAAACTGCCGAACACCAATTTTATCACTGGCGGATTGTTCAAACCCTTTGCCCTGCGCGACGGACGGCTCATCACCGGTCAGCAGCAGCACAGCGGCGCCGCCGCGGCAAAACTGGTGATTGAAGCGTTGGGTGTATAAAATCTTGTTGGGCGGTCCTTCGGCTTATGAGTTTTCAGATAAATAGCGCTCTTTGATCATTTGGATGTTTTCAGTTCCCTCGCTTCGCTCGGGATGACAGGCTGTTGATGATGAACCCTTTTCACCAGATTTCTCGCTGCGCTCGAAATTCCGCCAAGGCTTGGAAAAATTTCGAGCGTAGCGAAAAATCTGATATAATAAATTGATTATTAGACACTTGTCACCCCGAGCGAAGCGAGGGAACTGAAAACAGCCCAAAGACTAACTTGATTTTAAAGAACGTTTTTTGAAAACTCATCAAGCCGGAGGACCGCTGCCAACTCCCGAATATGAGCAAATTACTATCAGTCCTTTTGCTGCTGGGTCTCGCCCCCGTCTTCCTCCGCGCACAGATCAACGAAAGCGACACCCTGTTGCTGCAATACCACACTTCCCTCACGGGCAGTTGGCAGACGGGCAACCTCGACGCGGTCTCGCTGCGTGCCAAAGCCGACATCAGCCTGGCGCCAACGGCCGCCTGGGCCTTTAAAACGCAGCATGCCTACCGGTACCAGGCCTTTTATGGCCGCAAAGCCGACCACGATTATGCGGGGCGTAATTTCATCTACCTCTGGCCGAGGCGGCGGATTTATCCCTTCGTGCTGTTTTTTCCCTCGGCGAATTATCGGAGAAAGATCGACTTCCGGCAGTTCGGCGGCGCCGGGGTGAGCGCGCAATTGCTTCGCCAGCCAGGTCAAACGATCAAAGTCTCCCTTTCCGGGGTGTACGAAACGACGCATTTCGCAGGCAGCACCTATAATGATGCGGACTACGATGGCGACGAGCGCATCGATACCTGGCGCGCCACGCTTTGGCTGTTTGGCAAACACCGCTTGTTCAATGGCCGCGTAAGGGCGTTCTACGAAGCCTTTTTTCAGCCTTCACTGGGCAATGCGGGCAATTTCCGCTGGCAAGCCGAGGCGAGTCTGGAATGGCCGTTGTGGAAGGGATTCAGTTTTACCGCCAACTATTTATTCACCCACGAAAACGTGGTGATCCGTTCGGTGAAGCCCGACGACGGCCTGCTCACGTTCGGGTTGGCCTGGAACGGCAAACTTGCACAACCATGATCCTCAAACGTGTATTTCATCCGGTCAAAATCGCGCGCTATCTGCGGGTTGAGATCTGCGTATCCATCATCGCTGCATTGGCAGCCTGGCTGGCTTTCCGGACGGGGCTGACGCAAACCGGTCTGCCTTTTTCGGTGGCGGCCATCTTGGGTTCGGCGCTGGCCATTTTCATTGCGTTTCGGAACAACAACTCCTTTGCGCGCTGGTGGGAAGCCCGCACCTTATGGGGCAACATCGTGAACAACAGCCGCATTTTCGCGCGGCAGATCATCGCCAACGCCGACCTGGCGGCAGCAACTGGCAAAACGACCCCCGAAAAAGCCGCGGCGTTCAAGTCGGAGATGCTGTATCGCCAAATCGCTTTCGCCCATGCCCTGCGCCTGCACCTGCGGCGACAGAACCAACCGGAGGAATACCGCGCGCTGTTGTCCGGCCCCGAATGGGAAAGGCTCCAAAGCGCCCAAAACCCGCCCAACTTATTGCTTTTGCAGCAAGGCATCCGCATCCGCGAGGCCATGCGCGACGACATCCTGGGCGGGTTTGACAACATCAGCCTGGAACCCACGCTCGCGGGTTTCAACCATTTTCAGGGCGGCTGCGAGCGCATCAAAAACACGCCGCTTTTGCGGCAGTACCACTATTTCACCCGTTTGTTTCTCTTCGTTTTTATGGCGCTGCTGCCGTTTTGCCTGCTCGGCGATTTTGCCAAAATGGGTTTGGCGGTCTGGAGCGCGCCGGTGGCGGTACTCATCAGCTTCGTTTTCAGTACCCTTGGGAAGGTCGGTGAAGTGAACGAAGACCCCTTCGAAAACCACATCACCGACGTGCCGATGACGGCCATTTGCAACACCATCGAACGCGACCTGCGGGAGATGCTGGGCGAATCCTCACTGCCGCCCAAAGCGGAGCCCTCAGACGGTTATCTTTTTTAAAAAATTCATCTTCAACACTTTACGATGTCTCCTCACGCCTTGAACTGGTTTGAAATCCCTGCGCTCGATCTCGATCGCGCTTTTACATTTTACCAAAACATCCTGCCCGGCCGCGTGCGCAGGGGTACTTTTTTCGGCAGCGAACTGGTGCTGTTCGACGTGCCGTTCAATACCGGCGAAGCCGTCGGCGGCAGCCTTGTCGTACGGCCCGATCTCGTGCCCACCAGCGCCGGCCCCGTCATTTACCTCAACACCTTCGGGCAGCTCGACGAAGCGCTGGCGCGGGTGGAAGCCGCCGGCGGCAAAGTGCTCGTGCAGAAAATGGAACTGGGTAATTTCGGCGCATCGGCTGTTATACTCGATTCCGAAGGGAATAAAATAGGTTTGCACCAGACAATTTAAAAACCACCACCATGCACATCGCCATCATCGGCACGGGCAACGTCGGCGGCGCGCTCGCCGAAGCCTGGGCCAAAGCCGGACACCATGTTCACCTTGGTGTCCGTGACCTCGAACAGTTCAAAGGGCGTGAATTGCTGCGCTTTCCCAACGTCAGCGCGCACTCCATCGCCGATGCCGTTCACCTCTCGGAAGCGGTGCTGATCGCGGCCACGCCTGAGTCGACGGCTGCCATCGCCGGACAATTGACCGATGTGAAAGACAAGGTCATTCTCGACGCCATGAACTCCGTTCGCACGCGGCCGGAACCCTACGCCAATACTTTTGAAGCGCTGAAAGCACTGACGCATTGCCCGCACGTGGTCAAGTGTTTCAACTCGACGGGTTTTGAGAACATGCGCGACCCGCACTACGGCGATACGGCGCTCGACATGTTCATGGCCGGCGATTCGGAAAAAGGCAAGGAGGTGGCCCGGCAGCTGGCGCTGGACGCCGGCTTCGCCGAATGTTTCGACTTCGGCGGCGACGACCGTGCGGCTTTGCTCGAGCAGTTTGCCCTGAGCTGGATCAACCTCGCGATTTTTCAAAAACAAGGGCGCGACATCGGTTTCAAAGTGCTGCGCAGGGGAGAAAAAAGTTAATTATCGTTAAAAGCGGGCACTCAAAACCCGGCAAGGCCCGGCTATGGGTTAAATAGCGTTAAAACCGGCCTGTCGAATCTGAAAATTCGGCGGGCCGGTTTGTTTTTAAAATACTGATATTCAAGTGGTTAAAAAGGGTTGCACGGGCTGTGTAACATTTTCATGTTAGCCTGCGTCTATTGCCGTCCGGCGACTCACCCTTTCATGCGATTTCGCAGGCGGGTGTCTTACCCCCAACTTTGTGTCATAATTACAACAACGGTTATTAAGCAATCTTTCCCGCGAAAATGAAAACGATCCGTCTCCTGTTCCTGTTTGCCTGGGCCCTCGCCCTAAGCCACCCCAAAGCCAGCGCCCAAAATTTCCAAGTATCAGCGGGCTCCATTTCGTTTCCTGTGCTGACGGTCTCGGCCGCCGACACCGAACGCGATGAAGCCGCCACCTGCCTGACCATCCGGTCGGCATCCTTTGCAGATCGCCTGGTCGATCTGAGTCACCAGGCTACCGACACCTGGCGCCAGTTCGTGAACGAATGGCTGGCGAACCGTGAAAAAATGTGGATTTGGATGTTTCTGCTGTTGCTGTTGTTGGCCCGCCTGTGAACGGGCCGACCTGTGGAAACCGTGCTGCGTGAAGCAAGGAAGTTTGATTTTGTCGGGACCCCGGCGCTCCTTTCCCTGGGGGCGACCGGGGTTTCTGTTTTGGGGGTGATTTGGTGATTTGGTGATTTGGTGATGCGGTGATGCGGCGGAATCTGTCATGCTGAGCGCAGCGAAGCAACTAACTTTGCGTGACAAGGGAGCCCATGCCTTGCACTTGGCCAGTTGCTTCGCTGCGCTCAGCATGACAGCTTCCGCCGCATCACCAAATCACCGCATCACCAAATCACCAAATCACCAACCTATGCCCGAACCGCTCAAAAACATGTTCTCCCGGCCCTTCCTCGAATCGTTTGCCGGGGAAGTGCAATCGGTCCGGCCGGATTTCCCGGTCCGCAAATTTCTCACCGACGTTTTCGACGCGGGCTGGGACGCCCTCGAACTCAAACAACGGGTGCGCCACATCAGCCGAAGCCTGCGGACTGCGTTGCCGGAGGATTATGAAAAGGCCGTAGGGGTGCTGGTCCAAATCACGGAGCGGCGTCTCGCCCGGGAAGGCGAGCAGATGAGTTTCCTGCACATTTTTCTGCCCGATTTTGTGGAAACCTTTGGCCTGGACCACCCGGACGTGTCGTTGCCGGCGCTGGAGACCCTGACGCGCTGGAGCAGCGCCGAATTTGCCGTGCGGCCTTTCCTGATCCGTTTCCCGGAAAAAATGTACGTCCAAATGCTGGCCTGGAGCCGCCACAGCAGTCCGATGGTGCGCCGCCTGTCGAGCGAAGGCTTCCGGCCCCGGCTGCCCTGGGGCATGGGCGTGCCCGCGCTCAAACGCGACCCATCGCCCATCCTGCCCGTACTGGAGAACCTCAAAAACGACCCCTCCGAAACGGTGCGCCGCTCGGTAGCCAACAACCTCAACGACATCGCCAAAGATCATCCGGCGCTGGTACTCGACATCGTGCGGCGCTGGCAAGGCCATTCGACGGAGACCGACTGGGTGGTGCGGCACGCCTCCCGCGGGCTGTTGAAAAAAGGCCACGCCGAAGTGCTAGCACATTTCGGATTTGAGCAAGGCATGCAGGGCATTACCGTCGAGCACCTGCAATGCAGCGATCCGGTGCGCATTGGCGGGACACTGGAGTTTTCTTTTTCTGTAAAAAACGAAGGCGCCACACCCACCCGTATCCGCCTGGAATATGGTATCGATTACCTCACAGGTTCGGGTAAAACCTCTACCAAGGTGTTCAAAATCAAGGAAATGACTTTGGCCGCCGGGCAATTTGAGCGGGTGTTGCGTCGTCAGCGCTTCACCGATTTTACGACGCGCAAGCACTATTCGGGCGCCCACCGGCTGCGGATTCTGGTGAACGGGCAGGCGTTGGCAGAGAAAACATTTGCCGTGGTCTGAATGCGTTACTTTTGAGACATGGAGATCGAATCGGCTTTTGAATCGCTGTTCAGGCACCTGTCGCGGCACGTTGTGTTGAACGAAGCGGAGCAGGCGTTGTGTCGTGCGGCGTTTTTTCAAAAACAAGTGCGTAAAAAGGATTTTTTGCTCCGTGCCGGCGACGTTTGTCACACGGAACATTACGTGGTGCGCGGCTGCCTGAAAGTATACCTGATCGACCCCGAGGGGAAGGAGCACATCGTTCAATTTGCCGTGGAGGACTGGTGGGTGGGCGATATGCGCAGTTTTGTGCAGCAAAAACCCTCGGATTTTTTCATCGAGGCCATGGAAACCAGCGAGCTGCTGGTGATCACCAAACCCGCGCTGGAGAAGCTTTACGAGGAAATTCCCCAGTTCGAACGCTTCTTCCGCCTGCTCATCCAAAACGGGTTTATCGCCCTTCAGCAACGGGTATTGGCCAACCTGAGCCAGACCGCCGAAGAGCGCTACCTGGCCTTTGTCGAGCGTTTTCCGAACCTCGAACAGCGCGTGCCTCAGCACCAGATCGCGGCGTACCTGGGCATGTCGCCCGAATTCCTCAGCCGCATACGACGGCAACACGCGCGACGTTGATTTCTTGAACTACATCAATGTCCGGCCTTTCGGGTCACCTTCAACTTTGCGGGAAATTTTATCAACAAATTTCTTCGCTATGTTACAACAACTCATTCACACTCAACAGGATTGGCCGGGCCTGATCGCCCGCGTGGTACTCGGACTCGTCATTTTGCCGCACGGCGCGCAGCATTTGCTCGGCTGGTTTGGCGGCTATGGTTTCAGCGGTACGATGAACTATTTCACCGAAACCCGTCACCTGCCCTGGATCATCGCCTTCCTCACCATTGCCATCGAATTTTTTGGCGCGCTGAGCCTCGTCGCGGGCCTCGGCAGCCGGGTCATGGCTTTTGCGATGATCGTGCTGATGCTGGGTATCGTGTTTTCGACCCACTGGCAGCACGGCTTTTTTATGGACTGGTACGGCGCGAACCCCGAGCCTTTCTACGAAGGTTTCGAGTACCATTTGCTCGCTATCGGACTGGGACTGGTGGTGCTCGTGGAAGGCGGCGGCAAATGGTCGGTCGACGGCCTGTTGCAGGGCGTTTCATAACTTGGCGGTCGACAAACATTTTCACCGCAAAGTCGCGAAGACGCAAAACGTTCGCGACATCTTTGTGTCCTCGCGTTTTTGCGGTAAAAAACTACCTCGCTCATGTCCGACATCACCTGGAAACAACCCGCTCTTGTAGCCGAAACCAGCCCCATCGACCGCGCCCTGCGCTACGGCTCCCTCGACGAGGCCCTCGACGGATTGGAACAAATAGCCTGCGCGCGCCGCGTCGTGTTGTCGCCGGGCTGGTCGCTGCCGGAGATTTTCGAGCATTGCGCGCAGAGCATCGAAGGCGCCATGCAGGGCTTCCCTTGTGAAAAAAGTCGCCTGTTTCAGGCCACCGTGGGCCGGCTGGCGTTCCATCTCTTCGATTCCAGGGGCTACATGAGCCACAATCTGACAGATGCGATCCCTTGCTGCGAGTTCACCCCCGCCGTGGATGCCGAAACCGAATTCCGCCGGCTGCTGGCGGCCATCGAGGCTTTGCGGCAATACGACGGGCCGCTGCACCCGCATTTCGCGTACGGGGCTTTGAACAAGGCGCAGTTGGAAAAAGCCAACGCGATGCACATGGCGAACCACTTTTCCGCGCTGTTGATTGAACCATGAAAACAGCGCTGCACTTCCTCCTGACCTTGGCGGTTTACGCCGCCTGCGACCTCGCCTGGCTCAACCTTTTTGCCAAAAACTTCGTGCACCGGCAAGTGGGTGAGCGGCTTGCCGAACAGCCCGACTGGGCAGCGGCCGGGGTGTTTTACCTGATTTTCACGGGCGGACTCCTGTGGTTTTGTATCTGGCCCGCCACGGGCGCGGGTCGCGCCCTGCTCAACGGCGCCCTTTTCGGGCTCGTCACCTACGGCACGTACGAACTGGTGAACAAAGCCCTGCTCGATCGCTGGCCATTGCCGCTGGTGCTCGTGGACATGGCCTGGGGCGTACTGGTGGGCGCAGTGGTGAGCTGGACGAGCTGGACGCTGGCCCGGCGCCTGGGCTGGGCGCCGTGAAAAACCGCGTTGCCGGCTTGTTTGCGAAAACAAAAGCCTTACTTTTGCGCCATGTTTTACCCGATCATTATTTCCGAGGACATTATTATCAGCCGCAGCACGCACACCTGATGGGATACTGTTTTTGGAAAACCAAAACCCCGGCCGGTGTGTGAACGCGGCCGGGGTTTCTGTTTGATCGTCATCACAACCCGATGAACAAACTCTTTTTTGCAGGATGGCTTTGTTTGCTGTGTCCGGTCGCCCGGGCGCAGGTGGGTACCTATGTGGACGACGCCGGCGTGCAGCGCGAATACCTGTTGTGCTATGACAGCCTGCGCGCCAAAACCGGGCATTATGACCCGGAATCGGACGAATGCAACGCCGACAACGCCATTTACCTGCCGGGGCGGGAGTTCGTGTTCGACTATTATTACATTCGTCAGGGCATTCCCTGTAAAATCGACTGGCTGATCGGGGGAACGGGACTGGTCGATACCGCGCATTTGCGGCCTTCCACGATCCGCCGGGTCAGTTATAAGATCCTGCACGGCAACATGGTCGGGATGACCTACTACCAGAACATTTATTATACCGCTACCGGCCCCGACGACTACTACGAAGCGTCCGGAATCATTGAAAACGAGCGGAATGTGTGGCTGCACCCGCCCCGCGCCAGCATTTTTATGGTCAATGAAATCAACCCCTTCCCGTACATCAAAACACCGTTTCAGGTGGGCAACCACTGGACCTGGGAGCTGGAAATCGGCGACCAATGGGGCAGTTCCTTGTGGAAAAGATGGGAGGGCAATATTGTCAACCGGTACGAGTATTCCATCACCGGTTTTGAAAAAATACCGACCGTCTTCGGCCTGCTGGATTGTTACGAGCTGAACGCCTCGGCCGGCAGTTCCATCGGTTCGACCGGCCTGAACGCCTGGTTCAATACCGTTTACGGTTTTGTCCGGCTGGATTATACCAATATCGACGGGAGTAAATTCCTGATGGTTTTGAGCGAAGTAAAAGGAATGTAACACCCGAATACCTGTTTTAAAACACTGACGATCAATCAAGTAAAGAACGATCAACGAAATGTACCACGAGTCCAAGCACCTCCACCTCCCCTCCATCGACGCCGAAATCCTCCAGTTCTGGGCGGATGAACGCATCTTCGAACGCTCCGTCGAGCAGCGCCCGACCGACCAGTCCTTCGTGTTCTACGAAGGCCCGCCCTCGGCCAACGGCAAACCGGGCATCCACCACGTCATGGCCCGCACGGTGAAGGATATTTTCTGCCGCTACCACACCCTGCTCGGTCGCCGCGTAGAGCGCAAAGGCGGCTGGGATACCCACGGCCTGCCCATCGAATTGCAGGTGGAAAAAGAACTCGGCATCACCAAAGAGGACATCGGCAAAAAGATTTCCGTGGACGAGTACAACCACGCCTGCCGCTCCACGGTGATGCGCTACAAGGACCTTTGGGACGAGATCACCCGAAAAATGGGCTACTGGGTGGACCTCGACAACCCCTACATCACCTTCGAAAACGAGTATATCGAGTCGGTCTGGCACCTGCTCAAAATGCTGTACGACAAGCGCACGCCTTCCGGCGAGTCGTACCTGTACAAAGGTTTTACGATCCAGCCGTTCAGCCCAGCCGCCGGTACGGGGCTTTCCACGCACGAGCTCAACATGCCCGGGACGTACAAGGAAGTGACCGATTTTTCGATCGTGGCCATGTTCAAAGTGCGGCAAAACGACGGCTCTGCCTTTGTTTTCGACGGCGACGAAGACCTCCGCATCCTCGCCTGGACCACCACGCCCTGGACCCTGCCGAGCAACGTGGCCCTCACCGTCGGCCCCGAGATCGAGTACGCCAAGGTCCGGACGTACAACCCCTACACCGGCGCGCCTGTCAGCGTGATCCTCGCCAAGGACCGCCTGTCGGCGTATTTCCCTTCGGAAAATACCGACTTGCCGTTTGAAGGCTACGAATTCAAACCGAACGACAAAAAAGTGCCCTTCCGCGTCGCTGAAAAGACTTTCAAAGGCAAAGAACTCGTGGGCCTGCGTTTCGAACAACTGCTACCTTACGTCACTTCTCCCGAGCTCGAAGCCGACGGCTTCCGCGTCATTTCCGGCAACTGGGTCACCACAGAAGACGGCACGGGCGTGGTGCATACCGCCCCTTATTTCGGCGCCGACGACTTCCGGGCGGCCCGCGAAAACGGCGTGCCCATGATCGGCGTCAAAGACGACAAAGGCATCATCCAGCCGCTGGTGGACCGCCAGGGCCGTTTCGTGGCCGAGGTGACCGACTTTGCCGGCCGCTATGTCAAAGCGGAATATTATTCGAAAGACGTGCTGGAAGACAAGGACTTCAAACCCACCGACCTGCTCATCGCCCTGAAACTCAAAGACGAGGGCAAAGCTTTCCGCATTGAAAAATACAAACACCCTTACCCGCACTGCTGGCGCACCGACAAGCCCGTGCTCTACTACCCGCTCGATTCCTGGTTCGTGCGCGCCTCGGCCGCCAAGGAACGTATGGCCGAACTGAACCGCACGATCAACTGGAAGCCGGCTTCCACGGGCACCGGCCGCTTCGGTCAGTGGCTCGACAATTTGCAGGACTGGAACCTCTCGCGCTCGCGCTACTGGGGCATCCCGCTGCCGATCTGGCGCACGGAGGACGGGGAGGAGGAATTGTGCGTAGGCTCGGTGGCGGAGTTGAATCGGGAAGTGGAGAAGGCGATTGCAGCCGGGTTGATGAAGGAAAATCCATACGCGCAGGTTAACCCCACCCCCGACCCCTCCCCAAAGGGGAGGGGAGACTTGACACCGGCAGAAAGCGGTTATGGGAGCGCCGTTTTTTTTAAAACGGGGCCGGAGCGCTGGAAGGTATTAAAGGATTTTGCTCGTGCACACCGAAAGGAACCGACGGAGGCAGAAAACATCATGTGGGAAGCGCTGCGTGACAAGCGGTTTTATGGAATCAAATTCAGGCGCCAGCATACCATCGAAGATTTTATCGCCGATTTCGCGAGTTTGGAATACCATTTAGTGGTCGAAATCGACGGCGAAATCCATTTGGAACAAAAAGATTACGATCAATACCGCACAGAGTATTTGCAAGCCTGCGGTTATCAGGTTATTCGTTTTACCAACCAAGAGGTACTTACCGATCGGCATCAAGTATTTGAAAAACTTTGGAAAATCATCCAGGATATTAAGGCATCAACGCCCGAAAATCGCGTAGGTGCTCAGTCACCCCTCCCCCTTGGGGAGGGGCCGGGGGTGGGGTTAAACGGGTTTGATTTGCACCGCCCGTACATCGACGACATCACCCTCGTCTCCCCCAGTGGCCGCCCCATGCAGCGCGAGCTCGACCTCATCGACGTATGGTTTGATTCGGGCTCCATGCCGTATGCCCAGTGGCACTATCCTTTTGAAAATCAGGAGGTTTTCAAAAATAATTTCCCGGCCGACTTCATCGCCGAAGGCGTGGACCAGACCCGCGGCTGGTTCTACACCCTGCACGCCATCGCCACGATGTGCTACGATTCGGTGGCCTTCAAAAACGTCGTGTCCAACGGCCTCGTGCTCGACAAGGAGGGCAACAAAATGTCCAAATCCAAAGGCAACGTCGTGGACCCCTTCGAGACCATCGCCGAGTACGGCGCCGACGCCACGCGCTGGTATATGATGAGCAATGCCGCCCCCTGGGAGAACCTCAAATTCGACACCGCGGGTATCGTCGAAACGCGCAACAAGTTCTTCGGAACGCTTTTCAATACCTACAATTTCTTCGCGCTGTACGCCAACCTCGACGGCTTCAAAATGGACGAATCCGCCGTCATGCCCTACGAGAAACGCAGCGAACTGGACCGCTGGATCATCTCCAAACTCTACTCGCTCGTGAGCGAAGTGCGCGAGGCCATGGACGACTACGAACCCACGAAAGCCTGCCGCGCGATGGAAACCTTCGTGGACGAACATTTCAGCAACTGGTACGTGCGCCTCAGCCGCCGGCGTTTCTGGAAAGGCGAAATGGGCGACGACAAGATCGCCGCCTACCAGACGCTATTCGAGTGCCTCATGGTCGTGAACCAGCTGGCTGCGCCCATCGCGCCCTTTTTCACCGACTGGCTCTACCGCAACCTGACCGCGCCGATCAAGGACGTCGCCAAGGCCAAAAACACGCCGCTGCGCCACGATTCCGTGCACCTCAGCGACCTCGCTCAACCCGATGCCTCGAAGATCGACCTGGCTTTGGAAAAACGCATGGACTACGCCCAGCGCATCTGCTCGCTGGCGCTCAGCATCCGTAAGAAAGATCGTCTGCGCGTGCGTCTGCCCTTACAAAAAATCCTGTTGCCGGTGCTCGACGAGGCGTTCATCGCCGAAGTGGACGGCGTCAAAGACCTGATCCTCAGTGAGATCAACGTCAAGGAACTCGAATATGTCACCGACGCCTCCGGTCTGCTGAAAAAACGCGCCAAGGCCAATTTCAAAACCCTCGGCGCCAAACTCGGCAAAGACATGAAAGCCGCCGGCGACCTGATCGCGGCCTTCTCCAACGAGGACATCGGCTCGCTCGAACGGGCGGGCGCCCTGGATCTGAACGTGAACGGCACAATGTATTCCATCACCCCCGAAGACCTGATCGTCTCCACCGAAGACGTGCCCGGCTGGGCAGTGGCCTCCGACGGTGAAATCACCGTGGCCCTGGACGTGACG
>JBGAJY010000118.1:0-18178 GCA_044224705.1 Saprospiraceae bacterium
CAGGCCTGGCCGTTATCGGCGCTGGTCTCGGAATCGGCCAAATCGGTGGCAAAGCCATGGAAGGTATTGCCCGCCAACCCGAAGCAGTGGGTGACATCCGCTCCAACATGATCCTGACGGCCGCTCTCGTGGAGGGCGCTGCTCTGGTTTGTATGGTGTTGTCCTTCTTCGTGGCCGCTCCCGTTCCCAAGTAAGAAACGTTATCCGGGCCGGCGCGAAGCGGTTGGCGACGCAATGGCCCGGCGTTTTTTCAATGAGTGATTGGGTGAGTGAGTGAATGAGTGAATAAATGCCGCTGCTTTTGCAGCACCCCGAATAGCACATTAGCACATTAGAAAATTAGCACATTAAACGATATGCTTTTCCTGGCCGACTTTTCCGTCATCAAACCCGAACCGGGCTTGCTTTTCTGGACGACCCTTATTTTTCTCATCTTCTGGTTCCTGATGAGCCGCTTCGCGTTCAAACCGATCGCCGAGTCGCTCAAAAAACGCGAAACCGACATTCAGGACGCCCTCGACCAGGCCAAACAGGCCCGCGCCGAAATGGCCAACCTGCAGGCAGAAAATGAAAAACTGCTCGCCCAGGCCCGCGAAGAACGCGCCCAGATCCTGAAAGAAGCCAAGGAAGCCAAGGAGGAAATCATCGCCGAGGCCAAAGAACGCGCCAACGCCGAGTACAAACGCAAGGTGGAAAGCGCGATTCAGGACATCGAAAACCAGAAAAATGCAGCCATGGTCGACCTGAAAAACAAAGCCGGCCAACTGGCTATCGACATTGCTGAAAAAATCCTCCGCAAGGAACTGGCCAATAACGCCGAACAGGTGGCCTACGCCAAAAACCTTGCAGAAAACATGAAATTGAACTAAAAAACGGATGGCCGGCGCTTCACGCGCCGACTGCCGTGCACCCTACCATAAGATGTCGGTTACCAGAATCGCCACCCGTTACGCCAAGTCGCTGATCGAACTCGCTGTGGACCAAAACAAGTTCGAAGTAGTCAGCAGCGACATGAACACCCTGCGCGAAGCGGCCCAAAACCGCGACCTCTATCTCCTGCTGAAAAGCCCCATCGTGCACAGCGACAAAAAAATTGCCGTGCTCGACGCCATCTTCAAGGGCAAACTCGACAGCCTGACCATCGCCTACCTCCACCTGCTGGTGAACAAAGGCCGCGAAGGCTACATCCCCGAGATCGCCGCAGAATACGTAGCGCAGTACAAGGTCATGAAAGGCATCACCACCGTACGCCTCACCACCGCCACCCCGGTCAGTGATGCCGTACTGGACGATCTTCGGAAAAAGATCATGGCCAGCGGCGTTACCACTGACACGCTCGATATTGAAACGAAAGTGGACCCGGAACTCATCGGCGGCTTTGTGCTCGAATTCGACAACAAACGCTACGATGCCTCGGCAGCCCACAAACTGGAAGAACTGAAAACACAATTCTCCAAAAACCTGTACATCAAAGAATTCTAATTTAATGATGAATTATGAATGATAAATGATGAATCCATCCGGTTCTTCAACGTCATTCCAAACAATTCATCATTCATCATTTATCATTCATCATTCCAACAATATGGCAGACGTCAGACCGGAAGAAATCTCGGCGATACTGAAACAACAACTGGCCGGCTTCGGCGCAGAAACCAACCTCGAAGAAGTGGGTTCCGTGCTGCAGGTAGGCGACGGCATTGCCCGCGTCTACGGCCTCAACCGCGCACAATCCGGCGAACTCGTCGAGTTTGAAAACGGCGTGCGCGCCATCGTTCTGAACCTCGAAGAAGACAACGTCGGCGTCGTGCTCATGGGCCCTTCCGACAGCATCCGCGAAGGTTCGATCGTCAAACGCACCGGCCAGATCGCTTCGATCCAGGTCGGCGAAGGCTTCGTAGGCCGCGTGGTGAACCCGCTGGGCCAGCCGATCGACGGCAAAGGCCCCATTACGGGCGCCAAGTACGAAATGCCCCTCGAACGCAAAGCCCCCGGCGTTATCTACCGCCAGCCGGTGAACGAGCCGCTGCAAACCGGTATCAAAGCCATCGACGCGATGATTCCGATCGGCCGCGGCCAGCGCGAGCTGATCATCGGCGACCGTCAGACGGGCAAATCCGCCATCGCCATCGATACCATTATCAACCAGAAAGAATTCTACGAACGCGGCGAAACGGTGTACTGCATCTACGTCGCCTGCGGTCAGAAAGCTTCTACGGTGGCCCAGGTGGCCCGCATTCTGGAAGAATACGGCGCCATGGCTTACACGACCATCGTGTCCGCTTCGGCTTCCGACCCCGCTCCGCTGCAGTTCTACGCTCCCTTCGCAGGCGCCGCCATCGGCGAATTTTTCCGCGACACGGGCCGCCCGGCGCTGATCATTTACGACGATTTGTCCAAACAAGCCGTCGCCTACCGCGAAGCATCGCTGCTCCTGCGCCGCCCCCCTGGCCGCGAAGCATATCCCGGCGACGTATTCTACCTCCACAGCCGCCTGCTCGAGCGCGCCGCCAAGGTGATCAACGAAGACGGTGTGGCCAAACAGATGAACGACCTTCCCGAAAGCCTGGTGAAAGCCGGCCTGATCAAAGGCGGCGGCTCGCTCACGGCCCTGCCGATCATCGAAACGCAAGCCGGCGACGTGTCGGCTTACATCCCGACCAACGTGATTTCGATCACCGACGGTCAGATCTTCCTCGAATCCAACCTGTTCAACTCCGGTGTGCGCCCCGCTATCAACGTGGGTATCTCGGTGAGCCGCGTAGGCGGTAACGCCCAGATCAAATCCATGAAAAAAGTGGCCGGCACGCTCAAACTCGACCAGGCCCAGTACCGCGAACTCGAAGCGTTCTCCAAATTCGGCTCCGACCTCGACGCCGCCACCCAGGCTGTGCTCTCGAAAGGCGCCCGCAATGTGGAGATCCTGAAACAGCCGCAATACTCGCCTGTAACGGTGGAAAAACAGGTCGCCATCATCTACCTGGGCACCAACAACCTGCTCCGCGACATTCCGCTCGAAAAAGTGCACGAATTCGAGGAACTGTTCCTTATGAAAATGGAACAGGAACTTCCCAACGTGCTCGAAGAGTTCCGTAAAGGCAAACTCGAAGACGCCAGCCTCGCCAAAATGAAAGACCTGGCGGCTGACCTGGCTTCGACTTACAAAAAGAATTGAGTGAATGTGTGAATGAGCGAATGAGTGTTTAGCCCTCATTTGCTCATTTACCTCCCGATAATTATTCACTCATTCACTCATTCGCCCATTCACACATTGAATTATGGCTGGAGGCTTAAAAGAAGTCCGCGAACGCATCAAGTCGGTTATCAATACGCAGCAGATCACCAAAGCCATGAAAATGGTTTCGGCGGCCAAGCTGCGCAAGGCGCAAAATGCCATTACGCAAATGCGCCCCTATGCCGAACGGCTGAACCGGATCTTGTCGAATATC
This sequence comes from Saprospiraceae bacterium, assembly GCA_044224705.1. GTDB lineage: Bacteria > Bacteroidota > Bacteroidia > Chitinophagales > Saprospiraceae > M3007. The sequence continues at coordinate 3,450 of JBGAJY010000118.1, forward strand.
CTGTCGAACCTCGACGGCGATGCCAGCACCTCTTTCGGCAAAGCCCGGGAGGTGAAAAATGCCCTCGTGGTAGTAGTTACGTCCAACCGGGGCCTGGCCGGCGCGTTCAACACCAACATCAATAAAGAAGCTGTTGCTCACATCAACCTGTTGTACGGCACGCAGCGCCGCAACGGAGGTGTGACTGTCATGTTTATCGGTAAAAAAGGCTTTGACTATTTCCGCCGCCGTTTTTCGGACCTCAAATTCAATACCGACCACATCACGTTGTTCGACAACCTGGCCTACGAAAACGTCAGCACCGTTGCCAAACAACTGATGGACGCGTTTTCCAGTGGCCAATACGACGCCATCGACATCGTGTACGGCCATTTCCGCAATGCCGCCACCCAGTATCCTACCGTGGAGCCCTGGTTGCCCGTGCCCAAAATGGCCGTCAACCCGGCAGTCAAAAAGACCAAGGCCGACTACATCTTTGAACCGGATCAGCAAGAACTGCTGGAAAATCTCGTACCCAGCATCCTGCAACTCCAGTTCCACAAGACCCTGCTCGATACCAATGCCTCCGAACACGGCGCCCGTATGACGGCCATGGACAAGGCCACCGAGAACGCCGAAGAGATGCTGAAAACCTTGAAAATCAGCTACAACAAGGCCCGCCAGGAAAGCATCACCAAGGAATTGCTCGAAATCGTGGGCGGCGCTGCCGCACTCGAAGCGTAACGCCAATCTTCCGGTTGGCAGATGCAACGCCCTGCAGGCCCAGGCCCGCAGGGCGTTTTTTATTTCTGCCCAAACTCCCGGCCTTACCAACTTTCAAAACGCAAGCCATTCCAGCGCGCCCATTGCCGGACGGCCAGGAATACATCCTCCTCCGGCTTCTGATTGGCCTTCGCCTTTACCTGCACGATGCGCAAATCGCCGGTCAGTTCGATCGTAGCCACTCGGGTTTCCTCCCCGGCAAAATCCAGTTTTCGCAAAGACCACAACGTGACTTCGCCGGCGCTGCAGTCCCAGCCGTAAGTGCCGGAGCAATGCCGCATGGCAATGCCTTCCTGAAGCAGTTCTTCGATGTTTTTAATACGGACAATGCAAAATGAGATGCCGCCTGCCACCGTCTCAAATCGTTCCGCAACAGGAGCCGCCGGGAACTTCCGCCAGCGCGCAGTGCGCGTAATTGCCTTCAAATGATGGTCCCACAAATCCATCCTGATGTGCAGCGAAGCAGGAGTGGCCTGGCCGATTTGAAAACCCGGATACAAAGGCTCCACCGGGATTTGATACCGTTGGCTGACGGTAAGCCTGTAGTTTTCCAGGCGCTGATACCGGACGAAGTCCACCATCCGGCCCAGTTCAACGGCCTGTACCTGGCTTTCAAATCGCAGGATATAGCGGATCAACTCCATCCAAACCGCCTCCTGCTCCGGTTTTGCCTGGGCCAACAACAAGGCCAGGGGCGCGGCCAGGCGCTCCGGCATCTTCATAGCGCGCAACTGCGCCCAGCGCATTGCTGCGGGCAATGGCATGTCATGCGGAGCCTGAAGGAAGAAATGCGCCGCTTTTTTGGTAAAATCAAAGGGCAAGCCATCGGCTTTGCTCAGGTTGCCGCCGCGGGCGATCAGCACAAACCAGTCCAGGGTTCGGGCATCCGGATGATCGCCAAGCGCTACTACATCAGCAATGGCGCGGATCAGAGGCTCCGGCATGGTGTAGCGCAACATGGCATGACGCGCGAGACTGCGGAACATACGACCTGGCTCGGCACTTCGCGGCACCCGCCAGGAATCCAGGAGGCGAACCGGCTCTCCCGATTCAAAAAAATGCTGGAGCACCAGGAAAAATCCGGGCGAATGGTTCAAACAACGTACTACCGCCTTGCGACGCAAGACACCGCGGAGAAGCTCCCCTGTTCCGGGCGATAAGGCAGCGCGCACGGCAGATGCCTTGCGCAGTACTATTTGAGCGGATTTGGAACGTTGGAAAGCCTGGCGCTCCCGCGCCAGACGCTCGGCCGCCTGCTGTTCGCGCAGGAGGCGTGCATGACGATTGGCCATGTTGTTCAGACTTTTTCGCAGCCGACCGTAAAGGCAACCGCGGGATCAGCAATACAATGGAGGGCGCCCGATGGTCATCGAACACATCTGAGTATTGTATCGGGTAGTCTGAAGACACGCATGGTTTGGGTATTTGAGCGGCCTTAACCGGGTCGGTGTGACAAAAGTTCCGGTGGGGAAAATTTCCAAAAAATAAACTCCCTCACCGTTTGCACGGATCGGGAGTTGGTGTGGCTGGGGTTTAGCCGTCGGACAGGTTGGTTGGGGCAGGTTGATTGGGGTAAGGTTAATCAGGGGTCGCAAATGAAGCAGGGCACAGGTTCTCGTCGGCAATGTGTTTTCAGATGGCAAGCGGATTAATTGGCTGGCGTTATACAGGATGTCCTGTTGGTTGATACAAAGGTGGGGGCAGCGGGGCGCCTACACCAATTACAAAAAATCGCGTTTTTACCGGCAAAAATTTCTCCCCCAAAAAACAAACTCCGTCGCCGCGCGCCGCGCGGGTTCGGAGTTTGTGTGGCGATTGGGGCGGGTCATTGGGGTAAAAGGGTTTGGGGTAGTTGGGGCTGGGGTTGCGATCAAATGAAGCGGGGGCCTGGTTATTTGTTTTCAGTTGGCAGGCGGATTAGTTGGTTGGCGTTATACAGGATGTCCTGTTGGTTGATACAAAGGTGGGGGCAGCGAAGCGCTCCTGCCAATTACAGAAAATGAGGGTTTTACCAGAAAAGGGAAATGCGAATTACAAAACCTCTACGTCAGTGAGTCGCGCCAGCACCAAATCCTTGCGCTCAAGCGCCGTCATTCGTGCAGCAAGTACGAAATACGTGAACGGGAAAGCATCCATGCTTTTGATTTTTATCGTTCCGCTGATCTTGTACACTGGAAAATAATACTGTTGTGCCACATAAGGCGGCGCTGCGTAATAGCCGAGTTCAGGAGGATTCATCCGCACTTTTGAAAAATGCAGAAATGCCTGACGAAAAAATCCCTTGCACCAGGCCAGTTTTATTTGCAGCCACCAAAGCGAGCGCAGTGGTTTTGTCACAATGGGAGAAGACGTGGTAACCGCCGGATCAACAGGATTTCGCCAGAAATAAACCAGGTCGCTCAAATTCTTGCCATTGGCAAAGCCAACCTTGATTTTGGCGCCGGGGCCAAAGACCGGCAATGTTTTCAGCTGGAATGCATACTGCGCTTTCACTTCGGTTTTCAAGGTCTGGGCGGGGCCGCCTGGAGAGGTCCTGATGACCGCAGTCGTAATTCCGACGCCCTGGAATTTGGCATCCTGGTCGTCAAGACCCAACTGCTGTAACCGGGCAGCGGCTTCCGTATAGGCCTCGTTTTCCGAAAGCAGATTTTGAGCGAACAGCGGGTTGGCAGATGCCGTCAGGTCACGGTCGTAATACCAGATGGCATCGCTGCCTTTGTAAATCTGCAACACCCGGCTTTTATACTCCAGGGTAATCCGGTCGCCATAATCGGTGGCATCGTCGGTGGATGGGAACCCCAGTTTTTGGGCAAAATAGTTGAGCCGTTGCTGGAGGTACGCCGCGGGGTTGGCAGCACTTAGCGCCGGGTTATTGATCTTCAACACCGGCACCTCGTTCGGCAAGTCATAATTGAACTTGAAGAACCGGTTGGTCAGCGAATAACGTTCGTTTAATTTTTGCAGCATATCGTTTTCAACTGGGGCAGGAAAGGGTGTTCGTTCCGCAGGGAACGCTTAGATATACAAAAGGCGAAGTGGTCGGATCGGCAGTCATCTGCAACGTTGCGATATTTTGGTTCGTCCATTTATCCGTGTGAATGGCATCGGTTTCATTCCCGGGGTGTAGATAAGCGCAACGAATATTGATGTCGTACTCGGTTTCCTCACACGCCATCCGCCAGGCTTCATGAATGACATGGCCGCTGTTCAGGTATTCCGCAAACCGCAGCCCGCGGTCCGTAGATTCATGACAATCGGTTTCGAATCCGAGGATATAGCGCAGCCCATTGAACAAGCTCAACCAATTTACGAAATAGTTGTCGGTGGTACCGGCCACGGGGTGACCGGAGCAGTAGTAATAGGGATCGTCGGATTTGGCCAAAACCTGGCAGGCATCGGCGATGAACCACTTCAGAATGCCCAAGGTGCCAAATTTGATTTCCCGATTGGAAGCGCGGTTGCTGTCTCTTTTGGTTTGGCCACTCTTGTATTGGTTGAGATAAAGCGCATCCCTGCTGCCATGGCCGCAGAAGTACAGGATATCCACCGATTCCGCCTTATCGGTACCGGCATCGAATCCTGTGGGAGGGTAGCCGACGCCTTGTTCTTCAATATCCTGATCCAGGGCGTTGCTGTTGCCATATTCGAAGCCAATCTGCGCAGTGATCTTGTTCAAGAACCCCTGTGCATTATCGTCGCTCCGGGAAAGCGTGGCCAGCAAATTTTTATACCAATTGATCCAGATCGCGCCGGCGCGTCTGAGTGTAGCAGATGCCATATAGAATGGATTTAGAAAAGAAATCTGGGGATTCAGCCCGGCGCGAAGGAAGCCGCGCCGGGCTGATTGCAGTTTGCTTTACTTGGTGACCGACATGCGATAGCCCGCCGGTATTTTGACCTCGAACCGGCGATCTTCTCCGGTATTGTTGTCAAATGCTTTGATCTCGTATACCACTGAAGGGACGGTGACTTTCAACAGTTTGTTGTTGCTCACCAGTTCAGTGGTCGGGTTGGTCAGGCAGCTGAAATTGCCTTGTTTGTAACAGGTGACCTTGCCGGCGTTGCCCCCGGTGCCCGGTGTGGGGTGCAGGCGTATTTTTTCTACCACGTCGCCGGCGTTGTTGCGCAGAAGCAGTTCAAACTGATCGCCGGTATCCCAGAGGAAGATCGTCCAGTCGCCGTCCGGAAAAGTCTGGACGAGGTTGGGGGCACTTGGGCAGTTGCTTGGGCCGGTGACCCCCATTTCAATGTCCATATCCGGAATGGTATTGCCCAGGTCCTGGCGGTCATCGATACGAATGCTGTCTTCAACGAGCGTGGTCCCTTGGGCCGATTGATACCTGAATCGAAGTTGGAGTGGCCGCGGGATATCTGCGGAAGGTGGAAAATCCAGAATTTGTTCCTGACCGGGCGTGCCGGTAACATGAAAAATTGAATCGCCGTCGGCATCCGAAACATCCAGAATGATGGAGGCAGCATTGGCTACACTGTCGTAAGTAACCGAAAATCCCGGGACATTTGGAGAATCAAACTTGATGAGCGGATTGGGAACAGGCTGGGCGGGAGGGCAGCAGGCCTGCCAGCAAAACGAAAGAAAGAAGGCCCCGGACAGGGTAAAAAGAAAATACTTCATGGCGACAAAGTGTTGGTTTACATTTAATTGTTGGAGCAAAATTAGACTGACCAAAGATTGTAAAACGATTACGGATTTTAGCACTTTTACCGCTGTCAATTTTCCTTGCCGATACCGCCCCACCCCCTATGTACAGTACTGATCTGGTTAAAACACTAGAAATGATACGGCTGAACGAACGCAGCCGGCTGCTTTCATTTCTCGAACTTTCCGAAGACAGCAGGAAAGAAAGTGCGGATTTGGTGTTGCATTTGTACGGCTTTCTGGACAAGCAGGAAGAGCAGAAAATGACCAAGGAATCCGTGTATGCACTGCTCTTTCCAGACGAAGAACCCGTCAAAAACAAACTGGAGAAACTCATGTCGGATACGCTCCAGGTCGTGCGACAGTTTATCGCCCTGGAAGTTGCCCGCACGGAGATGGGCGAGATGGAACAACTCGTGAACCTTCAGAAATTTTACAACGAACGCAACCAGGAAAAATACTTTCGGCAGGCAAGGAATCAATTTAACCGACTGAAGGAAAACAAGCGCAACTGGCACCCCAAGGACTTGTTCCAGATGTTCCTTTCCGAGGCGGAAGAATTTGCCTTTCAAAATGTCCAAAACAGAAAAAAAGACGATCTGAACCTTCGCGCTACGCTGCATGCCTTGAACGAATATTTCGTCGCAGAACACTTGCGATACACCTGCATGCTGCTCAACCAGAACCAACTGGCCTCCCTGTCATTGCCTCCGCTCAAAGACCTGCTGCCGTATGACCCGAATAACACGCAACTGGCGCCTTTTTTCCAGAAACCCTTTTGTCTGCTGTACATGAAGGCCGTCGAATTGTTTTCGGAGGAGATCGGCAACGCAGAAGAAAAACTGAAGGATTTTTTCCAAACCCTGGTGTCCTGCGAAGATCAAATCCCCCTGGAATTCGTCAATTCACTGGAAATTTTCGCCTGCAATTTTGGTATCCGCCAGGCCGACAAAGGCCAGGCTTCCTTTCGAAGGCTGATTTTTCAGGTTCAGAAACGCCGGGTGGAATCGGGCCGGGTTTATCTGGAGAAAAAAATCAAAGCCTCCGAATTCCACAGCATCGTCGTCACCGGCCTCCGGCTTGGCGAAAACGCCTGGGTAAAACAGTTCATCGAAAACCACCGCGACAGGATCACCGGCGCCATGCCCTCCCAGGACTACTACCAGTTCAACCTCACCTATTATTTCTTTCAAACCAAAGAATACGAACCCGAGCTCCAGACCCTGCTCACGTCCAACTACGAGGACATGGCCTATAAAATACTTGGCAAAATCCTCGAAATCAAGATCCTCTATGAAATGAGCCACCGCCCCGAGTCCGACCACCGCGTCGCAGAGTTCCTCGAAAACAAGATCGAAGCCGCTATCATCTTCTTTTTCCGCGAAAAAAACGTGCCCCCGGAGAAGAAAAAAATGGGCAAACGCTTCGCTGACAAAATGAAAGGCATCGTGCATGCAGAAAGCAAGGGCGACGCCAAACGCCTTGTAAAAATCCGAGAGGAAGTTGTTGGATTCGACCTTATTGCCGACCGGCAATGGCTCCAGCAAATCATTGACGACCTCCTCAAAAGGTTAGAAAAAGGCGGCAAAAACTGAGGCCTGGCGCCGCCAGGTCGCGTTCTTGCGTCTATAAAAATTAGTAGAGCCCTTCGCGCCAAACTTGTTGCCACATCCCGTTGTTTGAGCAACAAAATCCCCCGAACCCACCCTCCTCATGTCCACTATCCCCGTCGCCCGGCCGCGGCGCCGCTGGCTCCGTCGCCTCATGTACGTCGTCCTTTTTCTGTTGGCCGTATGGCTCATCGCCGTGCAGGCGGGCTGTCTGGCCATGCGCACGCCCGATGCCGAATGGCCGTCCAAACTCCAAAAGCAGGGTCAGACCCTTGCTCCGCAATTTATCGATGTGCACGCAGCCGGGCGCGACATACACGCCGTGGCCGTTGGCGCAGCCGATTCTTTGCCGCTGGTGATCATGGTGCACGGCTCGCCGGGCTCGGCCGACGCCTTCCTGAACTATTTGGCAGACACAGTCCTGTCCAACCGTGTGCGCATGGCAGCGATTGATCGGCCGGGCTTTGGCTACACCTCCGGATTTGGCAAAGCGGAGCCGTCACTGGCCGCCCAGTCCGCCGCTGTGAAAGCCGTGGCCGACCGCCTGGCGCCCGGTCAGCGCGTGATCCTCGTCGGCCATTCCCTCGGCGGGCCGGTCATCGTTCGTTTCGCGATGGACTATCCGGAACAAACCGCCGGACTGGTGATCGTCGCCGGATCCATCGATCCGGACCTGGAAGAACACCCCTGGTGGCAATCCGCCATCGATCCCCCGCCCCTTCGCTGGCTCATTCCCAAAAGCCTCTGGACGAGCAACAGCGAGATCATCGGCCTCGAATCGGAATTGCGCGCCATGATGCCACGCTGGGGTGAGGTGCGCTGCCCGGTGCGCGTCATCCAGGCCATGGACGACCGGCTGGTACCCGCCGCCAATGCTTCCTTTGCAAAAAAAATGCTGGTCAACTGCCCCGATTACCAGGAAACCATGCTGCCCAAAGGCGACCATTTTATCCTGTGGAGCCGGCCGGAGGTGGTGCGGGAAGGGATTTTGGAGTTGATACGTTGAGACAAGATTCCTGAAACCTGAAATTAGATTTTAGATTTAAAAAGGGTTGGGATGCTCTCGGCAATAACCGCCATCAGAGGAAAGAGCATCCCAACCCTTTTTAAATCTAAAATCTAATTTCAGGTTTCAGGAATCTTATCTCAAACACTTCGCACCCCAACACTTCTTCCCATGCAACTCCTCACGTCTGCAATCCTCTCCGAAATTGATCTCCACGCCGCCCGGCTGCGCCAATTGCCGGAAACCGAGCTCTCCGCCCGCCCCGCGCCGGACAAATGGAGCAAAAAAGAGATCATCGGCCACCTCGTCGATTCGGCGCACAACAACATCCGTCGTTTTGTTTGCGGGCAATATCAGGACAATCCCCACATCATTTACCATCAGGACGAATGGGTTGCCCTGCAGCACTACCAGGACTACGACAGTGCCGCATTGCTCGACCTCTGGGTGGCCCTGAACCGCCATTTAGCACACATGCTGCTGCATTTGCCGGAAAACAGATACGACCGTCTGTGCGACACTGGCAAGCCCGGCCCCGAGCTGCACCCACTCCGCTGGCTCGCCGAAGATTACCTGCAGCACCTGCAGCACCACCTGGCGCAAACGGCTTAAACAAGCGCCGGGCAAACACATATCAAATGCATTTGCCCGGCCGGGAGGATGTTAAATAACGTGGATCGAATCAGACCCGTTCACGCACCACCATCGTTTTCGAAATCGTATCGTGCCATCCGCGCGATGAGCCCAGGAAAGAGAAAGGTTCGAAAGGAATCAGGCGGCAGAGGGAGCGCACCAGGGTTTTGTTCATGTCCATCGGTTCGCCATCCTCGGTGAGCGCCCGGGTTTTGGTGATGTATTTTCCGATGGTTTTGCCCGAAGAGCCTTCCATGAGGGTGTAATAACCAAGCGACACGACCAGGGCAATCAGAATGCTTGCGATATTCAGACCCGCTTCGTTTTCTGCGATAGAGGGCGACATGATGCCCAAAACCCCGCCGGCCACAGCGGAAAGCACGTAGAGCACGATCTGGTCAATCACGTAATTGCCAAATCGTTGTCCCGTTGAAGCGTATTCGTACTCTTGGGGCGTTTCTTCAAGATTGGTGTCAAGCAGAGTGTTGTCTTCCATAATTCGGAGTGTTTTAAGGTAAGTGAATAACGGTTGTAAAAGTATGTCCTCACTTTTAACAAAAAAGAAAGACCGTCCGAAGGGGGCTCGGACGGTCTTTACAGGCTTGTTTTCAAGGCGTGTGGACTCAGCGGCGCGAACTGTCGGCAAACAGAGTGAGCATCCGCGGCAGCGACCACATGAGCAAAGTGGCTCCTAGTGCAACGTACAAAATTACCATAGTGTTAGTGTGTAATGAATTGAAAAATGGCGGTTTGGATTAAATGCCCAACAATCATTGGACGATGATGCTCAAAGGTGATATTATTTTTATTCTCACCCAAGAATTCAGTAAAAAGTTTTTGTGAAGCCTTCCAATTGCCGGAAAGGGGCATTGTTTCGGGGTTTTGCCCTACCTTTGCCGCGAGCCTTCCCCAAAAAGTGTGCAAATGTACCTACCCCTCTTGACGTGCCAAATTCGTTGAACATCCCGCGAATGGCGCGTTTCTCTGGTCCGGTTCGTTTGCACATTTTGTTTTGGTAATTTGGGTCTTCCGACCTACTTTTCGCCTACTACGCTGCTCACCCGTTTCACTTCATGAAAAAGCCCTCGGACTATGGTTTATAACACGATTCTGGAAACCATCGGCAAAACCCCGCTCATCCGCCTCAATACAGTGGCCGCCCATATTCCCGCTACTGTATATGTCAAACTCGAAGCCTTCAACCCTGGCCTGAGCGCAAAAGACCGGATTGCCATGCACATGATCGAGCGCGCCGAACGCCTCGGCCAACTCAAACCCGGCGGCACCGTGGTAGATGCCACGAGCGGAAACACCGGCTTCAGCCTCGCCATGGTTTGCGCTATAAAAGGCTACAAATGCGTGCTCACGGTGACCAGCAAAATCTCCGAAGACAAACTCAACAACCTCCGCGCCATGGGCGCCGAGGTAATTCTTTGTCCGCAGGATGCCAAACCCAATGATCCGCGCTCTTACTACCGCCGGGCCGAACAACTCGCCAAAGACATCCCCAATGCCTACTACATCAACCAGAACTTCAACCCCGACAACGGCGAAGCCCATTACCTGAGCACCGGCCCCGAAATCTGGGAACAAACCGAAGGGCGCATCACCCACCTGATCGGTTCGGCCAGTACTGGCGGAACCCTCTGCGGCTCAGGCCGTTACATCCGCGAGCAAAACCCCGACGTCAAAATCATCGCCGCCGATGCCTACGGCTCCGTGCTCAAAAAATACCACGAAACCGGTATCTACGACGAAAATGAGATCTATGCCTACCGCATCGAAGGCGTCGGGAAAAACATCCTGCCCGCCAACGTCGACTTCGAACTGATCGACCGGTTCGTCAAAGTGACCGACCGCGACAGCGCCCTGCGCGCCCGCGACATCGCCCGCCGCGAAGGCATGCTCGTAGGCTATTCCAGCGGCGCCGCCCTGCAATGCCTCGAACAGATCAAGGACGAACTCACTGCCGATGACGTGGTGGTGCTCATCTTCGCCGACCACGGCTCGAAATACGTCAGCAAAGTCTTCAACGATAAATGGATGATCGAACAAGGATTCCTCACCGAAGAAGAAGTGGCTGCCACGAAAGACCAGGGCGTATTGTGCTAAATACCTGAAAATCAGGAATTAAAACACTGAGCACCATGTCAAAATATGGCTTCTTCCTGTTGGGGCTGGCGGTCTTCGGCGCCTGCAAATCGCCCGAGGCACTGACGCCCTCCGATTGGCCGGCATACGATGTGGTTGCAAAAAAACAATTTCCGCCCCTTGATCCGAACCAGTGGAGTTATCCCTGGTACGTAATGGAAATCAGCCCCGGCGATTTTGAAAACATCCTCGGTGATCCGATTCAGGCAAAGGACACGGCCCATTTGGTGCACAATTCCAATTGCATGGTCACGGAGCAGATTGGAGAAACACCCTTGTCGCACAAACTGCCTTTTTGCCGGGCCACTCGATTTGAAGGCGTATTGATGTTTGAAATTTATAAGGAAGAAGCCGTTGGCTTCGAAGTCTTGTATATCAGAATCCGGGACAGGAAGTATCAATGTCAATATTACTTTAACTCCACCACCCCGATGAAAATATTGAATGCCGAAGTGCAGTCACAACATTTACAAATGGATAAAGCCACATACCGGCCGGGTGATACAGCAAGGGGCAAAGTATCCACCGATATGCTGGTTACCCTCAGAAATGCCTCGGGGCAGGTTCAATCCATTAAAAGGAACATCAGCGGTTACTTTGAAACCGTTATTAAAGAGTAAAATTCGCGTTCTATGGAATTAATACCTATCGATCGCAGGACCGGACTGTCCCGCGAGGAATTCATTGAAAATTATTTAAAACCGAAAAAACCTGTCGTTTTTACCGACCTGTCGAAAGACTGGGCGGCCATGAAAAAATGGACGCCGGAGTTTCTGAAAGCTGCTTACGGCGACCTGGAAGTGCCCGTGGTAGGCCCCGATTACCACAAACCGGGACCGAATTATATGAAAAGCCACATGACCATGAAATTCGGCGAATACCTCGACATGATCCAGAAAGGCCCCACGGAATACCGCATTTTCCTGTGGAACATCTTCGACCACGCGCGCGACCTGGTCAACGACGTGGCCAACCCGACGATCTGCGACGGCTGGGTGGACAAATATCCGTTCATGTTCTTCGGCGGCGCCGGCGCTGTGACCAACCTGCACTACGACATCGACTGCTCCAACGTGTTCCATACCCATTTCTGGACGCGCAAACACATCATCCTGTTCGACCAGGAGCAAAGCCCTCTGCTGTACCAGCACCCTTACACAGTGCAGAGCCACGTGAACCCGCTCAAACCCGACTACGAAAAATACCCCGCCCTCAAAAAAGCTGTGGGCCACGAAACCATCCTCTACCATGGCGAAACGCTGTTCATTCCCGCGCTCTGGTGGCACTATATCGTGTATATGGACGGCGGTTATTCCATCAGCCTGCGCTCGCGCGATTCGGTGCTCACCCAGGCCAAAGGACTCTGGAACATCGCCCGCCATTTTGTGATCGACAAAGGCATGAACGCCATGATGGGTCCCAAATGGAAAGACTGGAAAGAACAACAGGCCAAACGCAAAGCCGAAGAAGCATTCCGCGCGGCTTGATTTTTTGACCAAAAAGAAATTTCATACATCCGGGCGACCCAACGCGGTCGCCTTTTTCAAAATCATCAACGATAGCATCAAAAGCAATGGATTTGTTTGATCGTATCCTCCAACAGGCCGGCCCCCTGGGCAAATATGCTGAAGTCGCCGAAGGCTATTATATGTTTCCCCAGCTCGAAGGCGAACTGGGCAACCGCATGATGTTTAAAGGAAAAGAGGTGATCTGCTGGAGCATCAACAACTACCTCGGACTCGCCAACCATCCCGAAGTGCGCCGTGCCGACGCCGAAGCCGCCGCGCGCTGGGGCCTGGCTTACCCGATGGGCGCCCGCATGATGTCGGGCGAAACCAAACTCCACCGCCAGCTCGAACAGGGCCTCGCCCATTTTGTCGGAAAAGAAGACGGCTACCTGCTCAACTACGGCTACCAGGGCATCCTTTCAGTCATCGACGCCCTCCTGACCCGCCACGACGTAGTGGTGTACGACGCCGAAAGCCACGCCTGTATCGTCGATGCCGTGCGTATGCACATGGGCAAACGTTTCGCCTACGTCCACAACGATATCGCCAGCCTCGACAAAAACCTCGAACGCGCCAAACGCATCACCGACGAAACCGGCGGCGGCATCCTCGTGATCACCGAAGGCGTGTTCGGCATGCGCGGCGACCAGGGCAAACTGCGCGAAGTGGTGGCTCTCAAGGAAAAATACGGCTTCCGCCTCCTGATCGACGACGCCCACGGTTTTGGCATGCTGGGCAAAACCGGCGCCGGTACCGCCGAAGAACAGGACGTGACTGCCGACGTAGACCTATACTTCAGCACCTTCGCCAAAAGCATGGCCCTCATCGGCGCTTTCGTGGCCGGACAAAAAGAGATCATCGAATACCTCCGCTACAACATGCGCTCCCAGATTTTCGCCAAATCGCTGCCCATGCCGCTGGTCGAAGGCGCAATCAAACGCTTCGAATTGCTCAAAACCCGCCCGGAACTCCGCGAACGGCTTTGGGAAAATGTCCGCAAACTCCAGGGCGGATTACAGGAAGCCGGCTTCGATATCGGCGAAACCAATACCTGCGTGACGCCGGTATACATGCACGGCGAAGTGGAAGAAGCGCTTGGACTTGTCAAAGACCTCCGCGAAAACTACGGCGTCTTCTGCTCGCTCGTGGCCTACCCGGTGATCCCGAAAGGCATGCTGATCCTGCGACTCATCCCAACGGCAGTGCATACCGACGAGGATATCCAGCAGACACTGGCCGCTTTCTCCGCAGTGCGGGAAAAAATGAAAGCCGGGGTGTACAAGAATTTTGTGCCGCAGCCGGTCTGACCGGACAGATTGAAAAACAAAAGCCTCCGCCGGCTCATGCTGGCGGGGGCTTTTGTTTTTCAATCTGTCCGGTCAGACTCATCGTAGAATTTTCTGATCGACCTGTCAGGTTAAAAAGGCCATTTCTGCCGGCCGCAGCCGGCAGAAATGGCCTTTTTTAACCTGACAGGTCGATGCGACAAATAAACAAGCCTTTGCGACAAATGCGATAGCCTCCTGCCAAGCGCCCCCCCACCTTTGTCCCATCAGTTTTTCACACGCCACCGGCATCAAATTCCAAAACAATGAAAAAGATCACACACCTCGCTTCCACCAATTTTCTCGGCATCCTTGTCCTGCTTGGATTCCTGTGCACTCCAATGCTCCCGGCCAATTTTGACGGACTCAGCGACCTGTTCCACAGCATCCAACAACAATGGCAAAGCCTGACCGAATGGATGAAGCGGGCGGAATGGGATGCAGGCCCATCGCACCCAATGGTAAAATTGTAAACGCCCGCTATCTCAAACTGTTCCTTATGAAAAAAGTACTCAAAGTTCTCGGTTATTTCCTGCTTGGCCTGCTCGTACTGGTCATTGGCATGTCGGCCTACATCCAGTTTTCCTCGAAGCCCACTTTTGACTTTCCAGTGCCCGACCTGAAAATCATTCCCGACAGTACGCGTCTCGCCGAAGGACGCCGTATCGTGATGACCGACTGCGCCCACTGCCACCGCGGCGCCGACGGCAAACTCAGCGGCGACCTCTGGATGAATGATCCCGAGTACGGCAAATACTGGTCGCGCAACATCACTCAAGACCCCGTTACCGGCATCGGCCAGTACACTGACGGCGAACTGGCCCGCGTGATCCGCAGCGGTGTAAGACGCAACGGAGAATTCGCAGGCCCCTGGATGTGTTTCCCGCTCATCTCAGACGAAGACCTGGCTTCCGTCATCTCCTTCCTGCACTCCGACGCACCGGAAGTACAGCCTTCCTCTTTCAAAACCCCGGAGCCGGAGGTATCCTTCGTGTTCAAACTGTTCACGAAAATGATCCTCAAACCGGAAAAGGTGGAAGCCAAACCGATCGCCACCCCTTCTCCCAACGACCAAAT
>JBGAJY010000119.1:0-17741 GCA_044224705.1 Saprospiraceae bacterium
GCGAAGCCTCGTAAACTTCCAGCATCTGGGCAAACGTGGCTTTCTTCACACCAGTTAGGCGGCGAAACTCGCCCTCGTTCAGGTCTTTTATTTTCTCAAACTTGCTCATCCACGAAATTAACACTTTCGCAAGAAGTCAACTTTATAAACCTTATCAACCCTTATCAACCTTTTTACAATCACCCGATTTCCTCAATCAATTTAGCGACAAGTCCTGTCCAGCCGGTCTGGTGGTTGGCTCCGACGCCGCGGCCTGAATCGCCGTGAAAATACTCGTAGAACAGGATCAAATCCTTGAAATGAGGATTTTCAGCGTAAATTTTTGCATCGCCATGGGAAGGACGGCGGCCCGAGGAATCCTGCTCGAACAAGCTGATCATACGTAGTGAAAGCGCACTGGCAACTTCCGACAGCGAACGGTAATCGCCCGAACCGGTGGGAAATTCGACCCGGAATTCCGGACCGTAGTATTTGTATTTTTCCTGCAGGGCTTTGACCAAGAGGTAGTTCATCGGAAGCCAGACGGGTCCGCGCCAGTTCGAGTTTCCGCCGAACAAACCGCTGCTGCTTTCCGCCGGCTCGTAGCGCAGCCCGAAGTGCTGGCCTTCTATTTCTACGGAAAAACCATGCTCATGGATTTTGGACAAGGAACGAATGCCGCCAGGAGACAAAAATTCTTTTTCGTCGAGCATGGCGTGCAGCAGACGGCTCAAGCGTTCCTGCGGAGTCAGCGAGAGCAGGATGTCGCCGCTGGTGGGGTCTTCTTCAAGTACGAGGTACTGGCCGTTGTCGTGCCGGTATCGCTGAAACCAGCGCAGGCGGCGGGTGAATTCGGGCAGGTTTTCCAGTTGCTTTTTCGGCAGCACGAAGGCGGCGAACAGGGTGGATAAGCCCACCAGCGACCTGATTTTCAGCGGGATGTAATCGCCGTCGGGCAGCGCCAGGATGTCGTAGAAGAAGCCTTCGTGTTCGTCCCAGGCGCCCGTCCAGTCCTTGCCGATGCGGTTCAGGCTTTCAGCGATGTAGATAAAATGTTCGAAAAATTTGGTCGCCACGTCTTCGAAAGTGACGTCGTGCTGGGCGATTTCGAGCGCCATTTCGAGCATATTGAGGCAGTACATGCCCATCCAGGCGGTGCCGTCGGCCTGTTCGAGGTAGCCGCCTTTGGGCACCTCGTTGCTGCGATCGAACACGCCGATGTTGTCGAGGCCCAGGAAGCCGCCTTCGAATACGTTGTTGCCCTTGTGGTCCTTGCGGTTGACCCACCAGGTGAAATTGATGAGCAGTTTTTGAAAGACTTTTTTCAAAAAATCGACGTCGCCCTTGCCACTGCGGTCGCGGTCGGTTTTGTACACCTGCAGACAGGCCCAGGCATGAACGGGCGGGTTCACGTCGCCGAAAGCCCATTCATAGGCGGGTAATTGGCCGTTGGGGCGCATGTACCATTCGCGGAGGAACAGGATGAGCTGGTTTTTGGCAAAATCGGGGTCCACCATCGCCAGCGGCACACAGTGGAACGCCAGGTCCCAGGCGGCGTACCAGGGGTACTCCCATTTGTCGGGCATGGAGATGATGTCCTCGTTGTTGAGCGTCATCCAGTGGGCGTTGCGGCCCGTTTTGCGGTTTTCGGGCGGCGGCAACTGGCCCGGGTCGCCGTTGACCCAGCGCGGCATGTCGATATTGTAGTATTGTTTGGACCAGAGCATGCCGGCAAAGGCCTGGCGCTGGATATTGCGCTGATCCCCGGTGGCCTGGGCCTGGTTCAGGCTTTGGTAAAACGCATCGGCTTCGGCGATGCGGTCGGTGAATGTTTGGTCAAAATTTTTATCAAAAGGCTTTTTCTGCGCGATTTTGGAGAGGCGCAATTGCACCTGCATTTGCCCGCCGGCCGGTACGCTCAGGTGGTACAGCGGGGCGAATTTCGTGCCTTCCGTTTTGCCGTCGAACAGGTCGAAATGGTTGCCGGTCACGGCTGTGTGGAAAGCATCCTTGACGAAAGGAGAGGTGTTGGGCTGGCCCCAAAGGCGCTCGCGGTTGTGTTCGTTTTCCGTAAAGAGCAAGCGCTCGGCAGCGTCGAAATAGCAGAAATATTCGCCCAGGTGTTCGTGCCAAAGGCGCGCCGAGGTATCGCTTTCCCGCCGGATGGAGGGCATTTCCTTGGACAGTCCGTAGGACCACAGGTTGCGGAACCAGAAGGTGGGCAGCAGCCGGATCTCGGCGGTTTCGGGTGCGCGGTTGTGCACCGTGATGCGGATCAGCAGGTCGTTGGAGTCCGCTTTGGCATATTCGGTCACCACGTCCCAATAGCGGTTGTCGTCAAAAATTCCGGTGTCGAGCAGCTCGTATTCGGCTTCGTCTCGCGAGCGCCGGGCATTTTCGCGGAGTAGTTGGGCGTAGGGGAATTCCGCCTGCGGGTACTTGTACAGGTGCTTCATGTAGGCGTGCGAAGGGGTGTTGTCGAGGTAGTAGTACAGTTCCTTGACGTCTTCGCCGTGGTTGCCTTCGTTGCCGGTGAGCCCGAACAGGCGTTCTTTGAGAATGGGGTCGCGGCCGTTCCAGAGCGCCACGGCGAAGCAGAGCCGCTGCATATCGTCGCTGATACCGGCCAGGCCGTCTTCGCCCCAGCGGTACACCCTTGACCTTGCGTGATCATGCGGAAAATACTCCCAGGCCGTGCCGCCTTCCGAATAATCTTCGCGCACGGTGCCCCATTGACGCTCGGAGAGGTAAGGGCCCCAGCGCAGCCAGTTTTTTTCGCCGGAATAGTGTTCCTGTAAACGGATTTGTTCTTGTTGTTGCCGCATGGCTGTTTTCAGTTGTTGAAAATGATGCGGCAAAGGTGCGGGGAGAAAGGCGGGCAGGATGTTACGGGGGTAACAAATGGAAAAGAAGTACTGAAATGAAACCGATTCCAGCCGGGACTCTCCGAACTTTGACCGCTTATTGTCCCACCATTTATCAAAACCAAAACTACGATGCACCCACGCATTCCCTTGTTCACCTTCCTGCTTTTTGCCTTGTTCAGCCTGGCGCCCGCCTGCCAAAACGACCCTGCCGCAACCGAACAGCCGCAACCCGAAACATCTTTTTACGTCCAGATCGATACCATTGTCGACCGGAACGGCCGGCTATCCGTCACCTTCGACCGCATCGAATTCCTGACGGGCGACGCCGCGGTCGTCGCCGCAAGAAAAGCCGGGGAGGCCATGCCCGAGGTGGACGCCAAGGGCGACACCACCTGGTGGACCGCCAACGATTACTACATCGTCAATCCCGACAGCAGCTGGCAAACCCTCGAGATCGCGCCGGATGCCTCCGTTCAACTGATCGACATGCAAAACGGCGGCGGTTCGGGGTCCATGAAAGCAAAAACCTCCGACTTGCCGGGCAATGAGCAGTTGCGGTATTTCCCTTTCGAATTGACAACTAAAAACGGGAAGGTCGTGGCGCTGCGCGCGCAGTTTGTGCCCTGAATTTTTTTGCCATTCCTTCAAACTGATGACTGTCCGCAAATTGTCTTCCCATCTTTGCGCCCCCAGTTCAATGACCCATCCTTGAAAACCGCGTAGCGGTGACATTATAGTAGCACCAAATGTGCATTTTGAAAACAAAACCGCGTAGCGGTGACATTATGTAACGTAGTTAAAATGTCACCGCTACGCGGTTCCTAAACACCGCAATCCTGTTTCTACCATAATGCCACCGCTACGCGGTTTTCAAGGATGGGGGGGCATTGAACTGGGGGCGCAAAGCTGGGGAGACAATTTGCGGACAGTCAATTTTAATATATCCCTGGCAATCCATTGCTCAACGCTGCACCACAAACCGCAGCGCTTCCCGCCTGCCGTCCGCAGCGACCACCCGCAGGTAGTACAAGCCATTCGCAATGCCCTCCGGCAAATTGATCTGCTCCGTTTCCCCTGTACCCGCCACAGTGCGGATAAAGACTGTTTGACCGGTGGCATTCATCACCGACAGTTCCAGGCCTTGTCCGGCATATTCCGATAAATTGACGGAAACCCATCCGGTGCTCGGATTCGGGTACATGCTCAGGCCCGCGCCAGTACTGTGCAGATCGCGGTCCGTGGCTTCTTCACCGGGGCGCGAGCTGTTGTCGAAGGCCTGCACCGGGCAATCGAAAGTGTTGAGATGGGCACCGAGGCCCGTGCCGTCATTCAGGCGGGCGAAGGCGTAGAAATGCAGCACATCGGCCTGCGCGGGCAGCGTGTATTCAAAAATGTCTTCCTGGCCGTTGGCGATGCCGGTGACCGACTGGCTTTTGAAGCGCACCGAATAAAACGGACTGAAATTGGGATTGCGACAGGTGTAGGCATTGCCGCTGGCTCCCATGCAGGTGGAGCCGTTCACAGGGCTGCTCGGCGTAATGCCGTCGGGCACTTCAAAGGCCACGTAGTTCAGCGGAGAAGCGCAGGTATTTACCACGCGGATGCGGTACACCTCGTCGCCTTCGGCATCCTTGCGGATGTTCAGCACCTCGAAACGGATGCAACCGATTGTTTTCACATCGCAGGCGCCTTCATTTACCGTCACCGTGAAACTGCATGTGGAGCTGTTGCCGCAGGCGTCGCTGGCCTGGTACACCACGGCGCTCGTGCCTGCCGGGAACATGCTTCCACTGGCCAAACCTGATACCAGGCTCACAGTAGCTCCACCAGCGGGGCAAGTCGTTGTGGTCGTCGGGGGGGCATAAGTCACTACTGCGGATGTCGCTCCCGGGGCGCCTGTTGCCACCACATTGGCGGGGCAGGCCAGGGCTACGCTGGACCGGATAAATGCCGCCATATCGGTCACCGCGATACCCAGGCCGATGGAGCCGACCAGCGTTGTGGCGCCTGTGCCGAGGTTTACCGTGTAAAGGTTGTCATTGGCGTTTGAATTCACATTGGCGGAAAAATAGGCGCGGTTTTGCTGTGCGGGGCCATCGTAAAAGATGTCGAGGTCGCTCGAGGGATCGGCCAGATTGACCGTCAGACCGGAAGCGCCGAGGGTATTCAGGGTGCCGTTGTTGGGTGGCGCCTGGGTGGTGAAGACGTTCAATGAATCATCATAATTGATCAGCATCGTGGCCGTGGCGCCATTGAAGCTGTTCGTGTAAGCCGAAGCGCCGATGGATGGATTTACAGCGGCGTTCACATCTGCGGCGGCAAAAGCCAGGTTGGCATCGGTGAAGGCCAGGGCGCCGGTCACCGGGTGCAGGCGATAGTTGGCATTGCTGCTGCTGGTCACGCGGATGCGGTCCACGGTGGGGTTGAAGTCGAATCCGATTTTGCCGAGACCGCTGGCGAGGGTCACAGGTCCTGTGCCGATGGCAGTGGCAGCGCCGCTGCTGAGGTTGACCGTGTAGAGCCGGGCTTCGCCGTTGGTCGTGTTGTAGCCAAGGGTGTACAATTCACCGGTGGCCGGGCGAAAATCGAGACCCGACAGCACCTGACCGGCAGCGATACCGCTCACGGGCACGATGCTGCGCACGATGTCGGGCTGGGCAGCGTCGAATGAAATCAGGTTGTTCGTCGAAGTGAGGGCGTACAGCAGGTCGCCGATGGTATTGGGCGGCACGTTGCGATCGATCAGGACGGCGATGTCGCGTATCGGGAAACCGCTGCCTATAGCGCCCGCTAGGCTCGCCGCGCCCGTGGCCAGGTTTACGGTATACAAGTCGTCGTTGATGGAAACGCCGGTATTGGCCGAGAAAAAAGCGCGGTTGGTCCGCGTCACCGGGTCGAACCAGATGTCGAGATCCACGGATTGGTCAAAAACATTGAGGCTGAGCCCCGAGGCGCCCACGGTGTTCAGGGTGCCGTTGTTGGGCGGAACCTGGGTAGTGAAAATATTGAGCGCGAAATCGTAATTGTACAAGGTTGTGGCGGTTGCGCCAATGTAGCTGTTGGTATATGCGACCGTTCCGACCGAAGGCATCGCCCCTTGATTGACATCGCCGGCGGCGAATGCCAGCGAACCGTCGGTGGAGACCAGGGCGCCGGTAACGGGGTGCAGGCGTACGTTTAAGCCGTTACTGCCGGTGACGCGAATACGATCTACCGTCGGGTTGAAATCGAAAGCCAGGTCCGCTATGCCCGCACCCAGATTGAGCGCCGGTGCACCCAGCGGCGTGGCCGCACCGCTGGATCGATTGATGGTGTACAGTTCGGCTGCCCCACTCACCGAATTATAACCCAGGGCGTACAACTGCCCCGTAGCCGGGCGGAAATCGATACACATCAGCTGGTGGCCGGGCAGCACGCCGGTAATGGGGACATTACTGGTCAGGACGCCTGGATTCTGTGCCTCAAAACTCAGCAGATTTTCAGTCGACAGCGCGAAGATGGTTTGCGCTTTGGAGGAATAGGAGCAGACAAAAAACAGACTGATCAGCAGGATCAGGAATGCGGTGTTCGAGTGTTTGCGACAAGTCATAACAAGAGCGATTGATTTTTGTAAAATGAAATGTTGGGCTGCCCCGCAGCGCTGCGCGCCACAGGTTGTCGGGCAATATTTTTGCCGAAATCAGATCAGAAATGGGGAATAAGCGCCAATCCGCACAGGATCATTCACCGGCATAAAAGCCGGGAACGGTTTTACTTACGGGGCAAAGTGCAGGACGGTTTTTGAACCGTAAAAAAGAAAGGGAGGAGGGTGCTGACAGAGGGGGCAAAAAAAAGGCCCCGGTCTTTACCGGGGCCTTTGAAAACAGTCAATCATAGTTCATTCGCGGAGAATGAATTTTTTTCGAAACGTCGTTTGTTTTGTTTTGAAGTATTGTTACAAGCCCACCTTGCTCCCTATACAATCGTACTATTACGATTCTTCAAAGTGGGCCGTAACAATGTTTCTTTCAGATGCCTGAAAGGATTTTTTCAGGAAAATGACGACACAAAAGTAGAGGCCGCTCCCTCAGCGGGGCTGCACTTTTTTCCCATAAAACTGGACTATTTGTTCAAACAATTCGTCAACGCCGCTTTTTCCGGTATGCCCCGGGAGAGGTGCCGAATTCCTGCGTAAAAGCGCGGATGAAATAGTTGGCATCGCGGAACCCAGTCATGAAGGCGATTTCGGATACGGTGAGTTTGGGCGACTCGAGGAGCAGTCGCCGGCTTTGTTCAAGGCGGTACAGCCGGAGGAGGGCGCCCGGAGATTTCCCCGTCAGGGCCGACAGTTTTCGATGTAACTGGGAACTGCTCATGTGCAATGCTTTCTGCATATCGACCGCGCTGAAATTGGGGTCGGAAAAATGCCCCGCAATGAGTTGTGCGACTTGTTGGACGAACTCATCCTGTATTCCAGCGGGCGGGGCAGTATCCGGTGTCTGTTGGACGGACTGAATGGAGCCTGCATACCTGCTTTGGATGGCCGTCCTGAGCCGAAGGAGGTTGTCTAGATGCAGCAGGAGCTCCTGCTTTTTAAAGGGTTTTGCCAGGTACACATCGGCGCCGTATTGCAGGCCTTGGATCCGGCTTTCAGCATCGGCCCTCGCCGTGAGCAGGACGATAGGGATGTGGCTCGTGCGAGGATCCTTTTTCAGGGCCTTGCAAATGGCGAAACCGTCCATCCCCGGCAGCATGAGGTCGCTGATGACCAGGTCGGGAATCAGTTCTACGGCCTTCTCAAGACCTTTAGAACCGTTGTCGGCATATTCCACCGCAAACCGGCCGGCCAGGCAATCGGCAGTATATCGCGCCACGTCAGTATTGTCCTCGATAAGCAAAACAATCGGGCGCTCTTTATCCTCTTTTTCTTCTTCCCCAGCAGAGGCTATGGAGAAAGAGGCTTGAATGGCTGTGCCGGAAGCATCGCCCGGTGCATAGCGCGGGGTGATTCGGAAAGGCGTTTTTTGAGGAAGGGAAAGCAACATCTTTGTTCCTTTCCCGGACGTACTTTCTGCTGTCAGCACACCGCCCATGAATTGGGCAAGTTCCTGCGCATAGGACAAACCGATGCCGGCGCCGCCCGTCGTACTGCCCGGAGCGATGATTTGATAAAACCGGTCAAAAATGTACGGAAGATGTTCCGGGGCAATACCGATGCCGGTGTCTTCCACCGCGATGCACAGCGTCCGTTCGGATTCGGTGTAAACGCTCAACGTGACAGCGCCGCCCGAAGGGGTGAATTTGACGGCATTGGACAACAGGTTGGCAACAATATCGCTGAGGCGATCCGGGTCGGCTTCGATCCACAGGGCGCCATCCGGGAAGCGGCATTCCAGTTCGACGCCTTTCGACGCTGCCAGGGCCGCGAAGGGTTCCGCCGTCATTTGCAGAAAAGAGGTTACTTCAAATTGCTGTACATGAAGGCGCAGATGACTGTTTTCCAGTTTGGACCAGTCAAGCATCTGGTTCACCAGACGGAGCAATTGTTCGCCATTGCGCGAGATGAGACTGATTTTTTCAGAGCGGGCTATGGAATGGTCCTGTTCAAGTTGTTCGGCCACGCCGAGAATGACGGTCAAGGGGGTTCTGAATTCGTGTGTAATGTTGGCGTACAGCCGGGATTTGAACTGATCGAGTTCCTTCAGGCGTTCGGCTTCACGGTGTTCGGCTGCCAACGTCTCCCTGAACCGGGTTTGTCCCCTGCGCCATTGAATATATTGCCATGCGCTGAAAAAGAACGCCACGCCGTATGCGATACAGGCCCAGATGCTACGCCACCAGGGTGGCGAAATAGTGAACACCAGCCGTGTAATTTTGCTCTCGGCGCCTTCGCTGTTGACTCCTCTGACTTCCAACTGATAATGCCCGGGGAGCAGGCTGCTGAACGTGACGCTGTTGTCGCTGCTCAGCGGCGTCCAGTTGTTGTTGGCTCCGATCAGGCGGTACTGGTAACGGTTGGAGGCGGGGTTCACATAATCGAGCAAGGCGAAGCGGAAACTGACATAGTTCTGATCCGAACTCAGCCTGATGGGCAGGTCGGAATGGATAGCGCCCCGGTAAGGTTTTGAATTGACCAGAATCTCCGTAATGGCGATGTCGGGATGAATCGGCGACACGATGATGTCGTCCGGATGAAAAATCACCAGACCGCCCACGCCGCCGAAAACCAAACGGCCGTCGCGGAGGCGGAGAGCCATGTTGGTGTTGAATTCGCTGCCGGGCAGGCCGTCGTTTTTGGTAAAATGTTGCCAGCGTTTGCTCAAATGATTTACCCGCAGCAGCCCCGAATTGGTACCGATCCACAGGATGGAATCGTTTGTGGGAAGGATGCTGTAAATCACGTCGTTGGGTAAGCCGTCCCGAAGGGTCAGGGCTTCAATCTGTCCGCTCGATATGTTCAACCAGTTCAGTCCGTGTTGCGTACCGATCCACAGTCGCTGCGCATTGTAAGGATCGGCAGACAGGGACAAAATGCGCTGACGGGACAGCCCGGCTTCGCTGCCGTAGTACCGGAATTGGTAGTTCTGCCCGTTATTTTCAGGAATGGCTTCGATCAAACCATTGGAGCTGCCGATCCAGATACGCCCGCCCGCATCTTCAATGAAAGAAGAGAAGGTAGGTGTTTCACCGGGCTTCAGGAGGTGTGAAAAATTCCAGGCCTGCCACTTTTCTTTTCCGGGATCGAAAAAGATCATCCGTCCGTCGTCGGAAAGGAAACCCGCCCGGCCCAGGTGGTCTTCGAGGAGATAGGTGATGTTCGCACCGCCGATTGAATCGTATCGGAAAACGCGGGCCGGCGCCCCCGGCCGATCAATGTGGCAAAGCGTTGATTGCACGCTCAGGAACCAGTATCCGCCGTTGCGGCTGTTGACCATGTAATACTGGGGTTTGCTGTGCAATGGCTCCATCAGCTTTTGTGAAGCCTGATCGAACCGGAAGTAACCTGCCACGCGGCTTTCGGTTTCACTGTAAATCCACAGATTGCCGGTGGCATCCTCAAACGGTTTGCGCGTATAGCTGCGGCCTTCACAATATCGGGCGAAATGTGTCCGGCCGGTCAGTACTTTGTACAAGCCGTAGGCATTGGTGCCCAGCCAAAGGACGCCGTTGCGGTCCTCACAAGCCGAGAGAATGATTTCCGGTATATTGCCGGGCAGCGTGGTCCATACGCCATTCTGCCATCGGTGAATCCTCGTTTTGGAAAAAAAATAAGTGTATTTGGGGCCCGACCAGCCGTTCAGCATACCCAGTTCGTAATGCTCCGGCCGATAAAAATCCAATCGCCCATTGCTCATGCGGTAGATGCCCGCGGCGCCTTGCAGCCAGGTTGTACCGGTAAAAGTATCCTGCCATATATAGGCCACATCCGTTGGGATAGATACCGGAAGCGGGTGCAGCGTTTCATCGGAAAAGGGAAAGGTGAATTGCCCTTTTTCAGAAAGTATCCAGAGGGCGGTGTCGAGCGGCATCATGTAGAGCACGATTCCGAGTTGGTTTTTTGGAAAAAAACCGGTCTTTTTCTTCAGGTTGTCCGACACCACTTTGGGATCGGTGCTGGCGGGGCATTCCAGCCGAATGATTTCACGGTCAAAAACCATCCAGATCCGCCCAAACCGGTCTTCCTTCAAATTTCGCAGCGGATTGATTTTGCTGACCGAAAACTCGTTCACTGCCACCGGGTGATAAAAACGCTCGGTGGCGGGGTCGTATAAATTGGGTCCGCCATCGGTCATGATCCATAAAATGCCGCGTGAATCTTCCATCAATTCCAGCACGAAATCGCTGTTGAGGGAGTAGGGGTCGGCAGGGTCGTTGCGAAATACCTTGAACCCCGTGCCATCGTAGCGGTTCAGGCCGTCGAGCGTGGCCACCCACAGGAAACCGTCGCGGGTTTGGAGCACGGAGCGCGCAAAACCCTGAGAAAGGCCATCGTCCACCGTCAGCCGATCGAGATACTGCGCAGGCGTCGCCAGCGTCAGGCACCCGAAGAAAAGGGTCAACACCAGTCTAGGCGCATTGCTGCACCAGAATAGCGAGGCTGGTGATGAAGTAGACTGGCGGGGCATGGGGTGGTTTAATGTGGGACAGACCCTGTGTCAGCAAATACAAATTCAGACCTGTCGGGGTAATCGGTAAAGCAGGAAGACCCTGCGTAAAATACCCCCGCTGCCTGATTTAGTCAAATCCGGATCGGGTTTATTCCTTCATGAGGCGAAGCAAAACGCCGTTGGACCAGCCAAAGCCGTCCTGAACCGGATACTCGCCGCCGCCCGCTTCGATCGAAAGGTCTTCGACGTTGTATTTTTCCAGCATTTTACCGGTGCGTTTGTATACGTTCGAGCAAAGGTTGACCCATCGGGTTTTGACTTTTTCCGCCAGTTCGCCCTTGTGGTAGTTGCGCAGTCCGGCGATGCCGATCCATTGCAGAGGCGCCCAACCGTTGGGCGCGTCCCATTGCTGGCCGGTGTGGGCGAGGGTGGTGACGAGTCCGCCGGGTTTCAGGAATTTGGTTTCCAGGGTGCGCGTGCAGGCGTCGGCTTGTTCCGCCGTAGCGACCTTTGAAAACAAGGGATACATGCCAGCGAGTGATAAAAACCCGGTTTGGGCGCCGGTTTTCCAGTTGTAGTCCTCGAACCACGCGCTTTTAGGGTTGAAGCATATCCGGCGAATAGCTGCCGCGCGGGCTTCCGCGCGCTGGGCATAGAGGCGGCTTTTCACCGGGTCGCCGCGGCGCTGCCAGGCTGCTTCGAGGTTTTTTTCAAGATCGTACAGCAGGCAGTTCAGGTCGACCGGCACCACGTCGGTGGTGTTGATGGCCGTCAGGGAAGCGCCGGGCACGTTCCAGCGGATGCTGAAATCCCAGCCCGATTCGGCAGCAGCCTTGAGGTGGTGATACATTTCTTCCACAGGGCGACCGGTGGCTGCGTGGGCGGTCTCATAGTCCTCGCGGTACGACTCCGGGCGGGGCACCGGGCGGTCGTCCCAATACCGGTTGAGCACCGTGGTCGAATCGATCCGGACCACGCGGCGGTACACAGGTTTTTGAGCGCTGAGGTCTTCGGCGCCATCCATCCAGAAATTATATTCCTTTTCCATTTGGGGCAGGAATCGGGACAGGGCGTCTTCGTTATCGCCGTCGTTGGAGTCGTCGAGCAGCTTGACCATCAGGCTGAAAAACGGCGGCTGGCTGCGGTCGAGGTAATAGGTCCGGTTGCCATTCGGGATATGCCCGTAAGTGTCGATCAGGTAGGCGAAGTTTTGCACCATGTCGCTGATCAGGTCGCGCCGGCCGGCCGATTGCAGGCCGAGCATGGTAAAGTAGCTGTCCCAGTAATAGATTTCGCGAAAACGCCCACCGGGTACCACGTATGGCTGCGGAAGCGCCAGCAGCGAGCTGTGCTCGACGGTCTGGTCGGCCGGGCGCGTCAGCACGGCCCAAAGTTCGTTGATGTGCTCATCGACACTTTGGTCGGGGTTGCTGTGATAGCCGGAGTTGGGCGAAACCGGCAGGTCAAAATGCGCCGTCACAAAGGTTTTCAGGTCAAAACCCGGCTGGTCTTTTTCCGCCGCGTATTTTTTGAGAATGTCTGCGGGAGCCTCTTTGGGCATGCAGTCGACGAAGGTTTTGCCGTCCGGAAAAATCCGCGCCATCTGAACGGCGGTGAACAAATCCCCGTAAATCTGGTCGGGTGATTTGGGCATCGGGGCGATCATGACCGGGTCAGCGGCGGCCGACTGGCTGGAGGTGGCATTGCGGCGGCAGGCGCAAAAAAGGAGGAGCGTACTAGCCAGCAGGACCGAACATTTAGAAGTCATAACAGAAGGTTTGACGGTAAAATAACGGCACAAAGGAAAGACCGTCGCGTTTTTAGCCAATGCCGGACAAAAAATTTTTTTAGGACATCAAATGAAAAAAATAATTTTGTCCGGCGAAAATTCGTCTGTGCCGCTCTCGCCCTATTCCCTCCCTCGTTGAATTGACCATTTGTACAGCAACCAGAAACAAACGCAACCCGGCAGCAACAGGATGCGTTATGGTCCAATTGGTATCCGGATTATTTATTTTTAAACCAAATTCTTGCTTCATTATGCGAAATTTACTGCTTTCGGTGGGCGCTTTCCTGCTCCTGCTCGGGAATCTCGCCGCACAAGACCATCGCGGTTGCGGCTCAATGGAAGTGCTTGCCCGCCAGCTCATGGCCGATCCTGAAATGCAACAACGCATGCAGGACATCGAAAACCACACCGCCCAGTTCATCTCCGAAGGTGGCGCGCATGAGCGTACAGTTGTCAACATTCCGGTGGTCGTCCACGTCGTTTACAATACGACGGCCCAAAACATCAGCGATGCCCAGATTCAGAGTCAGATCGACGTATTGAACGCCGATTTCCGCAAGTTGAACGCCGACGTAGGCCAGGTGCCTTCTGTATGGACCTCGCTCGTGGCCGACTTCGAGCTCAACTTCTGCATGGCGCAGCAAACCCCCTCGGGTACGGCCACAAACGGTATCGAACGCCGACAGACCACCGTCACTTCGTTTTCGACCGATGACAAAGTGAAATTTTACAGCCAGGGCGGCCTCGACGCCTGGGACGCCAGCAAATACCTCAACCTCTGGGTGTGCAAACTCGGCGGCGGCTTGCTGGGCTACGCCCAATTCCCCGGCGGCCCGGCCAACACCGACGGTGTGGTGTGTACCTACACCGCTTTCGGTACCATCGGTACGGCCACCGCGCCCTTCAATAAAGGCCGCACCGCCACCCACGAAATTGGCCACTGGGTCAATCTCTACCACATCTGGGGCGACGACGGCACCGCCTGCACCGGCAGCGACCTCGTGACCGACACCCCCAACCAGGCCGATGAAAACTACGGCTGCCCCACCTTCCCGCAAGTGAGCTGCAGCAACGGCCCGAATGGCGACATGTTCATGAACTACATGGACTACACCGACGACGCTTGCATGTACATGTTCACCAACGGTCAAAAAAACCGCGGCCAGGCTGTGTTCGCCTCCGGCGGCGCCCGTTTCAGCATCACTACAAGCCCCGGCTGTAGCCCGCCTTCCGGAGGGACCTGCGGCACGCCCACCGGCCTGAATGCGACCAATATCACGCAAACCAGCGCTACCCTCAACTGGGGCGCAGTCAGCGGCGCTACGTCCTACAATCTGCAGTGGAAAGTATCCACTTCCGGAACCTGGACGACGGTGAGCGGCCTCACGACGACCTCCTACAACCTCTCGGGCCTCACCGCCAATACCACCTACAACTTCCAGGTACAAGCAGTGTGCAATGGCACCTCGGGCAGCTACTCGGCTGTCGCTTCGTTCACCACCCTGACCAGCGGCGGCGGCGGTTGTGCCGATACTTACGAGCCCAACAATACCCTGTCTACGGCCAAAACCATCCCGACAGGCACTTCCTTTACTGCCCAGATTTCAAGCTCTACCGACAAGGACTACTACAAATTCCAGAACACGGCTACCTTGCGTAAAGTGAAAGTGGACATGACCACGCTCCCTGCCGACTACGATCTCGTTCTCTACCGGAACGGCACCCAGGTGGCTATCTCGCAAAACGGCGGCACCACCAATGAAACGGTTAAGTACAATAGCACTACCAGCACGGTATATACCTATACGGCTTACGTGTATGGCTGGAACGGCGCCTGGAGCAACACGCAGTGCTACACCCTGAAAGCCAGCCTCAGCGCCACCAACTGGCGCGAAGACGGCAGCACCGACGGTCCGTTCGAAGAAATCGACATCCCGGTTCAGTTCGAAAATGCAGGATTCGGCCTCTTCCCCAACCCGGCTTCCGACAATGTAACCGTGGAAGTGCCCGTGTTTGAAACGGAAAACGACGTGACCGTTACGATGATCGACGCCGCAGGCCGTATCACCAAACAACAGCAGCGCATCGTCGGCAAGGACGACAACCGATTCACGTTCGAACTCAACGACGTGCCCACCGGCGTCTACATGGTGCAGGTCCGCAGCGGCGAAATGACAAAAACCCGCAAACTGGTCGTCAACAACCAGTAATTCAGTTCAGGCGGGAAAGGTGAGGACTTACCCCCGCCCGGTTCGCCAATCTGCAAAATACCAGGAGCCCCTCTTCCCAGCCGGGATGAGGGGCTCCTGCATTTTTGTTGCGGAAATACTTCCCAATTTCAGGAGCGCCGACAGGAACCACCTCGCCTCCGCCCCCTTTTATAACCCTCATAAACCCTCATAAACCCCCATAAACCTATTCCCCTTCATACATGTCCTTGTAATAAATCAGTTCCCACTCGTTGTCGGGGCGTTTGGCGAAACGGCGTTCGAGGGAAAATTCATTGCCGGGCGTTCGGATGCGCTCGATGACCATCACGTCGCCCAGGGGTTCGAGGTCCTGCACGAACTCGCCTTTGCTGAAATCGACAGCTTGCTGAAATCGCCAGGTTTCAGGCCGCCATTTCGTGGATTCCAGGTCCACGTGGCTGCTGTCCACCTGCCGGGCGAGTTTGCCGGAAAGGGGCCAATCGATGTGCGACATCTGGTACAGGCTGTCCGAATGGAACCGTTTGTAGAACTCCACGAAATCGGCAGGGAGTTGGGCGTTGGTTTGCATGGTTTCGGCCGGTTGCGCCGGAAGCGCGGCATTGCTGCCCGAGGGCTGGTTCTGACAGGATGAAAAAATGCCGAGCATGGAAAAAAACAATAGGAACTGTCTCATTTGAAAAACTTTATCGACAAATAAAATGGGCTTCAGGAAACTGCCAGCAGCCAGCAAAGCGGTTGTTGTACAGCTTCCAAAACGGCGCGAAGGTAGCCGCCTGCCGTAAAACGCCGGATGCGAAGCTATATTTGCAGGCAGGATTTCATCCCGCCATTCACCGCTGTTTGCCTATGAAAAGTTTCACAACCATTGCCCTGCTCATCCTGTCCAATGTCTTCATGACCTTTGCCTGGTATGGGCATCTGAAATTCCAACACCTCAAATTTTTTCAAAAAACCGGCCTGTTCGGTGTGGTCATTGCGAGCTGGCTGATCGCTTTTCTCGAATATTGTCTCATGGTGCCCGCCAACCGGATGGGTTTTCGCGACAACGGCGGACCGTTCACCCTCGTGCAGCTGAAAGTCATTCAGGAGGTCGTCACGCTGCTGGTATTCACTGCCTTTACCCTGCTGTTTTTTAAAAATGAAACCTTGAAATGGAACCATTACACGGGCTTCGCATTGCTGGTGCTGGCCGTGTATTTTATCCGTAAATAGGAGCTCCATCCACCGAAAATGAATATCACTGTTCTTTCCGCCGGCGCCGGCAGCGGCAAAACCTACACCCTGACCGGTCGCCTGGTCGACATGCTGCGCAGTGGCCTGCGGCCCTCGGGTATCGTGGCCACGACGTTTACCAAAAAAGCTGCGGCGGAACTCCAGGAACGGGTGCGCGTGCGCCTGCTTGAAGCAGGCCTGAACGAAGCCGCCAACGAACTCGGCCAGGCCCTCATCGGCACGGTGCACAGTATCGGCGTGCGGTTGCTGCAGCGCTTCGCCTTCGAAGCCGGGGTGTCGCCGCTGGTCGAGATCATCGCCGACGGCGACGAGCAGCGATTGTTCAACGAATCGCTCTCGCAGGTGCTCTCCGAACCGCGCATCGAGGCGCTCAACCGGCTCGCCGAACGCCTGGGCCTCACCAAAAAAAGGATCGGCGAAACCTACGACTGGCGCCGCGACATCCGCGACCTGACCGATGCCGCCCGCGCCAACAATTTCTCCCGCGAGGTGCTCGAGCAAAGCAAGCAACGTTCCTGGAACAGTTTCGAGCGCCTGCTGCCGCCCCTTCAAACGACCGACGCCAACACCTGGAACAACCGCCTCGTCGCCCGGATCGAGCAAACCCTCGCCGCCCTCGACGCCAACGAGGCCGACGACACCAAAAAGACCCGCGAAGCCGCCGAAACGGTGCGCGCACTGCAAACCCAGCTGCAATGGCGCGGCGAACTGTTCTGGTACGAATGGGCCAAAATCGCCAAAACCGAGGTGGCGGTCAAAAGCCGCGACCTGTTCCAGCCGCTGCGCGATTTTGCCCGCAGCCACGATGAGCACATGCAGTTCCGGGCCGATGTGAAAGGTTTCATCGACCTGATGTTCGACGTGGCCATGGACGCCCTGGGCGAATACGAAGAGTACAAGCGCAAGCGCGGCCTGATCGATTATACCGACATGGAGTGCTACGTCAGCCGTCTGCTGCGCATCGACAGCGTGCGCGATACCCTGCGCGGCGAACTGGATCTGCTGCTGGTCGATGAGTTTCAGGACACCTCGCCCATTCAGCTCGATATCTTCCTGCAACTCAGCCGCCTGGCCCGTCAATCGATCTGGGTGGGCGATCCCAAACAGAGCATCTACGGTTTTCGCGGCGCCGAGCCGGCGCTCATGCAAGCCGTCATTGCCGCCACCGGCGGCATCCGGGAGGAGAATATTTTGAAAAAATCGTGGCGCAGCCGCGCCGATCTGGTGATGCTGGCCAATGCCATATTTACCCGCGCTTTTCCGGACATGCCCATGGAGCAGGTGGCGCTGGAGGCGGTGTTTACGCGGGAGAAGGAAGGGGTAGTTGGCGGTTTTAGTAGTCCTTCCGACGAAGGCCCCGGCGCCGACCCCTCTCCCTCCGGGGAGGGGAGTTTGCCCTCTGATCAGCACGCCCTCCTCTCCGGAGGGGGAGGGGTCGGGGGTGGGGCCTACACCGGAGGAGAACCCAAAACTTCCACCCACCCCCACCGTCTCCTTCGTAAACACCCCCACCAGCGCCCCCAGCTCCACCGGCCTGTACGGAAAAGCGCGGGGAAAAATGGCATTGGCCAGCAAC
>JBGAJY010000120.1:0-17580 GCA_044224705.1 Saprospiraceae bacterium
AAGCGGCATCCGCGAGCCTCAAGTAATGATCAACCAATCCGCCACAGGACAGGCCACTGCCGGTTCGCCCCAGTCAGTCAAATTCGACGACCCGAACGTCATGAGCGATAATTTCCGCGGCAACATTTTTCCCATCGGCGATGGCAAGGATGAGTTTGTATTGGTAGTCAATGACCTCACTCCACCGGCTTCGGGTGTCACTCCACACATCATGTTGATCTCTTATACCTAAAAACCGTAGCGTCCAGCATACGAACTATACGCCTGCCAAGACTCAACAATGTGCCGACTTAAATCCCCTTTTTGGCGACAAACAGCCTTTAATCTGCTCTAAAATGATCATGAATTTCGACGGCAAGGTATTCCGTTCCGTTTCCAACACCGAAAACGGTGAAGTGTCGGGCGAAACGCTCTTCCGCTACCGCCAAAACGGTCCGGTCATCAGCGCTGATTATTCCGGCGGCGCAATTCTTAGCGGGCACCTTATCGCACTGGCCGATGTCGCAGGAGTGCTCGACATGCGATACCACCACATCAATCAAAACGGAGAAATACACACGGGTATCTGTCGCTCCGTGCCGGAAATCCTGCCCGACGGCCGCGTGCGCCTGCACGAAACCTGGCGCTGGACCAGCGGCGACGGCTCCTCGGGAAGTTCGGTGGTGGAAGAAGTACTGGCGTTCTGATTAAGGTCGTGAGGAGCAGACCTCGGAGGTTGGCGGCATTGTAGAATAGGCCATTTTTCGCAATCTTTTCGCCGCCAACCTCCGAGGTCTACGCACCCCGAATCTTTTTCAGACATACTCTAGTTTTCGAGCCGGGCGGCTTCGCTTTGTTCCACTTTCTGGATCAATACTTTGTCGATCTTGCTCTTGTCCATATCCACGATTTCAAACCGGTAGCCTTCGGTCTCGAAATAGTCGCCGGCTTCGGGTATCTCGCTCAGTTTGTACAGGATAAATCCGGCCAGGGTGGAATAATCGGCGTCCTCAAAATCGAACTCTTTCAAGGCAATGGTTTCCCGCAGTTCGTCGATCGGGATAATGCCTTCCACGAGCAGGCTGCCGTCTTCGCGGGTGATGATGGCCGGCTCTTCGGTGTCGTCGAGGTCGGGCAGCGCGCCGAAGATGTTTTCGGTGAGGTCGTGCAGCGTGATGATGCCCTGGGTGGAGCCGTACTCGTCCACCACCACGGCAAAATAATTGCGCTCCTTGCGGAATCGTTCGAGAATCCGGATGGCGTTCATGCCTTCCGGCACGTAAAGCGGCTGACTGAGAATGTCGCGCAGGCTGAATCCGGGCCGGTTGCGGTGCTCGATGTAGTCGCGGAGCTTCACCAGGCCGAGAATGTTTTCCACGGAATCGTCACACACCAGGAATTTAGTGAAGCCGCTTTCCAGCAAAATCCGGTCGTTTTCCTCCGCCGGAGCGTTGATGTCGAGCCATTCCACATCGTTGCGGTGCGTCATAATGGTATAGGCGTCGCGGTCGGCAAAACGCAGGATGTTCTGGATGTATTCGGTTTCTTTGGTTTCGAGCACGCCCTGCTGGTTGGCCATTTTGACCATCAGCTTGATTTCTTCTTCGGAAATATTCTGCTGCTCATTGGGTTTGATAAACAGCATGCGCATAAAAACCTTGGTGGACCAGCTCAAAAATGCGGATACGGGCCCCGTAAGCCGCGTAACGAAGGCCATGATGGGCGAAAAACGCAGGGCCAGCGCCTCTGCATGTTGAATGGCAATGTATTTGGGCGCCAGCTCGCCGATGATCAGCGACAAGTAAGTGATCAGCGTCACGACAATCGAAATGGAGATCTGCTCGGCGTACGGCGCGAGAGCGGGGATATGCAAAAACAGGGGAGACAGGTAAGCGCCGATGGCCACACCGCCGTAGGCGCCTTCCACGATACTGATCAGCGTGATGCCGATCTGCATGGCCGACAGGTAGTTGTCGATATTGTCGAGCAGCCCCACGGCAATGGTTGCATTGCGGTTGCCTTTCATTTTTTCGCTTTCCAGGCGGGAGCGCTTTGCGGTGATCAACGCAATTTCACCCAGCACGAGAAATCCGTGCAGGACGATCAGGACGAGTATTATGGCAATTTCCATGGACAGAATTGTAGCGTCGCCTCTTTCGCGGGCCGCCGGGAGGCGGGCTTGAAATCATTGGTTTTGAACGGGGCTCGGGCGACGTACAGTGTTGGGCAAAAATTTTAAAGAGAAAAAATCCGCAAAAGATGCAGCAAAGATAGCGCAGACCCGCGAATTTTCAGGATGTTTGCCCGCGCTGCCAGCCAAGACGTTAAAAAATGTTAAAGCAGTAATTTTTCTTTGCGTGAATACAATAAGCGCATACTTTTGGGCTAGCCAAAACGGCGCTCTCCTCACGGTTCATCATTCAAAATTAAGTTTGCTTATCGGTCATAACTTGTACACCACTTAAATTTTACTTCAATTTAACTGGTTAAACAGTAAAACTGTTGCTCATGCAAGTTATGTCCCTGCTTAATGATCAGGATCTGATCGCCCGTTATGTCGACGGTGATGAACAAGCCTTTGAACTTCTCCTCAAACGCTACAAGTCGAAAATTTACACCTCCATTTATTTGTTCGTGAAAGACCAGGCGCTCGCCGAGGACATCTTTCAGGAGGTTTTCATTAAAATCATCGATACGCTCCGCCGGGGCAAATACAACCACGAAGGCAAATTCGTGCAATGGGCCATGCGCATCGCCTACAATATGTGCGTGGACTACCACCGCCGCAACAAACGCCGCGCGCACATCAACCCAACCGAAGAATTCGACATCTTCGAGGTGCTCCGCCTGAGCGACGACGGCCCCGAAACGCAGATCATGCGCAGCGAAACCCACGACCGCATCCGCCGCCTGGTGGACGCCCTGCCGGGCGAACAGCGCGAAGTGGTCATCCTGCGCCACTATGCGGATATGAGCTTTAAAGAAATTGCTTCGCTGACCCGCGTGAGCATCAACACCGCCCTGGGCCGTATGCGTTATGCCCTCATCAACATCCGCAAAATGATGGCGGAACGCGATGTCGTGCTGCAATAAAGGCCGCGCGGTGTGACCACAAATCCCGCCTTTTTTCCTGGGGAAAAAGGGCGGGATTTTTATTGGTCGATTGACCGATTGATTCGATTGCTCGATTGTACGCAATCGTGTATAATCGAACAATCGAATCAATCCGTCAATCGAATCAATCCTAATTACCTTCATGCTACCATGAATAAAATCCGCCTCCTTTACGTCGAAGACGAGCCTTTTCTCGGCAAAATTGTCAAAGAAAGCCTCGAAAGCCGCGATTTTGAGGTGCGCATGGTGGCCGATGGCGCCGAAGTACTGCCCGCGCTGAACAGTTTCCATCCCGATATCTGCGTGCTCGACGTGATGCTGCCGCACCGCGACGGGTTTTCGCTCGCGCAGGAAATACGGCAGGGCCATCCGGCTCTTCCCATCATATTTCTCACGGCCAAATCCCAGACGGACGACGTGCTGAAAGGCTTTGCCTCGGGCGGCAACGATTACCTGCGCAAACCGTTCAGCATGGAAGAGCTCATCGTGCGCCTGCACAACCTGCTCGCGCTGACGCGCGGCGGCAATCGTCAGGCAACCAGCAGCCCCAATGATGCCGTGGTCATCGGTCAATACCGGTTTTTCCCGCTGAAATACGAGCTCCGGCACGGCGAAACAGTACGAAAACTCAGTGCCCGCGAAGCCGACCTGCTCAAAATCCTGGTGGAGCACCGCAACTTCACCGTGGCCCGAAAAGAGATGCTGATGAAAGTATGGGGTGATGATAATATCTTCAATTCCAGGAACTTAGACGTCTACATCACCAAACTCCGCACCTACCTGCGCGAAGACCCTGCTATCGAGATCATTACGATCAAAGGCGTCGGGTACCATTTTGTAGCCTGAAATTATACTTGCCCCTTGCCCTTTGTCTCTTGCCTTTTCAAAAAGCCGCACCTTTGCGCATGCAGATTCTTTTCGAAGACTATTACCTCCTCGTCATAAACAAACCCGCCGGACTCTCGGCGGAGAGCGGCGAGCAACGCCATCCCTCGGCCGAACGCGAAGCGCTGTTCTACATCACCGAGGAATTGAACAAAAAATCTACCTCCAAACGGCTTAAAATAACGCCCTATCTCCGTGCCGCACACCGGCTCGACCGGCCTGCGAGCGGTGTGCTCGTTTTTGCCAAAACCAAAATGGCACTGGTGGAACTCATGCGCCAGTTTGAGGAACAGCAAACCCAAAAGGTCTACCTGGCCGTCACGGCAAAACGCCCGCCGGCCGACAGCGGCCTTTTGCAAAACTGGCTGAAAAAAGACGCGGATGGCCGCAAAGCTCTTGTGTTCGATCTGGACAAAAAAGGCCGGCAACGCTGTGATTTACAATACGTTGTGCGCGAACCGCGCGGCGCCGGAGCGCTGCTGGAACTGCGGCCTGCAACGGGCCGGTTTCACCAGATCCGGGCTCAATTGGCGCATATCGGCTGCCCGATCGTTGGGGATGTGTTGTACGGCGGACCCGCCTGGCAGGACAACGAGATCAAATTGCATGCTGCATCGCTGACGATCGCTCACCCGAAAAGCGGCGAGCAACTCACATTTGAGGCACCCCTGCCCGATAACTGGTAATACTGCCGCCGGTCTGCACGGAAGCAACTCATCCGGCAATTTTGGCACCCTATATCGCGTTCTAGCGCACCCTCACCGTTCCTTTCCATGCTTCGATATTTGCCCTTTGCCTTTTGCCTTTTGCCCTTTGCCCTCGGCGCCCAGGACGAGGATTTGCGTTTTGACAACTTCATTTACGATGAAGAGATCACGACGGTTCAACTCCACCTCGACCGGGCGACGCAATCCAATCCTATCCTTGGTATCCAGGCGCCCAACGGCTCCCTCGTGCTGGAATTCGACCACCTGAATGGCGAAATCAAGGACTATCTGTACACCTTCGTGCACTGCAACAGCGATTGGCAGCCTTCCGATCTGGTTGATAATGAATATATTGACGGGTTTACGGAGGACCGGATCACCGAATTTGAAAATTCCCTCAATACCCTTCAGCCTTACGTCCATTACACCCTCCGCCTGCCCAACAGCAACATGCGCTGGACCAAATCGGGCAATTACCTCCTGAAAATTTATGACAACGACAACGAGAAACGCCTCGTGCTCACGCGCCGCTTCCTCGTCGTGGAGCCGCAATGGGCGATCGAAGCGCAATTTGTACGCCCCTCGCAGGTGGGCAAATTCAATACCCACCACGAAATCGATTTCACCGTCAACTACCGGAATTTCCGCATGCCCAACCCCCAACAGGATGTGAAAGCTTTCGTCATGCAAAATTTTCGATGGGACAACATCATCGGGCCGTTGCCGCCGTACAGCCAACGTGAAACCAAACTGGTGTACGACTATCAGGACAAAATCGTTTTCCCGGCAGGAAAGGAGTGGCGTTTTTTCGATATGCGTGCCTACGATTCGCGTGGTGAAATGGTGAAAAACATCGGCGAACGCGATAACTTCTACGAGGTGACCCTCTATACTGACATCAGCAGGGGCACGGCTTCCTACATCTACCGCGCCGATTTGAATGGCCGTTTTGCCATCGATAACAACACCTACAACCAGACCCTGGCCGAGTGCGACTATGCCAAAGTGCTCTTTTCACTCACGCAAAACGTACCGCTGGAAGACGAAGACGTGTATATTTTCGGTGAACTGACCGACTGGCGCATCCGGCCCGAATTTAAAATGGACTACCTGGCCGAGGCGAAAGCCTACGTTGCCGAGCCGTTTCTGAAACAGGGTTATTACAACTACGAATACGTCGCGGTGAACCGTAAAACGGGCAAAATGGACGAAGACCGCTTCGAAGGCAACTGGTACGAAACCCGCAACGACTACACCATTTTGGTGTATTTCCACACGTTTGGCGACCGTTACGACCGACTCATGGCCTCGGCTACGATCAGCAGCGGGCAAAAATAGGGGTTAAAAATATTGCGCAGTGGTAGGCTCCGGCAAGAGTCCGATCTGTCGCAGCATGGCTGCCACGTCCCAGATCCGGCGACTGCTCATGATTTTGCCGTCGCGCAGCAGGATGAACGTAGAGCCCAGGAATTCCACGGGCTTTCCGGTCGGCGGAATATTCATCAGCCGGCCGCGGTGATGGCCCGATGCTTTCCAGAAAAAAAACAGGCGGTCGCCGTCGATGCCCGATTCGAGCA
Organism: Saprospiraceae bacterium; assembly: GCA_044224705.1. Taxonomy (GTDB): domain Bacteria; phylum Bacteroidota; class Bacteroidia; order Chitinophagales; family Saprospiraceae; genus M3007. The sequence continues at coordinate 6,263 of JBGAJY010000120.1, forward strand.
GGCGCATTTCGAGGTCGGGAAAGGCCGCAAAAATGTAATCGACCATACGGCCGGCGTCGTGCAGGCCGCCCGCGCGCTTGCCTTCGGAAAGGTCTTCTCCCTGAAAATCAGGATGATACATGGCTAAAAGCCTGGCTTTGTCGTGGGCATTCCAGGCGTCCATCAAATCGGCTAGAAAGGCATCTGCGTTCATGGTTGATGCGGTAAGATTAGTGAAACAATGGTCTGAGTCGCGTGTATTTACGGATGGTACAAAAGTAGGGGGCTCATTGTAACAGCCGATGCCCAAACTTTGCTCAATCTTTGTCCAAATTTTGAAAAATGGTGATTGGGTGATCTGGTGATGCGGTGATCTATAAAACCGGATATTGAGCAGTATACTTGAGAGCATTCAAATCACCGCATCACCAAACCACCGCATCACCAAACCATGTCCATTACCGAACTCATCCGCCGCCGGCGCGCCATTTTTCCGAAAAACTACCTGCCGGGGCGGCCCGTGGAGCGCGAACTGATCGAACAATTGCTGGAAAACGCCAACTGGGCGCCTACCCACCGCCTGACCGAACCCTGGCGCTTCAAAGTTTTTCATTCCGAAGAAAGCCGGCGCCGCCTCGGCGAGTACATGGCCGAATATTACCGGAAAAACACCCCGCCAGAGCTCTTTTCTGCTGAAAAAATGCAGAAAAACAGCGAAAACCCGGGCAGGTCCGGCGCTGTAATCGCCATTTGCATGCAGCGCGACCCGACAGCCGGCGTGCCTGAATTTGAAGAAATCGCCGCCGTGGCCATGGCCGTCCAAAACATGTGGCTGAGCTGCACCGAACTGGGCCTGGGCTGCTACTGGAGCACTCCCGCTTCGGCATTGAACGCCGACGAATTTCTCGGATTGGGTGAAGGAGAGCGTTGTCTGGGCTTGTTTTACCTGGGGTGGCACGAGATGCCGGAGTTGCCCGGGAAGCGGCGGCCCGTCGCGGAAAAAACCACGTGGATGTGATTTTTTACCACATAAAGGACACAGGAGGGCACATAAAGGAAAAGGGTGGGGATGCCCACCGATCTCTGAATGATAACCGGAGGATTTGACAAACTGATCATCAATGAATTCAGTGGCACATCTCTCGTAAACCACTTTCCTTTGAGTATAAACTAGTAGTCGACCAATTTAGTATCTGAAAATATCCGGCATACCAACGGGCCTATGGGGCCGGCATCTTTGTAGAAACCGGCGGGGTGTAAATGCACGCGGCCCGGAGGACCGCTATCTGACGGATTAGATACCGGCCCGCTGGGCCGGATCATCTTACTCATTGTATCGTTACTACATAGATAGCGCCCCTCCGGGCCGCAAGGTCTGTGGACAGGGCAAGCCTGGATAGTTTCAGATACTAAGTTGGTTCACTACTAGCGGTAATACCCAAGCAGTGGCGAGAGCATCCCCACCCTTTTCCTTTATGTGCCCTCCTGTTTCCTTTATGTGGTAAAATAAAAACCTCCTGTGGTACACCCCACACCTTAATTTTGCCGCAAATTGATCCGCAAGTGACCCGCAGAATTTTAGAAACCGAGCAAAAAGCCCTCGAAATCAACCTCGACGACCGCATTTACGGCGCCTTTGCCGAAATCGGCGCGGGTCAGGAAGTGGCGCGCCATTTTTTCCAGGTCGGCGCCGCGGCGGGCACCATCGCGAAGACGATGAGCGCTTACGACAAGACGGTGTCCGACGAAATTTACGGCCCCGAACAGGCGGGCAAAGGGCGCTACGTGTGCGAATCGCGGCTCTACAAAATGCTCGACCACGAGTACGAACTCATGGAAAACCGCCTGCGCACCGAACGGCCCGGGCAAAATTTCTTCGCCTTCGCCGACACGGTTTCGGCCATCAATTACCAAAAAACGATCAAAGGCGACGGCTGGCTGGGCCTGCGCTTCCAACTCGCTCCCGACCGCGCGCCCAACGACCTCGTGCTCCACGCGCGCCTGCTCGACAACGACAACCGGCAGCAACAGCAAGCCATCGGCATCCTCGGCGTGAACATGATCTACGCCTGCTTCCGCTTCGCCGCACAGCCGGAAATGCTGCTCCTGTCGTTGCTCGACAACCTGCACGGGCGCGTTTCAATCGATATGGCTCGCCTGCACGGGCCTGATTTTCAATCTGTTGACAACCGGCTGGTCGGCCTCTGGCTGGTCAAAAACGGACTGAGCAACGTCGCCATTTTCGGCCCCGACGGCAACAGCCTGCATGCCGGCGAATTCCTTTACCGCAAATCGCTGCTCATCGCCCGTGGCAGCTACCGGCCCCCCACCATCGTACAACAGGACATGATCCGCAACGCGTACGAGCAGTTCCGCGCCGAACCCGACGTGGACGCCGACCGCACGTTTTTTCTCTGTGAAATCACGCTGGACAACCTGCGCAGCGACGGCGAGCTGAACGAACGCGACTTCCTCGAGCGCGCCGATATCCTCTGTGCCCTCGGCCAGACGGTGGTCATCTCCAACTGCGTACCGCACAAAAAACTGATCGCCTACTTCTCCGATTACAAAGCACCGCGCATCGGGCTGGCCATGGGCGTGCGCAAACTACGCACCATCCTTGCCGAAACCCTGCGCGACAACCCCGACAACCTGCTTGGCGCCTTCGGCGAACTCTTTCCGCGCAATGTTCGTTTCTATGTGTATCCGGCGCGCGAGCCCGACGGCGCCTTGCTCACGACTCAAAACCTGCCCGTACCGGATGAAATCCGCTTTCTCTACCAACACCTGCTCGAAAACCGCCACATCGTGGATATCCGGACATTCGATCCAAAGGCCCTGTCTATCCTGCACAAGGAAGTGCTCGGCATGATCCGGCGTGGCGAAACGGGTTGGGAGGACAAAGTGCCGGCAGAAGTGGCGCACATGATCCGGGAGCGGGGAATGTTCGGATGGAGGGTTTCACCGCAAAGTCCCTAAACCGCAAAGCATTCGCGGGTTTCTCTGCGTCTTAGCGCCTTCGCGGTGAAATTTTTTTCATAAAAACCTGATTTTCAAAAATATACAACAGAAAATGTCACTCGAAGAAAAAATCAATAAAGACCTCGTCGTTGCCATGAAAGCCAAAGACGAGGTTGGCCTGCGCGGCATCCGCGCCATCAAAAGCGCCATTCTCCTGGCCAAAACGGACGGCTCCGGCCAGGCCATCGACGAAGCCCGCGAGGTCGCCATGTTGCAAAAACTGGTCAAAACGCGCCAGGAATCGCTGGACGTGTACGAAAAAAACAACCGCCCCGAACTGGCGGCAAAAGAGCGCGAAGAGATCGACGTGATCCGCCGCTACCTGCCCGCCATGCTCGAAGGCGCGGAGCTCGAAGCCATTTTGCAAAAAATCATCGTTGAAACGGGCGCTGCAGGGGCAAAAGACATGGGTAAAGTGATGGGTGCCGCTTCCAAACAACTGGCCGGAAAGGCCGAAGGCCGCGCCATCTCGGAAGCGGTAAAAAGGCTGTTGGGGGCATGAAAAAGTGGGGGTTTCTGTTCCTGGCCGGCCTTCTGGCCGCTTGCGGTCAGCAGCAAACACCGGTAGACAGGCAGCCCTCGGCGAAGCGCTCCGACTCCGTCGGGAGTACTGAAACCCCCTGGTGGGCGGCCCTGGGCCTCCCGGAACCGGATACCGTGGTGATTCCGTCGGAGGAAGCGGCCGATGTAAAGGCCTCCATTTTGACTACGGGTTTTTTCCACGGCGACGAGGTAGAAGATGACGCCGCCGCCCGGCAATGGTGGGGCTTGTTCCTGGCCCGCGACGGCAGCTTTTACCTGAATAAAACGGCCATTAAGCAAAAACACGTTTACGACGCCGTTCTGGACGAAGACGAGAACCAGGCAGGCACCGGCTGGGAAATCAGCACGCCCGGACCCGACTCTTGTCTCCTGCTTTTTTCCGGCATCAGGGGCTTGAGTGCAGGAAGGCTGGACGCTGCGCAAGGCGTTCATCCGCAGTACCTGTATCCGGGCGAACAATGGCCGTTCAAACTCAGCGGCAAGAGCTATAGCCTGAAAGGCGAAGGCGCCGTCAAAACCATTGGCGAAGAAGAAAAAGTGGTGGTGAACTTCCGCCTTTGGCTCGAAACGACGGATAACGGACAAGTAAGGCGGCAGCTCCTCGTCGCCCGGCCCAGCTTCGACGACGCGATGATCGAGTTGTTGTGGGTGGGCGATATTGACCGGGACGGACGGCCCGATTTTGTTTTCAACCTGTCTGATCACTACAATCTCACCTACATCGGCCTATTTTTGTCGTCCGGTGCAGCAAATGAAGAGTTGGTACGTTTTGTGGGAGGCATTGCTTCCGCAGGCTGTTAATGGTGCGCCAAAAGAAAAAACATGGTATTAAGAGCTGAAAATCTGGTCAAAACATACGGCAAAAGAACCGTCGTCCGCGACGTTTCTTTCAACGTCAGGCAAGGGGAGATCGTCGGTCTGCTCGGTCCCAACGGGGCGGGCAAAACCACTTCTTTTTACATGACGGTGGGTTTTATCCGTCCAACGGCGGGGAATGTTTACCTCGAAGACCAGGAAATCACCGCTTTGCCCATGTACCGCCGGGCACAGCTGGGCATCGGATACCTGCCGCAGGAGCCCAGCGTGTTTCGCAAATTGTCGGTCGAGGACAACATCCGCGCCGTACTCGAAATGACCAGACACAGCGCCGCCGAGCAGGCGGAAAAACTCGAAATGCTCATCGACGAGTTCAACCTCCACAAGGTGCGCAAAAGCAACGGCGACACCCTCTCGGGCGGCGAGCGGCGGCGTACGGAAATTGCGCGCGCCCTGGCCGTGGATCCGAAATTCATCCTGCTCGACGAGCCTTTTGCGGGCATCGACCCTATTGCCGTGGAGGATATTCAGTATATTGTCGCACGTCTGAAAACCAAAAATATCGGTATCCTCATCACCGACCACAACGTGCAGGAGACGCTCAGTATCACGGATCGAGCCTACCTCATGTTTGAAGGAAGTATTCTCAAAGCCGGCACTGCCGAAGAACTCGCGGCCGACGAAATGGTGCGCAAGGTGTATCTCGGCAAACACTTCGAATTGCGGCGAAAAGTGATGGATTTGTAATCAATTAGGGTGTGCCTGAAAAATCTGGTAAGAGGTACGAAGTGCAGACCTCGGAGGTTGGCGGCGCTTGAAAATGGCTCGTTATTCTGAGGGTTTTGCCGCCAACCTCCGAGGTCTACGCGCCTCTGGCATTTTCAGGCACAGCCTAATCATCCCGTTCCCGATTTTTTCCATGAAACTCCCCGTTTGACGGGGAATGACTCGGCTTATTTGATCTGTTGCAAATCAGGCATGAAAAATGCTGTGCAACAGTCATTCGAATAATATCACTGCCTGAGAAGCGCAACGCTTCACTATGACATCCTTTTCAACAGTCAAACCAACGATCATGAAAAAAATCTTTACCCTCCGAATGCTCCTTTTTAGTGTTGTGCTGCTGGCTGCCGGCGCCTGTCACGACAATGAGAAAGTACTGCCTTCCTGCGATGGCGCACATTGGGATTACAGCGGAATAGAGGGCCCCGGATACTGGAAAGACATCTGCGTCAGCTATGGCAATTGTGGCGGGTTGGTGCAATCACCCGTGGAAGTCAAGGGCGCAACCCTCGATAATACCCTCAGCGCGATTGCTGCACGGTATTCAGATACCGAAATCCATATTCTGAACAATGGCCACACTTTCCAGTTCAACCAGGACGCGGGAAGCGAGATGGAATTCAACGGCACGAAATACGAACTGGCCCAATTCCACTTCCATACCCCCAGCGAGCACACCCTGAACGGCGTGGCTTATCCCCTGGAAGTACACTTCGTGCATAAAAACGCCACCACGGGCCAGATCGCCGTCATCGCCGTCATGGTAAAGGAAGGTGCGGTCAACGGATTTTTGACACAGTTTCTTTCCCACCTGCCGGCCCATGAGGACGAAGAATATGAATCCACGGAAACGTACAACGCAGGGAGTTTCCTGCCCGCCGACCTGAGTTACAACACCTACGACGGCTCGCTCACGACGCCGCCTTGTTCGGAAAACGTGACCTGGATCGTGCTCGACAATCCGGTGGAAGCTTCTCCCAATCAGATCGGTCAGATCACCAACAAGGAACCCCGCAACAATCGGCCCCTGCAGCAACTCAACGGCCGCGTGATCCGGCGTTTTGAGCAATAAACTCAGATCAGTTTGCGCATTACCACCGAGCTCGACGGGCAAAGGCTCGAAAATTGAGCGGTTCCGGCAATGGCTTCCGGAGCCTGGCTCCGTTCTATACGTTCGAAGCCCTGGCGTTCGAAATAGCGGTCGGCCGTATTCGTGATCAACCAGAGCTCGTGCAGCGGGTAGCTGCGGGCCCGTTCAATCGCGGCGGCGTACAGTTGTTGCCCTAGCCCCTGGCTGCGATATGATTCGTGTACGGCGACAGACCGCAACAAGCCGAAAGAGCCGCCGAGCCGCTCCACGCCGGCTGAGCCGACCAGCACGCCGTTGTCGAAAGCCAGGGTAAAGCCGTCGAGTGTGCCGGGTAAATCATCCACGGGAAGTTGCAGGGAGCGCAAAAGTGCCTCCAGTGCCGGGCGGTCTTCGGGGCGCGCCGTGCTCAGTTGAATGGACATGGTATTTTGAAAATGTAAGAGTTTGGACGGAGCCGACAGGAGAAAACAGGAGAGCAAAGCTGATGACTCATCAAGCTAAATCCTGTTTTATCCTGTCGATCCTGTCTGAAATTTTTAGAAGTTGTTTGAGTTATTGAAGTACCTCATCAGCTATAATGGTGTGTCATGCTTCGCTGCGCTCTGCATGACAATCGCCAGAATCTTCCGGAGATCATTTCAAATAACTTTTTTAAAAAACAAACCTGTCAACAGCAGCTGCCGGGTGCGCAGCCGCAGGTTTCGGCCAGTACGATCATTCGTTTTGCTTCGCGTTTTTCTGCGCGTTCGGACGGGTCTCCGCCCGCTTTTTCTGCATAAACGGTCACACTGAAAATCCCCGTTCCGGCTTCAACAAAAGACCGGATCTCTGTTTCGCTCAGGTATTCCAGCAGCAAATCGTCGGGCAGCAGGATGGGTTTTTGCTTTTGCACGGTGATGTTTTGAAAGCCCGCTTCGCGGATTATGTCCAGGTATTCGTCCATTTGTACGGCGCCGGCGACGCAGCCGGCGTAGAGTTCGGCGCTGGCCAGCACTTTTTCAGGCAGGTTTCCCACGAGCACCACGTCGGAGATGCTGAAATGACCGCCGGGGCGCAGGGTGCGCAGGATTTCTGCGAAGACACGGCGCTTGTCGGGCACGAGGTTGAGCACGCAATTGCTGACCACAACGTCCACGGAATCGTCGTTCACCGGCAGCTCTTCGATGTCGCCCTGGCGGAATTCGACGTTGTTAAAGCCCAGTTTTTCGGCGTTTTGCCGGGCGCGGAGGATCATGGCAGGAGTGAAGTCGACGCCGATCACTTTGCCCGTTGCACCTGTTTCGGCGCGGGCCACAAAGCAGTCGTTGCCGGCGCCCGAGCCCAGGTCGAGCACCACGTCGCCGGTCTGGATATGGGCAAATTCGGTGGGCAATCCGCAGCCCAGGCCCAGGTCGGCGTCGGGGTTGTAGCCTTTCAGGTGGGTGTAGGAATCGGCCATAATCGTCGAAGTGCCGGGCGCTCCGACGCCGCAACAGGACGTTTCATTGGTGGTTTTACTTTGGTTGGCGATGTCGCCGTAGCGTTCGCGGACCATGTCTTTTACAGTGGCAGAGTTGTTCATGATCAGTGTGGTCAGGAAGTTGATCAGCAGCAGCGCTGCTGTTCGGTGATGGTGAAAAAAGTATCGAAAATGGCCCGGAAACGGGCAAAAGTGTCCCAGTTGATGCAATAGCAGGATTTCACGCCTTCCACGGTGCCGGAGATGAGGCCGGCTTCCTTGAGTTCTTTCAGGTGCTGCGAAACGGTGCTTTGCGCCAGGGGCAGCACCTCGACGATCTCGCCGCAGACGCAGGTTTTTCGACGCGCCAGTTCGGAAAGGATGGCGATGCGGGCAGGGTGCCCCAGGGCTTTGGCGAATTCCGCCAGTTCATTTTCCTCGATGCCGAAAGCGTTGCGTTTGTGGATAGCCATGTGGAGGTGTTTTAAAATTTCATCGCAAAAATACGATGGTATTTTCAATGCGCAAGGGGTTGTGAAAAATTTATCGTAAAAAAACGATTAAGGTTTGTTTTCAATGAAAAACACACGCTTCTGCCGGAGGACAAACTTAATGGCCACAAAATGCGTTAAAGGGTTTTTAAAAAACTCTTATTATACTGAAAATCAGCGTTTTGGATGATGCTAACGGAAGAGCTGGACGCCAAACACCCCCACGACATTGCGGAGCAAATTGCCGGCTTGTCGCCCGATGAGCAGACGATCGCTTTTTTGCTTTTGCCGGGTCACCTGGAAGGCGAAGTGTTTGCCTATTTTGACCGCCCCACCCAGGAACACGTCCTGCAAAGCCTGGCCAGCAACCAGATTGCGGCCTTGCTGGAGTCCATGCCACCCGACGACCGGACGCGCTTGTTTGAGGATTTTCCCGACAGCCTGATCAAGGACGCCGTTTTTCTTCTGGGAGAAGAAGAACGCAAGGTTGCCCTGACTTTGATCGGGTATCCGGAAGATTCGGTCGGGCGCATGATGACGCCTTACTACGTGCAGGCCAGTCCGGAATGGACGGTGCAGCAAACCCTGCAACGCATCAAAAAATACGGAAGAAAGGCCGAAACGCTCGATTTCGTATACGTCGTGGACAAGCAGCAACGACTCATCGACGACATCAAAATCGGCAAACTGCTGATGGCCGAGCCCTCCGATACCATTGAATCGCTCATGGATTTCGGATTTGTGAGCTTGCTCAGTACGGCTAAAAAAGAGGATGCCATCATCACTTTCGAGCAATACGACCGGGCTGCGCTACCGGTGGTTTCGCAAAACGGCGTGCTGGTGGGCATCGTGACCGCCGACGATATCCTCGATACGATCGAGGAACGCGACACGGAAGACATTCAAAAATTCGGCGGTTTGGAAGCCCTCGATTTGCCTTACGTGGATACGCCTTTGTCGACCATGATCCGCAAACGAGCCGGCTGGCTCATCATCCTGTTTTTGAGCGAGATGCTCACGGCTTCGGCGATGGGCTATTTCGAGGAAGAAATTCAGAAGGCCGTGGTGCTGGCTTTGTTCATCCCGCTGATCATTTCCAGCGGCGGCAATTCGGGCTCGCAGGCGGCCACGCTCATCATCCGGGCCATGGCTTTGCAGGAAATTGCGCTGCGCGACTGGTGGTTTGTAATGCGCAAGGAGATTTTGAGCGGGTTGGCGCTGGGCGGGTTATTGGGTCTGATCGGGTTCGTGCGGATTTTCATCTGGCAGGAGTCCGGTTTTTACGATTACGGCGTCCATTGGCTCACGGTGGCGCTCACGGTGTCTTTTTCACTGGTCGGCATTGTGCTGTGGGGCACTTTGTCGGGCTCCATGATCCCGTTTTTATTGCGCCGCTTCAAGCTGGACCCGGCGACTTCGTCGGCGCCCTTTGTTGCGACGCTGGTGGATGTGACGGGGCTGGTGATTTATTTTTCGATTGCGGCGGTGTTTTTGAGTGGGAAGTTGTTGTAAGACAGAGCAGATAAACCTATTTGTTGTCTTCAATAACTTTTGACAGGGAGTTTTCCAAATCAGGGGAATATCCCGGTTGGACATACAGCACTTCGCGGCTTCTAGCGTCCACCAAAATGACAGTCGGATATGCGTTTATACCGAGCGTGGAGGCTACTGTTTTCTGGGGGTCGAGCAGCGAAGAATAGGTGACTTCCCGTCGGATCAGGAATTGCCATAGTTCGTCTGCATTTTTGTCGACAGGGTTAATCCCCCAGATTTTGAGCTGTCCGGCATTGAATTTTTGGTTTAATGCTTCGATTCGTGGCATTGCTTTGAGGCAATAACCGCAATTGCGGTACCAGAAGTCGAATAAGACAAAGCGTTCCGGCGCTTCCCAGAATCGGATGGAGTCGCCGTTCAAATTTTGCAGAACAAATGGAGGCAGGGTGTCTCCCACTTGAACCAATGGTCTTGTATCGGGTTGTGGGGGCAGGCTATTCGTCAGTACGTATCCTGCCCTGAGTAAAGAATCCAGACGAGCGATCCGGTCAAAATTGACAGAATCGGGTAGCGGTACAATTTCGGATAAATGAGTCTCCAGATATTGTGGCATTTCGGTAAAAAACATCCATTCCTGTTTCTGTCGAACCACCAAATCCGGGCAGGAGATGGTAAAGATTTCCTGCAAGTGGGCCATGGCTGGTTCATGGGAAGAGGCTTGTAGTGAATTGGGGAAAGAGTCGAAGACTGTCGCAATCAGTTGAATGCCCGCCTCGTTTCGCAAGGTATCGATCAAGGCCGACTTATATTTTTCCAGGTAAAAAGGTTGTTTTTCCACACCAAAAATATAGGGCCGGAATGCTAGCATATCCTGGATTCCAGAGACCAGATATTTTTTTACCGTTCCTTTTTCACTAACGGTTTTTGCTAAAATAGTTTGGTTTTCATGGTTGTAATAATAAAAAAAGGTGCCGTCATAGGCTTTCCAGAGTTGGCCGTTCAGTATGACAACAAACTGGCAAATACTGTCAGAGTCGCTTATTTCCCGAAAAAAATAGATCCGTGCAGAATTGGTTGCTGTGTCAGTTTTAAATGCGGGTTTGAATCGGAAGTCGCTGTCAAAATATCCTTGACGTACAGAAGAAACGGTTTGATTGATATGGGTAAAAATCTGTTCCGCAGAGACGGGCTCTTGCGCCTGAACGGCTTGTGCCAGGTACAGGAAAAAAAATAAGGCAATGCAAGGATGTAAATCCATTAGTTATCAATCACTTGAAGATTTTGGGTTTCAACCAATATTCCCCCGGTTGCATAGTTGGGTTCCAAATCACAATCTCCATTTCCAGTGCACTTGCATTCCAGGCATCCACTCGTTCCGGTCACCATTGTGCATTCTGTTTTGCAGCCATCGCTTACACAGTGCGGTGTAAAACCGTAAATGGAGCGGGCAGGATTGCTCAAGTCAAAGGGTATAAACCAATGCAAACCATTGGCAGCTTCATCCAAGCTATTACCATTGGGGTTCAAGGATGTCAGGTTAATCAGGGTTGCAGGGTAAATTTCATCTTGATCAAGAAGGGTCCGATGGGCAAACACTGAGGTTTCTGTTCGGATAATTGCAATGCTTACATTGTTCCCGAAGTAGAATTCTGCTGTTGTCTCG
>JBGAJY010000121.1:0-17572 GCA_044224705.1 Saprospiraceae bacterium
GGGCTGCGGCCGAGGGCCTACGGCTCAACGGGCGCCAGCCGGGCCATTGCCCTGTTGTTCGGACAGCCGGGAATGGAGGCCGCCGCTGTTGGCACTGCCTTTCCCAACCCTACCACAGGAGGCGCCGCTATCCCGATTTATCTTCCCGAAGCCGCGGCCGTTCAATTGCAGGTAACTGATTTTCAGGGCAATCTGGTTTTTTCCAAACAACAAAACCTGGGAGCCGGCGCCCGGCAACTGGAACTCCCCGCCGAAGCATTCCCGCAGACGGGTATGTTTGCCTGGCAAATCCGGATTGGGGGTGCGATGTATTGTGGAAAAACCGTGAAGCAATAGATATCATGAGGAATGGTGAATGATACGCAAAAAAGCCCTGCCCGCAGCTGAGCGCTTTCGCGTATCATCCATCATTCGGCATTAAAACGCCGTCATGAGCTTGGCCTGCCGGAACACGCCGTCGCTGTTTTCCACCTCCAGCATGTAGGCGTACGTAGCGGAGGGGATGCCCAGTTCGGTCATTTTCAGGACGATTTCGTGGTCGCCTTTGGCCAGATCGTTCTGACGGACTTCGGCTACTTTCTGGCCCTGCAAATTGTACAACTGGATGCGGACGTTCGAAGCCTGTGTCAGATTGAAGGGGACGACGCTAAAGTCGGTGAACGGGTTCGGATAGTTCTGTTTGAGTTTGAATTGCCCGCCGGTTTCGGGTTCCAGTTCGGCGAGGCCGGAGACGCCCGATCCTTGCACGGTTACCTCCAGGTAGCTGTCGTAGCCGCCGGTGGTGGCATTGGGCGTCAGGGTGGCCAGTTGATAGTTGTATCCGTCGGAAAAAATGTTGTCCTGGTTGAAATTCAGCGGATCAGCGCCCTTGGTGTACAGCCCCGAATTGGCGGCGTAAATCGCGTTTTTCTCCGCCAAGGGAAAGGTCAACTGCGAAATGGCGGCGTACACCGAACTGACATATACCTGAAAGTGGATGTGGCAGATGCGCCCGGTGTACCAGCCTGGAAAGATGGTCACGAACTCCACGTTGCCGCCGGCGTCGGTCATCTGGTAGCCGCGCAGGTAGGTCAGGCCGGCTTGTCCCTGGTTGTTGTTCTGGCTGTAGCCGGAATAGAGTCCGTCTTTGTCGCAGTGCCAGATGTTCACCCGGACGTTTTGCAGGGGCAGACAGTTGTTTGCGCCGATGATTTTCAGTTTCAGGTTCAATTGCGCGCCGGTTTTGTTTTCCCGGATGTCCTGCCGGAAAAACGCGGTGTTTTCAGTCAAATCCAGCGGAAAAGGCCCGGCCGTTTCGGTGGGAATGAGTACGCAATTGTCCGGAGGCGACAATGGCGATGTGGCTCGGCCGGCTTTTGCGGCGGCGCCACCCACCACGGCGGAGGCGCCCAGAAAGCTGGTCAGTTTCAGGAAATCTTTTCTTTTCATCATTAAACGTGGAAAAGTGAACGAACAGGAGGTAGTTTCAACATCTCTGGGAGATGTTGGTCACATAATCGTAGAAGTATAACCGGGGGTTGCGCAGAGGAAGAAAATTAGGTGATAATAGAGACATTTCACGGCATCCAGCCCCATTTAACATCTTCATCACCCAATAGCCGCATCACCAAATCACCGCATCACCAAATCACCAAACTCACACCGCCACCATCGGCAATTCCAGTGTCCGTTTCAGGTAATAATCCACGTTTTCACGGACCACGATATCGAGCGGGAGGTATTGGTACTGCTCGATGTCTTTTTTCAAAACGAGTTTGTTCACGGCGGCGAGGATGCCGAGATAGCCCTGGTGCCAGGCGTTCTGGTTGATCAGGAAGCTGATTTTGTTTTCGGATAAATAGCCCAGATTAGGCTCCAGAAGGTCGAAACCGACGATTTTGACGCGGCGGGCGGTTTCTTCATCCATGGCCCGCACGAGTTTGTAGGCACGTGAGTTGGTCACAAAAATGCCGCGCAGTCGAGGAAAACGTTCGAGCTGTGCCAGCATCCACGTGTGAAGCAGGGGGGTATTGTCGAAGTCTTCGAAAATTTCGGAATGGACTTCGATCATTTTGTCGCGCACGCCGGCGAAGTAATCGCGGAAGCCCTGCTCTTTGTCGAGCAGGTGGCGGGCATTGGCCACGCCGCGGTCGAGGTTGAGTACGAGCGCCTGGTCGGCGTCGTCGAGGCCGAAGTCGAGCAGTCGGCCAGCCAGCACCCCGCTTTGATAGGATTCCTGGCCGATGTAGCACAGGAAAGGACCGTTTTCCAGGGCGGTATTGATCATCACGACCGGCACCTCCTGCGCCGCGGCCTCGCGGAGCAGGAGATCGCCTTCCTGGCGAAACACCGGCGCCACCAACAAGGCATCGGGCGCCGATTCGAGCGCCAGCCGGGATACGCGCTGAAAGTCGCCCGCATCAAAAAGATCGAACAAAAACCAGTCGACCTGCACGCCGTAGTGTTGCACGGCCGCCACGGCTTTTTCCACGCCTTCCTTGGGCTGCACCCAGTAGGCATCCTGCCGGTAATCGGGCAGCAGGGCGGCGATGCGGAAAGCGCGGTTGTTCACGAGCATCCTCGCCATGATGTTGGGTTGGTAGCCCATTTCCTCCATGGCACGGAGCACTTTTTCACGCGATTTGGCGGAGACGTGACCACGGTTGTGTAGCACGCGATCCACCGTTCCGATGGAGACTCCGGTGCGTTCGGCAATGTCCTTGATACGAATCGGTTGGTTCATGGTTGCAAAGTTGGCGTTCATTCGGAATTTCCTTCCTTTCGCTCAAAAGTCCTAATTATTATTTACCGTGTACGAACACGGAAGCAAAAAAATTTCCCCGTTAACGTACACGCACTTACAATGCTTCTGTACTTTTGGCCAACTAAACACTTTTTTCACTAAACGTTATTTCCAATATGAAGCGCAACTTTTACGTCGCGACGCTAAAAAAGTCGGCCTTGCTCGTCTTTTTTCTGCTCGCCGCTGCCTGGGCCGGCACCCTGCTGGCGCAGACTGTGTCCGGCAAAGTGACGGACGCCGAAACCGGCGATCCGCTACCCGGCGCAACCGTCAGTGAAGCAGGCACCCGCAACGGCACGGTCACGGATGTCAACGGCGATTACCGCCTCCGTCTGACCGACGCCAACGGCAAACTGACCATTTCCTACACCGGCTATGCTACCTTGAGTCTCGATGTACAGGGACGCTCCACGATCGATGCAGCGCTCACCGCCGGCGCCGCCATCGACGAAGTGGTCGTCACCGCCCTGGGCATCCGCAAAGAGGCCAAAAAAGTGGGCTATTCGGTCACGCAAGTCGATGGCCAAAGCCTTACCCAGGCCCGTGAGCTCAACGTCGCCAACTCCCTCGTCGGTCGGGTCGCCGGCCTCAACGTGACCAGCACGGCCAGCGGGCCCGGCGGCTCCAGCCGCGTCACTTTGCGCGGCAACACCTCCATCTCGGGCGACAACCAGCCCCTCTACGTCATCAACGGCGTGCCGATGGACAATTCCAACCTCGGCAGCGCAGGCCTCTGGGGCGGCGCCGACTTTGGCGACGGCATCTCCAGCCTCAACGCCGACGACATCGAAACGATCTCCGTCCTGAAAGGCGCCACGGCAGCTGCCCTCTACGGCTCCCGCGCCAAAAACGGCGTGATCCTCATCACGACCAAATCGGGCAAAGCCCAGAAAGGCATCGGCGTGGAATTCAACAGCAACCTGACCTGGGAACAGCCCGTGATCTTCACCGACTGGCAAACCGAATACGGCCAGGGCACCCTGGGCGCCAAACCCAGCACTCCGGACGAAGGCAAAAACACCGGTCTACTCAGCTGGGGCGGCAAACTCGACGGCTCGCAAGCCTACGAATTTGACGGCGTACAGCGCGCTTATTCGGCCAAAGGCAACGCCGCAGAAGATTTTTACCAAACCGGCTTTACACACGTCAATACCCTCGCCCTCGGCGGTGGCAATGAAAATGCCAATTACCGCGTGTCGTTCGCCAATACGGGCAACAACAGCGTGGTGCCCGAAACCGGTCTGAACCGCAAAAACGTGAACGCCTCCATCAACTTCCGACAGGGCCGTCTGACGACCGATTTCAAAGCCAACTACACCAAGGAAAAAGCGGAACACCGCCCCAACCTGAGCGACTCGCCGGGCAACCCCAACTTTGCTATCAACTTCCTGCCCGCCAACGTGGACCAGGCGCTGCTCGCCGGGGTCGACGGCGAAGGCTCCGACCGCCAGGGCAAGGAACTGGAATTCAACGACAACCAGTTCATCACCAACCCCTACTTCGGCGCCTATAAATTTTTCAACAATTCGAATAAAGACCGCCTCATGGGACAGGCGCTGCTGCGCTACGACCTCACCAACTGGCTGTATGTCCAGGGCCGCATCGGCCAGGATTTTTACCTGAACCGCCGCACGGTGGTGACGCCCACCGGCACCGCCTACAACTACAATGGCGGCATGAACGAATACAGCCTGAAATTCAGCGAAGTGAATGCTGACTTTCTCGTGGGCGCCCAGCACGATTTCGGCGAAAACTTCGGCCTCAACGTCGGCGTGGGCGCCAACCGCCTCGACCGCCGCGTCGAAACCATCGAAGCCAACGGGGGCACCTTCGTGATCCCTTACCTGTACGCACTGGGTAACCTGCTGAGCCGCAATTACGCCTACACGCTCGATCGCGTGCGCACGAATTCGGTCTATGGCTACGCCGAACTCGACCTCTACCACCAGTTCTACCTGAACCTCACCGGCCGCAATGACTGGTACTCCACACTGACCAACCCTTCCTACTTCTATCCTTCGGTCAGCGCCTCCTGGGTATTCAGCGAAGCCCTCAAAAGCGATTTCCTGAGCTACGGCAAAGTCCGTGTAGCCTACGCTTCGGTCGGCGGCGACACGCGCCCCTACCAAACCTCGCTGTATTACAACATCGGCGGCTCGATCAACGGCAACCCGATCGGCAACATCAGCAACAGCTCGATCCCGAACAAAGACCTGAAACCGCTCAGCATCAACGAACTGGAAATCGGCGCCGACCTGCGCTTCTGGGACAACCGCGTTGGCCTCGACATCGCATGGTACAATAAAAAGACCACCAACGACATCGTCGCAGCAACCATTTCCGGCACGTCCGGCTATGGCACTGCCGTATACAACCTGGGCGAACTGACCAATCAGGGCATTGAAGCCATGCTGAGCGTGACGCCCGTGAAAGCCCGCAAATTCGGCTGGACCACCTCTTTCAACTTCGCCACGAACAAAAGCGAAGTCGTACAACTGGCCGACGGCGTGAATACCCTTCAGGTCGACGGCTCGCGCACCCTTACCGCTTTCGTGCACCAAACCGTTGGCCAGCCTTTTGCCAACATCAAAGTGTTCGACTACAAACGCGACGCCAACGGCAACATCCTGCTGAACAACGGCCTGCCCCAACCCGCCGACACGCTCATCAGCGCCGGCTCGGGCATCCATAAATTCACGGGCGGCTGGAACAACGAATTCAACTTCGGCAACCTCAATCTCGGCGTGCTCGTCGACTTCAAATTCGGCGGTAAAATCTTCTCGGCCACCAACTCCTACGCCTACAGCCGCGGCCTGCACCAGGCCACGCTCGAAGGCCGCGACGGCCAGATCATCGCCGAAGGCATCGACCAGGCTACCGGCGAAGCCAATGCCGTGGCCGTGAATCCGCAGGATTACTACGGCGCCCTGACCCAGATCAGCAACCTGTTCGTGTACGACGCCAGTTTCATCAAACTGCGCCAGGTGACCCTGGGCTACAATTGCCCCCAAAGCTGGTTCAAAAATACCGGCATCCAGGGCCTGAACGTAGCACTCGTGGGACGCAACCTCGCCGTTTTGTACAAAAAAACGGACAACATCGACCCGGAAAGCAACTACAGCGTGGGCAACGCCCAGGGCCTCGAACTGGCCGGCGTGCCTTCGGTGCGCACTTTCGGCGTGAACGTGAATGTCAAATTCTGAGGATTTGAAGATTGGAGGATTTGAAGATTTGAATACACAACTTGCAAACAGCCTTGGCAAAATCGCGTATTCAAATCCTCGAATCTTCAAATCCCCGAATCCTCGAATCTTCAAATCTTCAACAAAAAGATCATGAAACATAAATTCTTCAAACTCTCCTCCCTCGTGCTGATCCTGGCCCTGATGGCCCAAGGCTGCACAAAGGATTTCGAAGAGATCAACACCGACCCCACCGCGGCCAGTGGCGACCTCTACAACCCCAATTACCTGCTCACGCGGGCCCAGTTGGGCTATACCGGCAGCACCGACTTCGCGTACGAGACCTGGCGTTGCAACCTGATCTACTGCAGCACGATGATGCAGCACATCGCCAACGTGAACGGCTACTGGGTGGGCGACAAAACCCGCAACAGCATCGGTTATGAAAATGCCTACTTCGAACGCTGCTTCGACGAACAGGTCAAATACATCGTGGACTGCATCCAGCTCACCAACGGCAACAACGCCCGCACCAACGTGAACAGCGTGGCCCGCATCACCCGCGCGCTGATTTTCCACCGCCTGACCGACCTGTACGGCGACGTGCCCTATTCGCAGGCCGGACTGGGCTATTACCAGCAGATTTACACCCCGGTGTACGACCAGCAGGCCGACATTTACGCCGACATGCTCAAGGAACTCGAAGAGGCCGGCAACGCCCTCGACCCCACGGCAGACGTGGTCACAGGCGACCTGATCTTCAACGGCGACATCGCCAAGTGGAAAAAGTTCGCCAACTCGCTCATGCTGCGCCTGGCCATGCGCTACACCAAACGCGACATCAACAAAGCGCAATCCTGGGCTGAAAAAGCCTACCAGCGCGGCGTAATGACCAGCAACGACGACAATGCTTACATCCTCGGCGATGCCTCCACCGACCGCCAGACGCCCTGCCGCAACTCCATCGTGCTCAACCTGTCGTACGAAACGCCCAATATGCGCCTGAGTCAAACCTTCACCAACTGGATGAAAGGCCACGGCGACCCGCGTCTCTTCGTTTTTGGGGAAAATACCGATGGCACCACCAACCCGGCCACCACAGTCGGCATGCCCAACGGCTACGACCTGTCCAGCCAGCCCATCTCCAGCGCGCCGGGCTACCCGGGCAGCGTGGATGCCTACCTCCGCCCGCGACTCTCCGTGATCGGCAAACTCGACGGCCCGACCTTTATCCAGACCTACGCCGAAGTCGAATTCCTGCTCGCCGAAGCCGCCCAACACGGCTGGAGCGTAGGCGGCACCGCCAAAGACCACTACGAAGCCGGCGTGCGCGCCGCATTGACGCACCTGACCCAGTACGACGCCGCGGGCGCCATCACCACAGCCCAAGCCGATGCGTACCTGCTCGCCAATCCGTTCGACGCAGCGAATGCCCTGACCCAGATAAACGAACAATACTGGGCCTGCACCTTCCTGAACGAATACGAAGCCTTTGCCAACTGGCGCCGCACGGGCATTCCCGCCCTCACGCCGACGAGCTTCCCCGGCGACATCACTGCGGGCCAAATCCCGCGCCGGATGCGTTATCCGTCGTCTGAAAATTCCACCAACGGCGCCAACTACCAGGCCGCCGTATCGCGCATCACCGGCGGCGATCTCAATACCGGCCGCGTCTGGTGGGACCAATAACCACGGGAATATCTAAAACTTCATATGTTGCAATGGTTAGGGGCGCCGAAAGGGCGCCCCTAATTTTTAAAACAGATTGATTGGCGTGGTTATATGATTTTTGAAGTCGAGCTTTGATAGGCCTATTTTTGATTGAAAATTCCGACCATGTGCAGATGAAAAACATCCTTGCCCTTCTGCTGCTTTTGTGGGCCGTCCAACACCTCGCCGCCCAAAACCGGCCACTGTTCGAACTGCTGCCGCCCGAACAAACCGGCGTAACTTTCCAAAACACCATTGTTGAAAACAGCGAACAGGACAACGTACTGGCCTACGAATACTACTACAACGGCGCCGGCGTGGCCACGGGCGACCTGAACAACGACGGGCTGCCGGAGATTTTTTTCACTTCCAATCGCGAGCAAAACCGCCTGTACCTCAACCTCGGCGGACTGAAATTCCGCGACATCACCAAAACCGCCGGCATCGGCGGCCGCAAAAAAGGCTGGAAAACGGGCGTCACTTTCGCCGACGTGAACGCCGACGGCTGGCTCGATATTTACGTGTGTTACTCGGGCCGGGGCGACGACGACAGCCGCCGCAACCAGTTGTTCATCAATCAGAAGAACCTGACCTTCAAGGAGGAGGCCAAAGCCTGGGGCCTCGACGACCCCGGCTACGGCACCCAGGCCGCTTTTTTCGACTACGACCGCGACGGCGACCTCGACTGCTTCGTCCTGAACCACAACATCAAGGAATACCGCAACTTCGAAAACGACGACATCCGCCACACCCGCGATCCGCTGGCCGGCGACAAACTGCTTGAAAACCGAGGCGGTTTTTTTACCGACATCTCCGAACAGGCGGGCATCCCCGGCAATCCGCTGGGCTTCGGACTGGGCCTGGCCATCGCTGATTTTGACGAAGACGGCTGGCCGGATATCTACGTCAGCAACGACTACAACGAACCCGATTACCTGCTCGTCAACGACCATCAGGGCCATTTCTCCGACCAGGCCCCCGCCCTGCTGGGCCATATGAGCCAGTTCTCCATGGGCTGCGACGCCGCAGACCTCAACAACGACGGCCGCATCGACCTGCTCACCCTCGACATGCTCCCGCCCGACAACCGGCGGCAAAAACTACTCCAGGGCCCCGAAAACTACGAGGTGTACGAAATGATGGTCAAAACGGGCCGCCACAAGCAGTTCATGCGCAACATGCTGCACCTGAACACCGGCCAGGGTTTTGAAGAAATCGGCCAGCTCGCCGGAATATCCAATACCGACTGGAGCTGGTCGGCCCTCATCGCCGATTTCGACAACGACGGCTGGAAGGACGTTTTTATCACCAACGGCTACCTGCGCGACTACACCAACCGCGATTTTCTGCGCTTCTGGGGCGATTATCTGATCAAAAAAGCCGCAGCGGGCGAGCAGCCTTCCATGCTCGAACTGATCAAGGCAATGCCCTCCTCGCGCTTGAAAAATTACCTGTTCCGCAACGATGGAGCAGACAGCCTCGGGCGACCCAAGCTGACTTTTACCGACGTGACCGACGCCTGGGGCGCCGCGCAGCCTGCCGTCAGCAACGGCGCCTCCTACGCCGACCTGGACGGCGACGGCGACCTGGAAATCATTGTCAGCAACATCAACGAGCCGGCTTTTATTTACAAAAACAATGCGCGGGAGACGAACGGAAACGGGTATTTGGACATCCAACTTGCCGGAAAACCGCAAAATTCATTTGGCCT
Source organism: Saprospiraceae bacterium (assembly GCA_044224705.1). GTDB lineage: Bacteria > Bacteroidota > Bacteroidia > Chitinophagales > Saprospiraceae > M3007. Next base: position 9,386 of record JBGAJY010000121.1, read on the forward strand.
GGGCACCCGTGTCAGCGTGCTTTTCAATGATCGCACGCTGGCGGTCGCGCAGCAAATGCCCACACGAGGCTATCAATCGTCCGTTTCCGAAACTTTACACTTTGGCACGGGGCAAAAGACCGTTCAAAGCGTCGACGTGCTTTGGCCGGACCAGACAGAGTCCTTGCAAATCGTTCCGGGAATCAATCAATTGTTGAAAATCAGTTCCAGCCCCACAGCAACTGCGCAGCCCTCCATCGGCGTGCTGGAAACCCAGCCCGGGTTTCGGCGCTTCCTGACCACCACTCCTCTTCCCTTCCGCCACGAAGAATACGACTACAACGACTTCAAACGCCAGCCCCTGCTTCCTTGTATGCTCTCCCGCGTAGGGCCGCAACTGGCCAAAGCCGACGTGAATAGCGACGGCCTGGACGACCTCTTTGTCGGGGCTTCCAAATGGCAGGTGAGCCGGCTGTTTCTGCAACAAACGGATGGCTCCTTCTCCCCGGCCGACTCCACGATGTTCCGCGCCGATCAGTTCATGACCGTCGCCGACGCTGTTTTTTTCGATGCCAACGGCGACCGGAACCCCGATTTGTACCTCGTTGGCGGCGGCTACGAGGACTACGCCGAAAACGATCCGGCCCTGAACGACGCCCTGTATTTTGGCGACGGGCAGGGGCATTTTGTCAAAATCGACACGGTGTTGCCCGACATGCCCGTCTCGAAAAGCTGCGCCCGTCCTTTCGATTTTGACCGCGACGGCGACTTCGATCTGTTCGTCGGCGGCAGGGTGATCCCGGGCAAATACCCGCTCGCGCCGCGCAGTTTTTTGCTGGAAAATGACGGCAAGGGGCATTACCGTGACGTCACGGCCGAACGGGCGCCCGACTTGCTGGGCCCCGGCATGGTCACCGACGCCGCATGGGCCGACCTCGACGGCGACGGCACAGCGGAGCTCCTCATCTGCGGCGAATGGATGCCCATCCGGGTGTTCGGGCGGCGCAGCGACGGCATTTTTGAAGACCAGACCAACTGTTTTTTGGATAAAAACTACAAAGGCCTCTGGAACTGCCTGCTGGCCGCCGACCTCGACGGCGACGGCGACACCGACCTCCTCGGCGGCAACCTTGGGCTGAACAGTCAATTGAAAGCCTCCGAAAAAGAACCCGCCACGCTGGTGTACAAAGACTTCGACGGCAACGGTTCCGTGGACCCGATCCTGTGTTTTTACAACCAGGGCAAGAGTTACCCGTTCCTCACCCGCGACGAACTGCTCGAACAAATTGCCGCCATGCGGCCGCGCTTCACGAGCTATGAGCAGTTTGCGACAGCGACTTTATCCGACATTTTTACCGCCGACGAACTGCGGGGGGCCGACACACTGACAGCCGATCACCTGGCCACGGCTTTTTTTGAAAATACCGGCGGCCGTTTGAAGGAAAAAACCCTGCCGGTGGAGGCTCAGTTCGCGCCGGTGTTCGTCGCCGAAGCGGCCGATTTTTACCGCACAGGCCACCGGCAGCTCCTGCTCGCCGGCAACCTCGACGCCGCGCGGTTGCGCTTCGGTTGCTATGACGCCAACCGCGGGCCGGTTTTCGAGTGGAGCGAAGGCGCCTGGCGATACGCCGGGTGCCCTTTCAGGCTGTCGGGCGACACGCGCAGCTTCGTCGAATTGAACGCCGGGAAGCCCGCCAAGGCCTTTGTAATTGGAATAAACAATGCTACCGTTCGAATTTATCAATGGAGAGAATGAAACAACTCATCCTGCTGATTTTGCTACCCACCCTGGTCTTTTCTCAAACCAAATGGGAGAAAACCGCTTCCGCTCAACTGCGCTCCGTCACCTTCGCCTTGTCCGAGGTGATGCTGCACGACGGCACCAATCCGCCCGCGGCGAGTCGGTTTTATGCCTACGCGATGGCCGCCGGCTATGAGACTTTGGCTTTGTACGATCCCGCTGCGGGCAGTTTGTACGGCCGGGTGAATGCATTTCCAAGGATAACGCGACCAGTGGCGGCCGATTCGGTTTGCCTGCCTTTTGCCGTATTGTGGGCCATGCTCGAAACGGGGCGTGGCATTATGCCTTCAGGGCAAAGCCTGACGGAAAAACAGGCCGAACTGGAACAGGTTTTTCGGCAAAAACATTTGTCTGAATCTCTGATCAGCGGGTCAAAAACGGCAGCCGGCAGTATTTCCCGGCAAATACTGGCCTGGGCCAAAACCGATGGCTATGCTCAGCTCACTGCCCAACCCCGCTACCGGCCAGGTAAGGACCCGGGCGACTGGACACCCACGCCACCTGACTGGGTGGCCGCCGTAGAGCCTGACTGGAACACTTTGCGGCCCTTTTTGCTCGATTCCCTGGCGCAGGTCCGGATTCCGGCTCCGGTTCCATTCGACACCGCACGCGGCAGCCGCTTTTTCGCGCTGATGGAGGAAGTGTACAGGACTTCACAGCAACTGAGCCCTGAGCAACAGGAGATCGCCTTGTATTGGGATTGTAACCCATTCGCAGTATTCCACGCAGGCCATATGAACATTGGCATTAAAAAAATATCGCCGGCAGGTCATTGGATCAATATCATCGGGGAAGCCTGTGAGCAGCAAAAAGTGACTTTTCCAGCCGCCCTCCAGGCACATACCTGGGTTGCTTTGACCATGGCCGATGCTTTTATCGTGTGCTGGGACGAGAAATACCGCAGCAACCGCATCCGCCCGATAACGGCCATCAACCGTTTGATCGACAAAAGTTGGGAGCCGTTGCTGCAAACGCCGCCGTTCCCGGAATACGTGAGCGGTCACAGCGCCGTTTCGACCGCCGCAGCGGAGGTGTTGACTCAAATATTGGGCGAAGGGAAAGGATTTATCGACGAAACAGAGGTGTTGTATGGCCTGCCCCGGCGGCGATTCGGCTCCTTCCGCGAAGCCGCTCAGGAAGCTTCCGTATCGAGACTTTACGGTGGCATTCACTTTCGCGATGCATTGGACAACGGTCAGGAGCAAGGCAAACAAGTGGCGGCGCTGGCCCTCCGGCGCTTAGGGCAATAAAAAATCGCCTCCAGACACAAGGCCTGAGGCGATCTGAATAGGTTTCCCAATAGGAGGAAAGCTGAATAGGTTGATTGGTGTGAATAAGATTTTATAGCGAGGAATGAAGGGTGCGGCGATTACTTTTGGTCATCAATAATGGGCGATATACAGTGGCGCACCTGACTTTGGAATCATCACTGCAACAAAACAAAAGCTGCCGAGACGATCCGACAAGTTAAAACCCGTAAGTGTGCGCCTTGAGCCAATAACCGTGCAGTTTTCCCGCTTGATTGGTTATTGCCGGTTTTGTGCACAGTTGCAGCCCCAGGCTGCACGACTGTCAAAAAAAGCGCCGGGGCTGTCGCGGGGGCGCGTATTTTTCCAGCAGAAAAATCAATCAGCTCGTGCGAAAGGGAATATTTGGAGCCATCCTGTGCTGTTGCCTGGAAGGCTTTCTACCGGCGCAGACACCGGCTTACCTCCACTACGGAGTGCGGGACGGGCTGCCCAGTAACCTCGTGTATTGTGGCTTGCAGGATAAGGACGGATTGTTGTGGTTTGGTACGGACAAAGGCCTGGCTCGGTTTGACGGCACGCGTTTCCGCATTTACGACATGGGCGACGGCCTGCCCGACAGCGAGGTGTTCAACCTCCGCAACGATAGTCGGGGCAGGCTCTGGATGTTTTGTTTCCGGAGAAAACCCTGTTATCGGCTGAATGGCAGGATCGTGACGGCCAGCATGGACACCTTGTTGAACCATATCGAATTCGAAACGGCCATTGGCGAACTCGCCGAGGATCGTTTTGGGCAGATCTGGATCAGTAGTTTTTCGGACCGGTTTTACCGGCTTACCGACACCAGCGTCACCTGGATCAAAGGCACCGGAGCCATCAACAAGGTTTGTTGTTTTCCTGAAGGAAACATTGCAGGGGCGGGCAGCACCCAACAGTATTTTTTTATCCACCCGGACGGGAGTTACGAGCACCGGAAAAACGAACCTGAATTTGCGGCGGCCGAGCGTTACATCAGTTTTGAATGCCGCGGCGATCAACTATTGTGGAGCACTTCCGACGGACTTTTTCTGATGCAGGTCCGGGATGGATGGCAACGCATCGTGGACCGCAGCAAGGTGGCCGTCGGCCGCGTGTTTGTGGATCGCAGCAACCGGTTTTGGGTTTGCTCGCTGGCTGGCGGCGCCGTTTGTTTTGACAATACGCGCAAGGACCTATCCAATCCCGTGGTGTATTTGGAGGGCAAAAAGATCACCACGTTGTTCGAAGACCGCCAGGGTACGTTATGGTTTTGTACTGCCGGCGAAGGCATTTATGCCTTGCCGAAAAACTCGCCGGTCACCTACGGCCGCGCGGAAGGGCTTATTTCGCGCAATATCACCGCCGTTGCCCTCGATCCGGGTGGCGGCGTTCTGGCCGGCGACGACGAGGGCAAACTGTATTCGTTGGATCAAACCAATACGATTCGCCACACCGACTTTGGCTCTCTGGACGGCTACAACCGGGTGCGTCAAATTGTTCCCCTGGCTGATGGCAGCCGCTGGGTAGTCACCGACGAACAGCTCTATTATGAGTTCCCCGACCCGCGGCATCCGGGTGTCCTGCTCCGCCACTTTTATTCACAACCTCTCGGGCATCCGAAGGAAATCATGGCCCGCCCGGGTTTTGTGCTGCTGGCCTCTTCCGGCCGCCTGTATGGTATCATCGGTGATTTCAAGGACACCCTGAACCTGCGGTTTCAGCGCAAAACGACTGTCGCGGAAGATGAAGAGGGCAATGCCTGGGTGGGTGGGATCAACGAATTCTATTCAGAAAAGGACGGTTTCCAGGCCAACTGGAGCGAGCGGTTCGGGCTGCTGAACAGCCGGATTGTCACCATTCGCAGTGCCGGCCCCGGCTATATTTGGGTAGTGACGCCGGAATCCGGGCTGCTGCGCGCGGCTGTGGCAAACGGCGCCATCACCAGTGTTGAAGCCGTCAACCCTTTGATGAAAACCCCCATTGGCAACATCCAGTCGCTTTTTGCCGAGCCTGGCGGGCGGCTCTGGATGGCCACCAACCGGGGTATTTTCGGCCTCGACAGCGCCTGGCATGTTGTCCATTTCGACGCCCACGACGGACTCGCCGACGACGACGTGAACGCCGTGGCGGCACACCACGATACGCTCTGGGCGGCCACGGCCAATGGCCTCAGCCGCATGGTGCTGCGCTCGCCCGACCTGCACGGTGAATTCCCTACGTTTATTACAGCGTTGCGCTACCGGCATTCCGACCAAAATGTGTTCGTCGACCTGCTCGACTCTTTGCCCAAAGGCGGGGTCATCACCTTGCCGCCTGAGGCTTCGCTGGTACAACTGGAACTCGCCGGGCTGGATTTTCGCGGCCGGGGCAACCTGCATTTTGCCTGCCTGCAATCGACTGTTTTGCCACCCATTCAATGGTGGACGCTGGACAACCTTCTGGCCCGGGCCTGGCAAGGTTTTCGGGGTCGAACCGACACTACTTTTGTCGAGGAATCCCTGCTGAGTTTCGGCGTGCACTTGCCGCCCGGTGCATACCGCCTGCGCTTATCAGCCATCAATGCCACCGGTGTAGTGAGCCATCAACCTGCCGAAATCACGCTGATCATGCGGCCTGCATGGTATCAGACCTTTTGGATTACGCTGTTTGTTTGGGGACTGATCGTGTATGTTTTATGGCGTATGTACCGCGCCCGGGCGGCCTATCGCGACCTCAATGCCTCCGTTTCGGCGTTGCAATTACAGGCTTTGCAGGCACAGATTAATCCACATTTTGTCGGCAACAGCATCAATGCCATCCAGCAATTTTTTTACCCACCCGACCCGGTGCGGGCGAGCGAGTACATTTCCACGTTCACCGGCCTGCTGCGACGTACGTTGTTGTTTTCGGAGAAACATTTTATCCCGTTCCTCGAAGAGCTGGCATACGACCGCGACTACCTTCAATTGATCGAACTGCGCTTTGGCGAGCGGTTTCAGTTTGAGATCATCGGGACCGACCGGGTGCCCTCGGACACACCGTTTCCCTGTATGCTGCTCCAGACCCTGCTGGAAAATGCCACGATTCACGGGCTCGCCCTCGAAGGGGTATCACACCTGGTATTGGAATTCAACTGGCAGGGCAGCCGCCTGGTTTGCACCGTGACGGACAACGGTGTTGGCATCGAAACGTCGCTCGCCCGCAAAAAGGCATCGGGCACCGACCGCAAATCGAAAGGCCTGGAAATGCTGGCCCAAAAAGTAGAGACCCTGAACCGGCTATATGATATTGATTTACAGTTCAATATTCGCGATTTATCCGAACCGCAGTCACATTCCGGCGCACATGGCACCCGTGCTGTCATTTCCTTTTATCCGTGGAAATTCCCTGTTCCCCTGGACCCAACCCACACATCTGAATCTGTTCCACCCCACCCTTCGACGCCATGAATCAAATCAATGCACTTATTGTCGACGACGAATCCGGCGCAGTGAATACGTTGCGCGGCATGCTGGGCGAATTTTGCCCGCAAGTCCATATCGTCGCGGAGGCCAATTCCGTGGAAGAAGCGCTTCGCGCAGCCAGCCAGCACCGCCCCGATCTCGTGTTCCTCGACATCGAAATGCCGCCCTTCGGCAATGGTTTCGACTTCCTGAAACCTTTCCAGCAACTGCCCTTCGGGGTCATTTTCACCACGGCTTACCCGCATTACGCCGTGGAAGCCATCAATACCGTGCAGCCCTGGGCCTACCTGGTGAAGCCCTACCGCGTCGTGGACCTCATGGCAGCCGTACAGACGGCCGGGGAAAAAATCCGGGAGCGCAACGCCGAAACGTCCGGCGCCTCGCCCGACAAATCGGGCATCATCATCGCCGACAGCCGCAAGGGCAATCTCGTGGTTCGCACCCGCGACATCCTTTACTGCCACGCCGACGGTTCCACGACCGATATCGTGCTGCTGCGCCAGGGGCAGTCGCGCAGCGACAAAATATCGGCTTCCAAGACCCTGAAAGAACTGGAACAGGAACTGCCCACGGGCTTCTTTTGCCGCACCCACCACAGCTTTTTGGTCAACATGGCCCATATCGAACGCTGGGAACGCACCGGCCGCAACGGTCTGATCCACCTCACCGGCGGGGAGAAAGTGGAGATTTCAGTACAACGGATGGATTTTTTTGTGGGGCAGTTTACGGCGTTTGTGAGGGGGTGAGGGGGATGAATTATTTTTACCGAAAATCACCCTTTGATTAACTGAAAATTTGCCTATGGCCAGGATGAGTAAGATAATTCCAGATCAAACTTCACCGTATTTCTGGGCTAGTTATAGCAAACCTGACTATCAATTGTATGCACATTTGACCACAATTATATTGGTATTTTTTATTGCTATATGTAAATCTCAAACCCCTTCATATATACATTATGATGTCCGTGATGGATTACCAAGTAACTTGGTGTATTGTGCTTATCAGGATAATCGTGGTCTAATGTGGTTTGGCACCAATAAAGGTTTAGCATGTTTTGACGGAATGCGTTTTAAGGTTTATGGGACAAAAGAGGGCTTACCTGACACGGAGATATTAGGGTTATGGGAGGATAGTCAAGAGAGGCTTTGGATTGCACATTTCTGGCAACCTCCTTGCTACAGGAAAGGTGGAATATTTCATACCACAAACAACGATACGATCCTTAATAAATTATCAAAATCTATATCTGCATTTACATTTTTTGAAGACGATAATAAAGTTTTAAGATTTGCAGGGTTAAAGAATCAAGTAACAGGACTTGTTGGAACAAATATATTAGAAGAGCAATACCCAGCTGCAGTAGCTCGGTTTGCATATATAGGAGGCGATTTATTTGCGCTAACTAATAATACAGTAGTTCATTGCACAAACAAAGGAGATAAAGTGATAGTTTGGAGATTTAATCAACCTCCTTATTCATATCTTGGTTGCGCTATTTCGGGCAACAGATTATTATATTCATTAGCAGATAGATTATTGCTTTTTGAATGGAAAAACAATCAATTATTATTGATTAAGGAACAAATGTCTGTTTTATCTGGCCAGATATTTACTGATCGGAAAGGGCGTTTCTGGTTGTGTTCAAAAAAATATGGAGCAGTTTGTTTTGACAATAAAAATCAAGATATTTTAAATC
>JBGAJY010000122.1:0-17596 GCA_044224705.1 Saprospiraceae bacterium
ATCGACGACCGTCGTATTCAGGCTGAAATGCCGCTCGACCTGCGTTTCGAGTGCGAAGGTTTGCCGGTTTTTATGACCCATATCGGTGGCTACCCGGGTCGCTACAACCCGCGGGTGCGGAAAATTTTGCAGGACGATCCGCCCCGAAACGGGCTGTTCATCAGCGGCCACTCCCATATTTTGAAAATCATGCCCGATAAAACCCTCGGTTTTCTGCACATCAACCCGGGCGCCTGCGGCAATGAAGGCTGGCACCAGGTCAAAACCATTGTTCGTTTTACGGTGGAAGCGGGTAAAATTGATGGCTTGCAGGTGATTGAGTTGGGAAAATAATAAAAAAAATCGCTATTTATTAAAAGAGATTCGTTTCTTTGAAAGGCCTACCATCTTTATTTAATCACATTTTTAAACCTTAACATTTGATCAAGTTTCCTTATGAAAAACGTATTAATTGCGTGTTCAATTTTCTACCTCAGTCTGCTCTTGTTAGGCTGTCAGCGTGATGAAAAGGTTTCCGATTTCAATCCAGATAAAGCCTTTTTTGATGAGAACGCGATGTTGCGTACTGAACCTGAAACGAGTTTGGTTGTCCCATGCGCAACACTTAATCCAGTCTTTGGATTAATTTATAATTTGGATGAATCCGTTTGTTATAACTTAGAAGGGTTCAACGATCTACTTGATTGTGCAGGGTACTCTGGTTCAGACATTAGTTTCTTGACTACTACTTATCTGCATAATGCCACTTACTGCATCCCAGCAACACTTCTTTCTGTTTCAGAACAAATATCGGCAACAGCCCCAGAGAACTGTCCTAGCCAATTTTCTGTACCCTCAAGTGTCACAGATCCATTTTGTTATACATCGTATATTATTGGAAATAGTAATTTGGAAGGCCTCCAACCGCGATTAGGAAATGGATGCGTTGGAGGAGATATTGACGTATTCGAGACTTTAATTTCAAAGCGAAACATAAATGGGTGTTTTTTTGTCCGTTATCCTATCACTCATGCTAATTTTAAGCTCAAGTATCCAAACGGCAGCATCGTTTCTTTCAGCTTGACAAGCCAACAGTTTGACAATGCCCTCTCAACGGCAGGGTATTCCACTTCTCAAATTACTGGGATAAGGGAAAGTATTGCGAAGGGTACGATGAGTGTTCGAAACTTTTGGAACCTATTTCAATTCAGTATAGCTCCGTTTGCTGGTGGGGTTTCTAACCCAACGTCATTGAAACTTACGTGGTGTCTTTTTGGATGTGGCTGGCCTAGTAGTAACTCAGATTACTGGTCGGTGTATTCGGTATTTGGTCAAGGTTCACTTTGCCCTGCCGGTCCGTAAATTCTTTGTTTTTGTACTCCTCTTATCTCAAAAGATACAAATTTCAATTTAAGGATGGTTTGGTAATTTGCCGGGGCGCCACCTGGGCGTTCCGGCAAATTTTTTCCGGTTATCTTTGCCCCCGCTCCGACCCCATAGTTCAACGGATAGAATAGGAGTTTCCTAAACTCTCGATGTGGGTTCGATTCCCGCTGGGGTCACAAACAAAAACGCAACTACCTTTCATACAGGCAGTTGCGTTTTTTTATTGCTATAAAAAAGGTACTAGATCAATGGCCGCTGGCCGGGGCGCCTTTCGCTGCGGGCATTTCTTTGCCGCGAACTTCACCTGTGATTTCGATAAACGTCTCGGTCGGGACGGTATTGGCCGTCACGGTGACGCGCTTGCTCTGGCGACCGGGTTTGCCTTTGGAATTGAATTCCACTTTGATCTCGCCGGTACCGCCCGGAGGGATCGGTTCTTTCGGCCAGGTGGGCACGGTGCAGCCGCAGGAGCCTTTGCAATTGCTGATGAGCAGGGGCTCGGAGCCAACGTTTTTGAACTTGTAGGCGTGCTTCACGATTTCACCTTCGTCCGTAACGCCGAAGTCAAATTTTTCCTCGGCATATTGGATGGTGGTGGTAGGGCCCGTGGGCGCCGGGGTGGCATTTTGGTTCATGCCGGGGATATTGCCGCTGCCATCGGGGTTCTGGCTGGCATCTACCGGAACGCGGTTCACGGTTTTGCCGTCGACCTGCATGGTGGAGGCCGCGGAGCGGATTTGATCGCCTTCCGAAACGAACCAGTTTTTCATGCCGCCGCCGAAGAGGTTGGCAATCAGCAGCAAAGCAACCAGGGCCAGCAAGCCGATTTGAATTTTTTTGTTGTTCTCCATGATATTCAAAACGAGTAGAGATGGTGAAGAAATGGATAATTGACTTGTCGTTTTACCGGGTCAAAAATACGGCATTCGGCAGAGGGCGTAGGGGTCGCCATTTCAGTTTGCAAATGGTTAACGCTTAAAAGAGCGGCGGCGCCGTATGCAGGCCGCCGGGCGCACGTTTACGAAGCCTTCAAGGCTTCGTAAACGTAATTTCCAGCATCGGTTCAAATCTTGATCTCGCGCTGAAAAATTTGCCCGCCCGATTGCAGCCGGTACTGATAAAAGCCCGGGGCGATGTACCAATCGGCAGGTTTGAACTGAAATACGTAGCTGCCACGGTCCTTATATTCGCTGAGCAGGGTGCGGAGCACATGGCCTGCCGGGTCGAGTATCTGCAAACGAACCGGGCCGTCCTGCATCATAGCGTATTTGATTTCGATAGCCCCGGCCACATTCAGGCTCGGATTGTGCCCGATGAGTGCGCATTTGTTGTTGTCGCCGAGCGCGGGCGTGATGGCCGGCACAAGACCGGGAATGCCTGGAAGCGCCTGGCCGCCCATTACGAAATTGACGAGTTGCGGCGAATTGCCGAGCCAATCCTGCATGACGGTTGAATAAACCGAACGGAAATCGACGCTGAACGGCGGATCGGAATACGGGTCGGGATTGCTCAGGTCCTGGTACTGTCCGACCACTCCGTTGCCGATTTCGCCACCGAACAAGAGCATATGGGTACCCCAACCGTGGTCGGTCCCTTGCGAATCATTTTCGTAAATCGTACGGCCGAATTCGGAGAAGGTCATGCCCAGTACCTTTTTGGGCAGTTCATTGTTGCCGTCGAAACCAAGGTCGTCGTAAAAGGCTTTTACGGCATTGGCCAGCCGGCCGAGCAGCAACTGGTGGTAATCGAATTGCTCCGCATGGGTATCGAAGCCGCCAATTTCAACCATAAAGACTCGGGTGCCGAGCTGGCCCTTGATGAGACGGGCTACGATGGCGAGCTGTTCCGCCAGGTAATTGTCGGTCGGGTAATCCACCTGGTTTTTGCCGCGCGCAAAAGCGTCCCGAATGGTATTGGCATATCGGAACGCCGAATTGGCGGTTTGCCGCACATAGGCCAGTTCCAGCTCGCGCGGGGTGTTTCCCAGGGTGGCCGTTTCGTACAATTGCCCGGTTTGAGCGATCTGGTAAAACTCCTGCGGGCTGCTCACGGCGAGCGCCATATTGGTTTCGCCGGATTGAAAAATCAGGTTGGACTCCACACCGATTTGCAATGCCGGCGGTATGGTCGGCGGCGTTTCGAGGAACACCGGGTATTCGCTGTCGAGGAATCGGCCGATCCATCCCGAATTCCAGTATTCATCGGACGGGCTGCCCGATGCCACAATGTCGAATGAGCGGAAGTGGCTGTAATTCGGTTCCGGATACCCCACATTGAGGATGGTTTTCATCATTCCATTGTCCCAAAGCGATTGTAACGCGTTGGTCGACAGGGGCATTCCGTATTGGGTGTTGAGTGCCCACATATTGCTTTCCTGAATGGCGATGGTAGGGCGCAGATTGTAATAATGTGGATTGCTGCGTTCTATAACTGTATTCAGGCCGTCGTTGCCGCCGTCCATGCGGATCAAAACGAGGATACGGTCGCCTTCGCCGTTGGCCAGTGAGGCCATGAGCGGGGTCGGCTGAAAAGCGCGAATGGGCAGGTTGCCAAGCAGGAGGCTACCGGCGCCGAGGAGTCCCGTGGCGGTCAGGAAGTCGCGGCGCGACCAGAGCTGGTGTTCGAGCTGATGGGCTTCGCCGTGTTCCAGCGCGCTGCCGATGCGTTTGTTATGTTTTTCACACATGGTTAATGAGTGAATGAGTGAATGTGCGAATGAGTGAATGTTCGGATGTGGGAAGGATTTTAAGTCAGCTGAAACTCGGGCAATTTCACGAGGTAATACAACAGGTTCACGATCTGGTACGGGGCTTCCGCCCAGTACAGGTTCCAGGAGCCATTGAGGAAATAATTCTCCGGAATACCCGACTTGAAGTAGGCGATGCCGGCGATAACATGAACAGGATCAAGGGTTTGTCCTAGGAAGTAATCTGCCAGAATGGGAACGATAACGGCCGGGTCATTGCTTTCGTTGGTCAGGCTGATGGCGAGGTTGCGCAGATTTTCGCGCAGGGGTTCTTTCGTGGAAAGGAAGTAGGCGACACTGCCGCAGAATTTCCAACGGGCTGTCAATGTGCTTTCATTGAGCCAGGTGCGGTAACCTGGCCAGCCGGCCACGTTTGGCGGGTTAAATATCTCCTGGCCCAGCAGCGTACTCCAGTAGGCCATGGCATTCCACCAGTTGTCGCTGACGTCGGCCGGTTGCACTGCCGCTGCCTTGAGAAGCGGGATCATGGCTTCCATGGGGTTTTTCAGGCGGGCGTTGAAGAACTGTTCGTCAAAAAAGTGCTCGCTTTTGAAGAGTTGCTTCAGCACCGGCATCAGTTCCCAGTTGGCGTTCTGGAAGGTTGTGGCCAGTCCGTCAATGACCTGAGGGTCAGGAAATTGATAGACAAAATTTTTGTAAATCTTTGTAGTAATAAAATGGGAGACCTGTTGGCTTCGGGCGGAAAAAATGAGGTTGTGGGCCGTGTTGAAAGTAAAATTGGAGGTTTGGCCAAAAATGGTTTTTTGTCCGGCATCGTGCAGGCTGTCGTTATAGTAAGGCGGGGTGCAGAGGTAGGATTTAGCCTGCCAGCCCGTGAGTGCGCGGGCCATCTCAACGATATCCGTCTGCGTGTAGCCGTTGCTTTCGCCCATGGTGAACAGTTCCATCAATTCCCGGGCGTAGTTTTCGTTGGGCGAGCCGACAACATTGAGGTTGCCGTTGAGGTAGTCGAGCATCGCGGAGTTTTTGCCCATTTCCCGCACGAAGATCCGGAAGTTCCCAAAGGCAAATTCATTGATGAGGGAATAGTAGTCCCACATGTAGGAATTGCACTGATAATCAATGAGTTCAGTGGCAAAATGGTTGTGCCAGAAAAAAGCCATTTTCGCCCGTATTCCCTCGCCGAGCATTTCTGACATCCAGCGTTTGCGCATTTCAGCGCGGTGCACGTAGAGCTGATCGGGGTCGGCGTCGTAATCGGCACTGGTATAGCCGCCCCAGTAAGGCGGATCAGGGGTGCCCAGGTCTGCAGCCGTATCGAGCAATTGGTCGATCAGGTCCGAAGGGTTCATCTGAAGCCCCTGCTGGATCTGGTCCGGACTGGCGCCAAATCCCAGGCGGCGGTACAGGTGTGCGACGCGCCGCGCATTCCAGGGTTTGTCGGGAGAAGGGACGTAAGGCTGCAGGGGATCGGTGAGGGCCACGGCATTAGCAGTGGTTCTTTCAGGAGCATCAGCGTGAGCGGGCATATTCGATTTTTTTTGCCAAATTTCGCTAGCAAGGTAAAAGAGATTTTTTCAGTCCGGAATTGAAAAATGAAATTCTGTATGGTAATGAGGCTACATTTTTTTTTAGGAACAGAAACTTGGCAAATCCTTCGGAGCGCCTACCTTTAAAACCGAAATTTCATACGGTTAAATTCGCTGCACATGCGCCTTCGGAAACTCTTTTTTGCCTTTTTTCTGGTCTGTTTGGGCATTTCTGAACTAAAAGCCCAAGCCACGCTTTTCGAAGAAAATTTTGACAACTGCATCCTTTCCGCCGGATGGCAGGTCAATATTACCGGCAACCCGAACCCGACCTGGTACGTCGGTCCCGCTGTTCTGAACAACGATAACCAGGGTCAAAACATGAACGGCTCCTGTTTCCTGTTCATCGACGACGATGCCACCGGCAACCAGACCCCCGCGTATACCATCGATTTTGTCTCTCCTCCCTTCGACGCCTCCCAATATGCCACGGTGGAACTTTCGCTCGACGTGCACTATCGCGATTACGGCCCGTCTGCGGAATACTTCGAGGTCCGGGTGACCGACGGTAACACGGAAACGCTGCTCAAACGCTTTGAACAGGGCGGATCCACCGGTGATACATTGAGTGAGTACGTTACGCTTAAATACGACCTCTCTTTGGTTAATGCGGCGCCAAACCTCCGTCTTATTCTCCGCTACGACGATGGCGGCGGATTTGCCTGGTGGGCCGGCGTGGACAATATTAAAGTGGTGGGAAAAGGCGTCGGAACCAACGTGGTGACCCAGAATTTTAACCAGTGCGCCAAACCGGCCAACTGGGAAACGCAGATCGTTTCGGGCGACAACGACTGGATTTTTGGCAAGGCGACCGTTTCCGGGAATGCCAACCTGAATTCCATCGACGGCTCCTGCATGGTTTATTTCAATGACGACGCTTTGACGAGCGCGGCGCCGTATTCCACGGTCCGGCTCTTCTCGCCCTGGTTCGACGGCACCGATTTTGGTCAGTTTGAACTGAATTTCGACCTCGTTCACCGTTACGCCACCGAGATTTTTACGGTGTACGTTCAAAACGGACAGGGCGAAGAAAGCGCCGTCGCACAATGGTCCGACGACGTCGGCGGGCCTTATTTCAACAATCCTGTGCACCAAACACTAGACCTTTCACCTTATCGCGCAAAAGAAATGCGCGTCATTTTTGAATATAGCGACGGCAACGGATGGGGCTGGTGGACCGCTCTCGACAACGTAAAAATAACCGGCAGCGGCGCCGCTAATGATCTGTGCACCAACGCATTGGAACTGCTCACCGGCGACGATTGCAAACATGCCGACAACCGCAATGCCGTGTTCGAAGGGCCGCAGCCCAGTTGTTCCGACAAAGCCGTCGCAGGCCTCTGGTACCGCTGGCAGGCGGATTTTACCGGCGTTGCCAAACTGACTACCCATGCCGATTTCAACGACGTGGTCAATGTGTACACCGGCGGCTGCCAGACGCTTTCGGAGCTGTTGTGCGACAATTATGACGAGCATGGTTTCCAGGGCGAAGGCACCCTGTTTGCGGCGCAGGCCGGAACGGAATACCTGATCCGCGTGAGTGGCCAGGATGCCGGTTTTGGCCGGCCGAGGGGCGATATGTGCCTCGAAATTGATCCAACCACCGGTTTCCCGACCGCTCCGCCGAATGACAACTGCCCCGATGCAATGGATCTGGCAGTCAACGGCACCTGCGTCGACGGGAACAACCGGTACGCCACCACTTCGGCCATTGTCCCATCCCTCAACACATTGGCGCGTGCCGATGTGTGGTACAAATTTACTGCGCCCATCAGCCCGGCGCCGGGCCAAAAACTAGAAGTCCGCAGCAATGCCGATTTCTCGGATATTATAACGGTGTATGCCGGCGGCTGCGCCAGCCTGAGCGAAGTCGCAGGCAACCATCTTGGCCAAAAACTTGATTTGCAAGGCCTTGCAGGTGGCCAAACCTATTGGGTCCAGATCGCCGGCAATTTTGCGACCGTAGAAGGTAACCTTTGCGCCCAAATCAGCCAGGTAAACGAGGATGCCCCGGCCAACGACAACTGCCTTCAGGCGGTGCCGGTGCCCCTCGGCGGGCAGTGCGCAGCTTCGAACAACTTCGGGGCTTCGTTCTCCGGATACCAGCCCGGCTGCGTGGTTCAGGCCGACCGCGACGTTTGGTTCACGTTCGTCGCACCGGCTTCGGGTAGCGTCCGCTTCAATACCGGCGCGGATTTCAGCCATGTGCTGGCGCTCTGGCAGGGCGATTGCAGCGGCCTTACCCAGGTGTATTGCGCTGAAAATCCGCTTCGTTGCGAGGGGTATCCCTTGGTCGGCAACCTCCTGCCGGGTCAGACTTATTACGTCCAGATTGCTTCCTGGGACTCGCCTGTGGGCCTGGTTAGCGGAAATATTTGCCTGAGTATTATCGATGGCGCCACTATGCCGCCCTTCGAACCGCTCGTACTCCATGTTCAGGAACAATGCATCGATGTAGACCTCGCCAAACTGGAGATCAGCGCCAGCGGAGGCCTCGCCCCGTATGAATTTTTGGGAAATGCCGACGGTCAGCAAATCGCCAGCGGCGCCGAATACCTCGTCATCGTCGCCGATGCCAACGGCTGCCAACAGGCGCTTACCGGGATCGTCGACAATTGCACCGAGGCGGGCTGCCTCGTGACGGCCAGTTTCAACGCACAAAATCCTTCCTGCGCAGGCGAGGCTACGGGCAGTATCACGGCCACCCCGGCAGACGGACAGGAGCCATACAGCTTCCTGTGGTCCAATGGCGATACGACTGCCGTAGCCGCCGGCCTAAACGCAGGTGTTTACCTCGTCACCATCACCGATGCCTCGAATTGCGAATTTGTGGCTGCGCAAACCCTCATCGAGCCGCCGGGTATTTTGGCTGAAATTGCCGCGGTCAACCACCCGCACCAGGGCCAAAATGACGGTTCCGTGGAAGTGAACGCAGCCGGCGGCACGGGTTCGCTCCAATTCGAATGGGTGCTCAATGCCACCGTCGTAGCCACCACGCAAAACCTGAACAATGCGGCCCCCGGCGATTATACCCTGACGATTTGGGATGGAAATGGCTGTTCCGTTGTCCTGACGGTGACGCTCACCGAAACGGTGGGCACCGGCAATCCGAATGATGTGTTCTACGCCGAAGTGCTGCCCAATCCGATCAAAGACAAAGGCTGGCTGACGATAAAACTGCCCGTAGCCGCAGAACTGCACTTGTCGCTCAGCGACGGTCAGGGCCGAAATTTGCGCGACTGGTCGGCCGGAACGGTGCTGGCTCAGCAAATTCCGCTGGATTTCAGTGAGTTGCCTGCTGGGATGTATTGGCTGAAAATTGTCGCCGGAGAGGAAGTGGTGGTGCGGAAGGTGGCGGTGGCGCGTTGAGTGGATTTCGTGGTGGAGCAACCTTCGAGGGTTTGATTGACGATGAACGAAATTGAATTTTGATTTTTGAATTGAAAAAGGGGTAATCCGGCATGCCAGGTTCCCCTTTTTCAATTCAAAAATCAAAAATCTAATTTCGTCCGTCAATCAAAACCTTACTCATAACTCGTCTCTTACCCCTGCTTTTTCTGCTCCTTCGCCCAGGCATCTTTCAAAGTGACCGTCCGGTTGAACACAGGTTTGGCCGGTGTTGAATCCGGATCGACGCAGAAGTAGCCGAGCCGTGTAAACTGGAACCTATCGCCCGCACTTACTTTCGCCAGGGAAGGCTCGATCATGGCATTTTCAAGTACTGTCAGTGAGTTGGGATTGAGCGTCGCTTTAAAATCCTCCTCGGCCGCGGGGTCTTCCACCTGAAAAAGGCGGTCATAGAGCCGCACTTCGGCCTGCACCGCATCGCCGGCCGAGAGCCAGTGGATCACGCCCTGGACCTTCAGGCCGGAAGTGTCCTGGCCGGAGCGGCTTTCGGGGACATAGGTACAGCGGACTTCCTTGACCTGCCCGTCGGCATCTTTCAGCACTTCTTCGCAACGGATGATAAAGGCCGATTTGAGCCGCACCATCCCGCCGGGTGCAAGGCGGAAATACTTCGGCGGCGGATTTTCCATAAAATCGTCCTGCTCGATCCAGAGTTCACGCGTGAAGGCCAGCTGGCGCTTGCCGGCTTCGGGGTCTTCGGGATTGTTCTCGGTTTCAAGCCATTCGGTTTGGCCTTCGGGATAGTTGGTGATCACCACTTTCAGCGGATCGAGCACGGCAAAACGGCGCAGCGCGGTTTTGTTCAAACCTTCTCGGATGCAGAATTCGAGCAGCGACATGTCGGCCACCATCTCTCGTTTGCCCACGCCGATGCGGTCGCAGAATTCGCGGATGCTCTCCGGCGTGTAGCCCCTGCGGCGAAAACCGCTGATGGTCGGCATGCGCGGGTCGTCCCAGCCGCGCACGTGGTTTTCTTCCACGAGTTGTTTGAGTTTGCGTTTGCTGGTGACCGCGTAGGACACGTTGCGGCGCGCAAATTCGTATTGGTGCGAAGGGAAAATACCCAGTTGGGCGATGCACCAGTCGTACAACTCGCGGTGCGGCACAAACTCCATAGTGCAAATGGAATGTGTGATGTGTTCAAGGCTGTCGCTCTGGCCATGCGCCCAGTCGTACATCGGGTAAATGCACCAGTCGTCGCCCGTGCGGTGGTGGTGCGCGTGTTTAATCCGGTACAGGAGCGGGTCACGCATGATCATATTCGGGGAGGCCATATCGATTTTGGCGCGCAGGGTGCAGTGCCCGTCGGGGAATTCGCCGGCCTTCATTTTTTCAAACAAGGCGAGGTTCTCCTCGGGCGGGGTATCCCGGTAGGGGCTGTTGCGGCCCGGTTCGGTAGGCGTGCCTTTCAGCGCGGCGATTTCTTCGGCACTGGAAAAATCGACGTAAGCCAGACCTTTGGAAATCAGCACCTTGGCCCATTCGTAGAGCTGCGTAAAATAGTCCGACGCATAAAAAATGGCGGCTGGTTCGAAGCCCAGCCAACGCACATCCTCGATAATACTGTCCACGTATTCGGTCTCTTCGGTTACGGGGTTGGTGTCGTCGAAGCGGAGGTTGGTTTTGCCGCCATACTTCAACGCCAGGCCGAAATTGAGGCAAATGCTGGTGGCATGGCCGATGTGCAGATAGCCGTTCGGCTCCGGCGGAAAACGGGTGAGGATGTCGGCATTAGAGTATTTGCCCGACGCGAGGTCGGCTTCGATAATTTCTTCTAGGAAATTGAGCGGTTCAGCTGAGCTGGATATTTTTTCAGTATTCATGTTGTGACGGCGGAAAAGGAGCGTAAAGAAACGGATTTTGAACGAAGCGGGGAAAATGGACGGCCGGCGTTGAGCGTTTGTGGGAAAACCGCCAATGGACGGTGTGGGTTCCTTTACACCTCTTTTCATCGGGTTTAGTCCTTCGATCTTATTTTTAATTTACTCATAATCAATGTAATCTGTTTTTTCTTATGTTGTTTCTACGATTCAAAAAAGGCTTATTGCTGATCGTTTGGAGTATCTTCTGCCTGGGCTTCGGCCAACAGGTTTTTGCCCAGCATTCTCCCGGTAGAGTCGGGATCGGGTTTCAGGCCGGCGATCCGACCGGCCTTTCCCTGCAATTCCGCTCGGCTCGCGGCATGTCGGCCGACATCCTGATGGCCTGGCATGCCAACGACTTTTTTTTCGTCAACGTTCACGGCCTTTGGTTCAAGGGCATCGACCAATCGGGTCATCTCTTGTTTTACTATGGACCGGGCGTTTTTGTCAATTTTCGGGAGCACAACAAGCACAACGACGACGATGACGAGGCGAGAATTGGCTTGAGCGGCAATTTCGGGTTGAGCCTGGGCCTGGGTCGCTTCGATATTTTTGGCCAAATCACACCGCGCCTGGCCCTGACGCCCGGAACCAGTTTCGACCTTGGCGGTGGGGTAGGGGCAAGGTTTTTCTTTTGATTTTGCTGAAAAGAAGAACCCTTTTGGGGCGTTTTTTGTACAAAAAGCGGATTGGCACAGATGTTTGAACAGCATGTTCGAGAGTCATTTTTTTCACGAAAAACGAACACGCCATGAAACGTAACTTTTTGACTGTGTCAGCTTTATGGAAAACAACCATCTTGCTTTGCGCCTTTTTTTGCGCCAGCAATGCCTCAATGGCCCAGCGCCCATCGCCCAGTGTGGGGATCGGTTTTCAGGCCGGTTCGCCGACGGGCCTGAACCTTCAGTTCTACAAGGCGGGCGGTATGTCGACCGACCTGTTGTTCGCCTGGAACCTGGATAATTTCTTCTTTGTCAATGTTCACGGGCTGTGGGATCACCACCTGGACCCGCAACAACGTTTCCACGTGTACTACGGTCCCGGTTTGTTTTTGGGGATTCACGATCGCAAGTACCGCGAAGACATTGGCAACAACAATCCTGTTTTTGGAGTGAGCGGCGATTTTGGACTCAATTTCGTATTCGGCCGCGCCGAACTCTTCGGGCAGGTGACACCGCGTCTTGCGCTCACTCCGGGAACTGATCTGTACCTTGGCGGCGGCGCCGGGTTGAGGTTCTTCTTTTGACGTCAAAAAGCGTTAAATAGCAATGAAGCCCATGTTCCCTTAGGGGTTCATGGGCTTTTCTTAGATATTTTGGTCAAATCTGCTCATCCTGCTCGGTGATTGGAAGAAGTCGTTTAAAATTTGTCCGAACCAATCCGGACCGCACCATGCCTAAATACGCTTTGCTCTTTGTCGCATGTTTTTTCGTGCAACACCTCAACGGCCAACACCTCAACATTCAGATCAGCTCGATTTTCGACCCCAATGAGCCTTCAATATGCATTGATCCAAAGAATCCTGCCCATCTGGTGGCTGGCGCCAATCTGAATAATTTTTACTATTCCAGTGATACCGGTAAAACCTGGACCAGCGGAGTGCTGACTTCCACATACGGCGTTTGGGGCGACCCCGTCATCAGCGTGGATACCAACGGCCATTTTTTATTCCTGCATCTCTCCAATCCGGCCGCCGGGAACTGGATCGACCGGATAGTTTGCCAAAAATCAGCAAATGGTGGCCAGAACTGGTCCGCAGGCACCTTTACCGGGCTGAACGGCGCAAAGGCACAGGACAAACACTGGATTGCCATCGATAAGGCAAGCAACGACTACTACCTCACCTGGACGGAATTTGACCAATACGGCTCGGGCGATGCGCTGGATAGCTCGCGTATCCTTTTTTCAAAAAGCGTCGACGCAGGACAAAACTGGTCGGCCCCGAAAAGGATCAACAAGATCAGCGGCGACTGTATCGACAGCGACAACACCACCGAAGGCGCCGTGCCCTGTATCGGTCCAAACGGAGAAATTTATGTCGCCTGGGCCGGACCGGCAGGACTGGTATTCGACCGCTCCCTCGACGGCGGCGAAACCTGGCTGGTCGACGATATTCACATCGACGATTTTCCCGGCGGCTGGGATTATGCCATCCCGGGGCTTTCCCGTTGCAATGGCCTGCCGGTGACGGCCTGCGACCTGAGCGGCGGCCCGCACCAGGGAACGATTTACGTGAACTGGACCGATCAGCGCAACGGCCTCTCGGACACCGATGTCTGGCTGTCAAAAAGCACGGACGGTGGCAATACCTGGAGTGTACCGGTGCGGGTGAACGACGACCCGCCGGGGCGGCAGCAGTTTCTGACCTGGATGACCATCGACCAGGCGACCGGATGGCTCTGGTTCGTGTTTTACGACCGCCGGGCTTATTCCGACAACCGTACCGCCGTGTACATGGCCGTTTCGAAAGACGGAGGGGCCTCCTTTCAAAATTTCAAAGTCAGTGAAACGCCGTTTACGCCGAGTACCAATCAGTTTTTTGGCGATTACACCAATATAACGGCGTACAACAATATCGTCAGGCCGATTTGGGCCCGGATGGACGGACTCAGTACAAGCGTCTGGACGGCGCTGGTGGACGTGAACGCGCTACCGGCAGTGGGCACGAGTTCGCCTAAACGGGATGCTGATTTGCTCCAGAACTACCCGAATCCGGCCGATTCTGAAACCTGGATACCTTTTAAAATCCATGAAAGGACCGTGGCGACCCTGCAAATTCTCGATGCGAAAGGCCAGGTAGTGTTTACCGTTTTTGAAAACAGGACATTTGACTATGGCAAATATGTAGAACAGGTTCCGCTGCAAAACCTGAATTTGCCTGGAGGCGCCTATTGGGTCGTGTTGTCCGGTGGCGGAAAAGTCCTGGCTAAGAAGATGGTCAAACAGCCTTAAATAATATAGGGCTTGGATTCCGAAGCGTCGCTATCCCCGAAACTACCAGGCAAACATGCAAAATGAAGCTCGCAGGGAGTGCCTCTCCTGCGTGTTCCAGCAAATTATTTTACTAATTTTAGCCTTCCGCACACCAAGCACGTCAAACAAGATGACCAAACTACTCCTACCCTTGGCCCTGTGCCTATTGACGTCTGCACTCACCGCGCAAGTCATTATCAACGAAATCTGTGCTGCCAACATGAACGGGATTACAGACGGTGATGGCGACCGGGAGGATTGGGTCGAACTGTACAACAGCGGGCCCGTTTCGGTAAATCTCGGCGGATGGTTTTTAAGCGATAACCCGAACAATCCCCAAAAATGGGTCATACCGAACGGACAGACCATCGGGGCAGGCGCTTACCGCGTCATTTTTTGTTCCGGCAAGAACAAGGTTGACGGGCTGTATTTGCACACCAATTTCAAAATAACCCAGACAAAAGGCGAATCCGTTGTTTTAACCCGGCCAAACGGCACCACCGCCGATACTTACACCTTTACCGTCCCGAACCAGGGCAACCACAGTTACGGACGCGCGCCCAATGGAGGCCCGGCCTGGAAAATTTATTACACCCCAACCCCGAACGCCGTCAATGACACCATTTTCTACCAGGGCTATGCGCCGATTGTGCTGGCATCACAGGCCTCAGGTTTTTATGCGGACAGCATCGTGGTAAGCCTGTTCTCCAATCCCGGTTACGTGATTCGATATACGACAAACGGTCGTGAACCCGATACCGCTTCGACCCCCTATCAAGGGCCAATCAGCATCGTTGCGACCACCGTATTGAAAGCGCGCACGTTTAGTACTAATGCCCAGATCCTGCCGGGCTTTGTGTTGGCCAATACGTATTTTATCAATGTAAACCATACGGTCCCGGTCATATCCATTGCGGGCGACAATGTGGTAACCTTGCTGAACGGCTCTCAGATTCGCCCCTTCGGCTCTTTTGAGTATTTTGAAAACAATGTACTTCAAACCGAAGCGTATGGCGAATTCAATGAACATGGCAACGATTCCTGGGGTTATCCCCAGCGTGGAATAGACTGGATCACACGCGACCAACTGGGATATAAAGATGAATTGAAATACCAGTTTTTCCCGGAACGCACCCGAACCAAGTTTCAGCGACTCATCCTTAAAGCCGCGGCCAATGACAATTTTCCGTCCTCATTAGGGGGCGCCCATATCCGCGATTCTTATGTCCACACGCTCGCCTTGCAAAGCGGACTGAATGTAGATGTCCGAACGAACCGCTCCTGCGTCCTGTACGTCAATGGCCAATATTGGGGGGTGTACGACTTGCGGGAAAAAGTGGACGACGCCGATTTTACCGCCTATTACTATAATCAGGACGAGCCAGATATCGATTTTATAAAAACCTGGGGCAATACCTGGTATGAATACGGCTCCGGCGCGGACTGGTTTGCCCTCAGGGCCTTTATTTTAGGCAACAACATGGCGGTTGCTGCAAATTATGACTATGTCCAGCAACGATTGGACCTTATGAGCCTGGTGGATTACATCATCATCAACCAGCATAGCGTTTGCAAGGACTGGCTGAATTGGAATACCTCCTGGTGGCGCGGCCGCAATACCGCAGGAGGAGCGCAACGCTGGCGATATACCCTTTGGGATATGGATGCCACCTTCGGGCATTACGTCAATTATACTTTTATCCCCGATGTCGGTCCTACGGCAGATCCGTGCGACATCGAAGATATCCCTAATGCAGGCGACCCGCAAAACCACATCGACATGTTCATGGCGCTGTACGCCAACCCGCAATTCAAAGCGATGTATATCAATCGCTACGCCGATTTGCTCAACACTTTCCTGTCCTGCGACTATATGAACGCGCTGTTGGACTCCATGACCAACGTCATCGCGCCTGAAATGCCCCAGCATTGTACACGCTGGGGCGGAACGGTGGGCGAATGGAATCAGGATGTCAACGCTATTCATGCTTTTATCAATACCCGTTGCCAACTTATCGACCAGAGCATCGCAGATTGTTATGATGTGAGCGGGCCCTTTGGGTTGACGGTGCAAGTTTCCCCCGCCGCATCGCCC
The DNA here is from genome assembly GCA_044224705.1 of Saprospiraceae bacterium. Taxonomy (GTDB): domain Bacteria; phylum Bacteroidota; class Bacteroidia; order Chitinophagales; family Saprospiraceae; genus M3007. The sequence continues at coordinate 16,000 of JBGAJY010000122.1, forward strand.
AATCAGGTCATGGTAAACACGATCACCCCAACGGCCTATCCGTTTGTAGGCGATTATTTTGGCGGCGTCAATATTGACCTCGTGGCCAAACCTGCGCCCGGTTGGCTGTTCGACCATTGGGAAGTGAGTGGTAATGTTTTCGGGCCCAACCAAAATGCGGCTGCCATTACATTGGCTTTTCAAACGACAGGCATTGTTACGGCCTTTTTTGAACCCGCCGGCCCTTGTGCGGAGCCGGCCGGACTTGCCTACACCGACCTGCTCGCGGCTCCATCCCTGAACTGGGGCAGCCAGCAATACGCCAGCAGTTATCATATACGGTACCGGAAAACCGGGGACCCGATCTGGATTGACGTTTCAACGACCCAAACTGCCTGGAATGTGGATTCGCTGCCCGGCTGCACCAGTTACGAAATGCAAATTCAGACTGTTTGCCCGCAAGGCAATAGCCCTTATGTCGATTTTGGGTTCACGACACCGAATCATTTGCTCGGCTTTGAGCCTGCTGATGCCTTTATTTGCAATTCGGATATGGCTGTGCTCGATGCCACTTTAGCCGGTGCAACCTATCAATGGGACGACGGCAGCATTGCCCCCACCCGCAGCGTTGCTGCTGCCGGCCAATATTGGGTGACCGTCGAATTGAGTGGTTGTACGCTAACGGATACGATACTGGTGTCACATATCAATGCGACAAGTTCCATTCAACCTGAATTATGCCCGGGCGAAACTTTTCTCTTAGGTGGTGAAACATTCGATGAGCAACATCCCGCAGGACAGGTAGTTTTGGCCAATATGGCAGCGGGAGCTTGCGATAGTATCATAAATGTCAGCCTTAAGTTTCTGGCATCGAGTCAAAATCAGATTGTAAAAACCAGTTGCGACCCCACCGGGATCGGGGTGGATACGGTGTTTTTGACCAATGCGGTGGGCTGTGACAGCCTCGTTATCACCACCACCAGCCTTGCACCGACGAGCCAGACGTTTTTGACTGCCACGTCCTGCAACCCCAGCCTCGTGGGGACGGACACCATCTTCCTGTCCAATCATTTCGGCTGCGACAGCCTGGTGATCACGACGACATCTTACAATGCCGCGGCCGTATCCATTACCGGGCTTTTTGTTCAAAACTGCGACCCCGCCGCGGTCGGGGTGGATACGGTGTTTTTGACCAATGCGGTGGGCTGCGACAGCCTGGTCATCACCACCACCAGTCTTGCGCCGACGAGCCAGACGTTTTTGACCGCCACGTCCTGCAACCCCAATCTGGTGGGGACGGACACCATATTCCTGTCCAACCATTTCGGCTGCGACAGCCTGGTGATCACGACGACTTCTTTCGACCCGGCAGCCGTTTCCATCACCCCGCTTTTTGCACAAAACTGCGACCCCGGCGCGGTCGGGGTGGACACTCTGTTGCTCAGTTCTGTGGCGGGCTGCGACAGCCTGGTCATCACCACCACCAGTCTTGCGCCGACGAGCCAGACGTTTTTGACCGCCACATCCTGCAACCCCAATCTGGTGGGGACGGACACCATATTCCTGTCCAACCATTTCGGCTGCGACAGCCTGGTGATCACGACGACTTCTTTCGACC
>JBGAJY010000123.1:0-17113 GCA_044224705.1 Saprospiraceae bacterium
CCCAACGGGCGATTCAAACGCATCCACCGATCCTATATCGTCGCCATGGACAAAATCACCGCCATCGAGGGCAACATGGTGGAAGTGCTGGAAAAGGACAAGCCGAAACTGCTGCCGATCGGGAAGAATTACCGGGATGAGTTGCTGGAGTTGATTGAGAAGAACCGCTTGTAGATTTTCCGGAATCATGTCAAAAAAGTGGCGCGAAGATTGGATCATCCAACCTTCGCGCCATTTGCATTATGAAGAGAAACCTATTTGGGAACTACCGGAACTTCCCGATAAACTCATCCACCCCCGGCAAATGCCTCCAGTGCCACATATCCAGCACCTGTCCGTCTTTCAGCACGACAAGACCGGGATTAGAGCGGGTGATGGTTTTCAGCAATTTGTCATCGGCTTTGTAGAACGGATAATTCGCGCCGATTTTTTGCTTGAAATCGCCGGCTACGTCGCTGTCGGGCGTGCTCACGATGGCATACACCTTCCAGCCTGCTTTGCCGGCGGCTTCGGCCAGGGGATTCACCTTGGTGCGGAACACGTCGGCGTAGTCGAGGTCCGGATCGATTACCTGGCGGGTTTCTTCACGGGGCGAGAAGCCTGCCACGCGCGGTTTCAACTGGATCGAATCGGCGCTGATACGGATCGTGTCGTTGGTCCAGATGGTATCCTGAATGGTGATCGTTTCTTCTTTTTTGACACCTTCCAGGTGGAACGCGACGATCATCAGGCTGAGGCCTTTTTCTTCGAGCAATTCGTCGGTCACCTCCCCGTTTTCGCCGTCCTCCACGGCAAAATCGCTCACTTTGGTTTCAGCGATCTGGACTTTTTTACCGTCCTGCAGGATGTAAGGCTCGGTCTGTATCTGGTCTTTCACCTTCCAGCCCTGATCCTTCGGGTAAGTTTTGACGTAGGAATAGGGCTTCTTCGGGTCGGGTTCCATAAAGGTGGCTACCTGACCGGTTTGGGTGTTTTCCAGCACGTAGCCGGTGATTTCCACGTTGCCGCGGGCTTCCGCTTCGAGGGCTTTGCGCTCGCGGATGTTGGCGCCGATCTTGAACGGACGGAAATCGATCACGGGGAGGTCCCAGTACGTATTGCGCCAGCAAAACAGTAAGGAGACGACGATGGATGCACCCACCAACAAATTCCGCGTGCGGGGTGTCCAAAGCTGGTGCATCCAGCGCGAACGGAAGAGAAACAAAAAGGCCGGAATCATCAGGCCGAGGTCTTTGAAAAAGGAGGTGCGCGGGTTCAGTTTGAGGAATTCACCGAAGCAGCCGCAGTCGGTTACACGCATTTGGGTCTTGATGTAGGGGCCCCACTTGGCGAAGTCGAAAAAGTTGGCTTCAGTGGGCACGTAGCCGGTCATGAAAGTGAAGCCCGTCAGCAAGGTGAAAAACACCACGATCAGGAAAAACAGCCAAGCGGTCAGTTTTCGGCGCCAGCCGAGAATGAGCATCACGCCGAGGGCGATTTCCAGTACGATCATCGTGATCGAAAATCCCGTGCTGTACTTGGACAGCCAGGGGAAAAGGGGCGCCAGGCCCTTGAAAAAGTTGGTCAGTCCGCCGAAGGTGTTCTCAAATTCGCGGAAATAATCCTCCATTTTATAGGCCGTGCCGATGGGGTCGACGGCTTTCACGAAGCCCGAAAAAATGAACCAAACGCCGCAAAAATGCTGCAGAAAGGTCATGAACAGGTTGTCGCTGCGTTTGGCGAGCCGCGTCAGCAGGGCCAAAATAGCGCCGGTCACGGCGAAGGAAATGATCAGAGTAGAAAGGGAGATCATAAGTTCTGGAATGTTGTGGAATTTACCATGGAGGCACGGAGACACGGAGGATTTAATTCCGTGTCTCCGTGTATCCGTGTTTAAAAAATTATTCATTCAGCCGTATCAAAGCGAAAACGGCATAGTTCAAAATATCCCGGTAGTTGGCCTCCAGGCCCTCTGAAACCAGGGTCTGGCCGGCGTTATCCTCAATTTGTTTGATGCGCATGATTTTTTGCAGGATCAGGTCGGTCATGCTGCTCACGCGCATGAGCCGCCAGGCTTCGCCATAATCATGGTTTTTGGCCTGCAGGAGGCGGAGGTTGGCAGCAATTTGGGCATCGTATAAGGCAGCCACCTGTTCGGTGTCGAGTTGCAGGGGCGCGTCGGCGGGAAGTTCAAGTTGGATGAGGGCCAACACGCTGTAATTCACCAGTCCGACAAACTCGGACTCCACGGGGTCGTCGACCATTTGAGTACCTTTTTCCTCGATGCTACGGATACGCAAAGCTTTGATATTCAATTGATCGGTAATGCTCGATGGTCGAAGAATACGCCAGGCTGTGCCGTAGTCGGCTGTTTTTTTTAAAAACAGCGCGCGGCATCGGGCAATGATTTCCTGGAATTGCTGGGTAGTTTTTTCCATGATCGTTGAGGCAAAATTAGCAAAGGCTACCGGATGGCCAGCGGCTTTGAAAATTGTTAACGGCGGGGATTTTTAAAAACTATTTGTTTGGAAAAAGGCGAATTCAACTACTTTTGCCCAAGTTGCAACAAAACTGAAAACAACTTTATCCTTACCCTGCCCATGAAAAAAGTCACTGGAATCGGCGGTATCTTCCTCAAATGCCGCGACCGGGATAAGACCCGCGAATGGTACCAAACCCACCTGGGAATCACGATGGACGATTGGGGAGCGCAAATGAACTGGAAGGACGAACCGCATCCGGAAGCGTACTCCCTGCTCAGTTTTTTCCGCCGCAGCACCGATTATTTTGATCCTTCCGAACAGCCCTTTATGCTCAATCTGCGTGTCGCCGACCTCGATGGCCTGGTGGCTGAACTGCGCGATGCAGGCGTGCCTCTCATTGGCGAACCGCTTAGTGAAGAATTCGGCAAATTTGCGTGGATTATGGATCCGGAGGGCAATAAGATCGAATTGTGGGAGCAGATTTGAATCAGAATTTGGGATTTGAGTATAATATCGGTCGAAACTGATCCTGATGTAATCCTCAAATCCCAAATTCCTGCTTTAAAACGACCGCTCACCGCATCTTCGGCTGCCGCCGTTTGCCGCCTGGCCGCGAGCCGCCCCGGCCCATCATGCCGACCATGCTGGGGTTCATGGATTGCTGCATCATTTTCAGTTGCTTTTCCAGGTCGCGGATCTGCTCTTTGAGCATGTTTTCGGTAATGTTGAGTTTTTTGATCTCCGCCAGCTGGTTTTGCGCAGCCTGGCGGTTACCCTTCGAGCCGGCAATAACAGCCAGCTGGAGCATGGCTGCACCGCGTTCATTATCGGTAGGCAATCCGGAGGCGAGAGCCTTTTTAAGCCAGTTTTCAGCTTCACCGAGTTCTTTTTTCTGGAGGGCCAGGGCGCCGTGGGTCATGTAATATACCCCCTTGTAGCCCATGAGGAGCAGGCCGGGGAAATAAGTCATTTTAAGGCGTTGCTCGGCTTCGGCGAGCTGCATTTTGCTGAGTAACTGATTGGTAGAGAGGATAGTGCCCAGCAGCAAATAACCAATCAGCAGCACGACACCAACCAACAGAAAAGGAAAGCCGTACCAAAAACCGTAAGCCGCCCAAAGGGCTGCACCGCCAAGAATCCCGCCCGCAATGAGGGCAAAACGGAGATAAACGTTGATCGTAAACATGGAAAGTCTTTTTCAAAAATGTGCGGCAAAACTACGCAGGATTGCCCGAACGGAGTGACAAATCACGCGTTTATCACGCCCCGGCAACAGGAAATGATCACAATCTCCGGAACAAGAGTTCCTGCGCAGCCATACCCAGCGGCCGGATTTGAAGCATCTTTTTATTACATTTCAACACCATCATGCAGCGCTCGCCCGATGGCGTTTTTTCAACAAAACACCAACCGTCTTCGGGCTGGTCGCCCGACGAGCAACTTCGTGCCGTGCAGGAGGCATCGATCTCGATGGTATTTTTTTCCATGGGCTGGCCGTTGCGAACATGGGTGATCAGGCTGTCGGCAATCCATATCTGGTCAGCGGGATCACTTTCGTTTTGCCAGTTGCCGTTCAGGATAGCCAGTAAATCCTGCGGATCGGGGATGGCCACCATCGATGAATCGATCTTGGCGACGTTGTTTTCTTGTTGAGCGGTTTGGTTGGTGCCGTTTCGACAGGAAAAGTGGAGTAAGGCCAGGAATAAAACGGGTACGAACGCGAGGCGATAGGATTTCAGCATGAAAAAGATTTTAAGTTGACTGGCAGATAAAGAGCCTGAGATTGCCCGCAACCGGTATGGGTAATTTGCCTTACTGGCAATTGGTACAGCGGTTAGCCACCATGCCAAAACCGCTGTCGGGCGGGAAAAGAATATCCACGCGCGCCCATTGCTCGTATGGACCAATGCTGACGGAATAAGCAATGCCGCCCGTATTGTCATACGACCATTTGTCCGAAGGGCCTTTTAAGGCAAAATTCTTTCGGCTCGACAGGCAGGTTGGGTTCTGATCGCTGGTGTACAGGTCGACAGACTGGTTGCCCGATTTGCGGAGGATAAACGAGGAGGCGCCCATACTTCCGGTGATGGTGACCTTGTACACCCCTTCGCCGAGGATAAAATAACGGCGGTTGTAATCGTTCCGGTCCGCATTGATGACCACACTTTCCGAATAATCGGCCTGGCACCAGTTGCCTTCGGCAAAAGTTCCCTTGTTCTGTTTCGCTTTGCTGTACTGAAAGTACCAGCCTTCGGGTGGGGCAGGAGAAGCTGTCTCGGTTTTGGATGCAGGGGCGCCGGTATTGGACTGGCAGGCCGTGCAAAAAATGCTCAGGCAGGCAAAAAACGGGATGAAATTTTTCATAACTGGCAAAAAAAGCGGAGCACAACCCGTAAGTCATGCCCCGCAGGGACAGGTTTCCCCATTTAAATTTTTACATCAAGCCGAAGCGAGTAATTGCGCGGGCCCTCCAGCAACGCCGGACGGACAGAGTATTCTTCATTGAGCAAATTCCCGCACAATACACTGGCTTTCAATTGTTTAGTTATTTGATAGGAGGCTCTCAAATCCACCACGGTGAAGGCGCCATGTGATTGACGGAAATGCTTCACTCCTTTGAAAGGTTCAATAATCTCGACCTCAAAGATAGCGTCAATTGCTTCCATTTTGCTGTTATAATTCACGGCACTGCCAAAAGTCCACTTTTTCCAACTGTACTCGGCATCCCATTTGAAAGAGCGCCGGTACCGGTATTTGAGCACGTTGTAATCTACGGAAGAGCCTTCATCGATGCGGTTGGTAAATTCCTTGTATTTGGGTTCTATCCAGGTGTAGCCAGTCAGAACCGACAGGGTGCCGCCGCCGAGTTTACCCTGGCCAGTGAGTGAAACTTCTGCGCCTTTGACGCGGGTGTCGCCTACGTTCTGTGATTCAAAACTGGCCAGCGGTACCAATGCCGGAGGCGGACCAGGATCAAAGCCAAATGTCAGTTCAGCGAGTACGAATTCCATCATGTTTTCGTATTCGGAAATGAAGGCTGTCAGGTCGGCAAATCCCATCCAGGTACCGACTCTGAAACCCTGTTTCAGACCTAATTCTGCGGTCCAGCCGGTCTCGGAAACGAGTTTCGGATTGGGCCGAACGACATTGCCCGTGCTGAAATCGGTGTTGATGAATTTCTCGGCAATCGTCGGATATCGGTAGCCTTGCCCCCATGACGCCCGAAAGTAGGTGCTTTGCCCGGCCTGGTAATTGGCGCCAACACGGAAAACCGGCTTCGACTCGCGGGTCACGCCGTTGGGGATGGTATCATAACGGGTGTCGGTGATCTTGATCACATCGGGGCTGTGTTGTACGTTGCGCTCGTAGCGCACGCCAGCCGAAAGATTGAGCCGGTGAAAAGCTTTGTAATCGAGCTGCAGATAGCCGGCATAGTTTTCATTCGTGAATTTGCCGTTACTGTACAACTCGGCATCCACGGTGGTGTAAAAACCTACAACCCCAGCCGTTGCAACGAGGCCCAGGTGGTCCATTTGTCTTTGGTACTGATACTCGCCGTAGAGCATTTTGCTGTCGTTGCTCTGGTTGCCGCTGTTGTTGTTGTGTACGCGGTAAAAACGGCCGAGGAACTTGTGGCGATTGCCGCCTTTATCAAAATACTGCAGCGATGGATCAATAGTAAAACGGAAACGGCCGTTGGAATTGGAGTAGGAAGCAAGCCCCGGTTGATAGGCGCCCAGACTGTCGTTTGCCCATATAAAAAAGCTGCCGCTGCGACCGATGTTGATGTTCGTATTCAGTCCGACAATCAGGCGTTCGTTGACCCGAAAGCGGAAATTGGGTGTAATGCGCGCATAGCGGCTGTAAGTTCTGCGGTTATAACTGTCTCTGTACAAGCCGAATGCTCCGAGCACAACATCCCAACGGCCGGCTTTCCGGCGGTGGGAAAAACTGAAACCGGTTTCGAGGGGCAGTTGGATATCTGAAGTGTCACGGCCCCACCATTGTTTGCTTTTGTCTTTGGGCGCGCCCCAGACTTTACCAAAAACGGCCGCTTCCGTCTCCGGCTGGTCACGCGCATAGCCGGTGCGGATGTTGATGATGCCGTTCATGGCCGAGGAGCCGTAAAGGGCTGACGCCGCGCCTTTCAGCACTTCGATCTGGCTGATGTTTTCGACCGGAAAATCGCTCCAGTTGGGGAACCCGGCATCGACCTGCAGGGCGGGCATGTCGTCCATCAGCAGCAGCACGCGGGTGCCGGCGCCGTAGGAGAACCCCGCGCCGCCACGGATGCTGGCCTGGCCGTCGATAATACTGACGCCGGGTACTTTTCCGAGTACGCCGTCCACGGCAGTGGTGTTGGTGCTTTGGATCAATTTGGGTTTCAGTACATCGAGCGAAACGGTGACCTCGCCCAGGGGTTTTTCGAATTTTCCCGCGGTGACGGTGGCTTGTTGCAGCAGGTTATTGGCGTCGCCGAGTTGAACGTTCAGGACTATCGTTTGTCCGGCGGCCAATCGGACCGTTTGGTGCCGGGCTTCGAATCCTATAAAAGCAAATTCAACTTCATAATTACCAGCGGGCAGAGAAAGGGAATAAGCGCCTTTGTCGTCGGTTGAGGCCCCCGTGCCGGCTGTTTTGACCGTGGCTCCGGGCAGGGCGTCGCCGTTGGCAGCATCGGTTACAACACCTTGCAGGGTGGCGTTTTGGGCAGTAAGATGGAACAGGAATACATTCAGGCAGAAGAAGAGGAGGAGGGTCAGTCTTGTACGCATAGTGTGTTTTCTGTTAGAAAATCGATCGGTATGGGACGGATGCGGCGGTAAATGTAAAGAATTTTGCAGCCTGTAACATCCTCAGGCCTATGACTCGTTTTGCCTTGTTTTTCAGTCTTTTGCTCCTATTTTCCGCTTATTTTACCTCTATGAAAAATACTTCCGGTATGAGTATCCATGCCTTGCGTCTTTGCCCCGGCCAGGATCTCAAACGTGAACTCGATGCCTTAGCCCGGCAGGAAAACTTACGGGCCGGCTTCATGGTCACTTGCGTGGGCAGTTTGCGCAAGGTGATGATCCGGCCCGCCAACCAGCCCGGTCCTTTGATTTTGGAACAAAAAATGGAGATCGTGTCGCTCACGGGCACGCTTTCGCCGGATGGTTCGCATCTGCATATCGCCCTGTCCGACAGCACGGGAGCGACCATCGGCGGACATTTGCTGGAAGGATGTGAAATTTACACGACTGCGGAAATTGTGGTTGGAGAGGCGGAGCATTTGCAATTCCGCCGTGAAACCGATCCGGTAACAACCTATCGGGAGATGAAAATTGAGCCGCGCCACTGACGCAATTTTAATCCTCATCCGGGTCTGCACCGCCTGGTTGTACCCGTTGACGCCCTGATTTGGTCTCTGAACGGCGCTTTTTTGCTTGGGTACGCGCTTGTTTGACGCCTTCAGGAATACGGGTCGGCTTGCGCTTTTTTCGGGGCCGAAGGGCTTTTTCGATCCATCCGATGAGTTTGGCGGTTACCTTTTCCTTGTTGGCGAGTTGCGAACGTTCGGTCTGATTGGTAGCGATCAGGAATCCATCGCCGCTGATCAGGTGGCTGAGTTTTTCCAAAACCAGCGCTTTTTCCTCGTCAGTCAAAGCCGCAGAGGCTGCTACTTCGAAGCGCGCTTCCACCTTGGTCTCTACCTTATTGACGTTTTGCCCGCCCTTTCCGCCGGAGCGGGCGGTGCGGTACTGCAGTTCGGTCTGGAGGAGATCGGCGTTCATGTTTTGTTTTTTTACCGCTGAGGCGCGAATTATTTGCGCCTCAGCGGTAAAAAAACGCAAAAACCTAATCCTTGGTTCCCTCTGTGTCAATACCGGGATTTCCCAAAACGCTGAATCCGGTGCCTGATTGCCCGCAGTATGATCCGGATATGCGCCAGCAGGGTAGGGAACAATCCAAAATGTTCCCGCATGACGGCGAACCGGTCGCGGAGGCTCTGCCGGTGGCGTTTTTTGGAAAGCCCGCCCATCAGGTAATCGCTGAGGATCAGGCCGGTAGCCACGTTTTCCTTGCTTTGTTTCAGGATACGGATGCACCAGTCGTAGTCGGCGCAGAGGTTGCCGGCGATGTATTCCGGCGCCAGTGTACGGCGTGCGATGAAGGATTGGTGCACCACCAGCATACCGCCCAGGTAGTCCCGCCAGCCCAGCCGGGAGGGTAAATGACGGGTGCTGAGCTCGCTCATGGTGCCGGCGGGTTGGCGCGCTTCGTTTACGAGTTGGGTTTCTCCGTAGAGTACTCCGGTATCGGAGCCCACCAATGCGGCGACCCTTTCGACCGTATCGGGGCTGTGCAGGTGATCGCCGCCGTTGAGGAACCACACAAAATCGCCGGTGGCGCGGTGCAGGCCTTTGTTCATGGCGTCGTACAAGCCGCGGTCGGGTTCTGAAATCCAGTGGAGGTTCGGCATTCGTTCAGCGAAACCACGGATGACGTTCAGGGAGTTATCCTTGGAACCGCCGTCGATCACCCAGTATTCGATATACGGATAAGTCTGCTCCCGAACACTTTCCATCGTGCCGGAAAGCAACGCGCTGCCGTTGTAATTGATCGTAATGATGCTGAAAACGGGCGGATTACTTTTGTCGATCGTTTTTTGCTGCTCGTTCAAGGTGTGTGGTGGAAAAGGGTTGATAAAAGTTGATGAGGGTTTATAAAGTTTATACATGCGTTCAGTACAAACTTTATAAACCCTCATCAACTTTTGTCAACCTGATAAACCCTACTGTTTGAAGTACGACTTCGGATTTTTGCCCCCGCCTTTCACCGTGTCGAGTCGTTTTTTGAACTCGGGAGAAAGGGTTTCGTCCTCTTTGCGCGCATAAATTTCGTTGAGGGCGATGAGCGTATTCATGTCGTTCGGATCGAGGCTTTCCGCTTTCTGGAAATAGGGCAGAGCCTGGTCAAACAGTGTATTGATCTCTTTTTTGATGGCGTCGTATTTCTTGATGCCCGCAGCGGAATAGTCTTCCGGGAGGGCATTCAGGTCCTGGGTGCGCACGGCGGCCTTGTTGTAGTACAACGCGCCGAGGGAGTACACGGCGTCCACGTTTTTGGGATCTTTCTCGGCCGCCTGCTGGTAGTATTTTTTGGCCTCTTCAAAGTATTCCGTGGCTTTGGCTTCGTTTTTAGCCTGCAATTCGCGCTGGTACAGGTTGTCGTACACGTTGCCGAGGGTGACGTACAAGCCGGTGTTGTTCGGTTCCTTGGCGATGGCCGATTTCAGGCGGTCGGTGAGCTCGTCGAGTTTGCCTGCTTTGAGGTAGGCGTTGATTTCGGCGAACAGCAGGCCCGAATCATCCGGGAATTTTTTGCGGCCTTCGGCGAGAATCGTCTGCGCCCCGGCTTCGTCTCCGGACTCCATTTTGCAGGTATAGAGGCCTTCGTAGGCCGTTGGCTGATCGGTTCCTGCGGCAATAAGTTGCTGGAACAGCGGCATGGCGTCGGCACAGCGATGGGCTTGCCAGGCCGCCAGAGCGGTGATGTACACCTGATTGGTGTAGCGGTCTTTATCGTCGAGGTTGCTTTTCTGGTTGTTGGACTTCAGCAAATCATGGGATTTGAGAGCAGCCTGAAAAGAAAGGTAGGCTTTTTCGTATTGGCCGGCTTCGTATTTCATCACGCCCAATTCGATCAAAGCGGTCTGGATTTCAGTGATTCCTTTAACGGCGTCGCTCTTTTCGTATTTTTTGGTGGCCAGTTCGTAGGCTTTGTTGTAAGAGTCGAAGGCCACGAGTGCATCGTTGTCGCCCGAAAAAGTCGCTTTGGGGTCGATCAGGCGCATGGCTGCTTCGTTTTTGATGATGGCGCTGTAAATGTCGCCGCGGGTGAACCAGGCAGAATAAAGCGCCTGCGCGTCTGCCATTTGGAAGGCCTGGTCAATTTTTTCCTTGGCCTCTTTCAGACTGGCGCTGTTGCCGGCCGGGTCCTGGTAGTAGCGGGTGAGCAGTTTGCCGGCCGATTTGGCCAGTTTGGCGCCTTCGTCCTGCGCTGTTGCCAGGCCGGCTGTGAGTAAAAAGGTAAAAAGGGCAAAGAGCGTTTTTTTCATAGTTCGCAAATTGTAAAGTTTGAAACAGGATTGGAAAGTTGGCCACAACTGCACGGATTGGCTGAGATGAATCGAGAATTGTCGTCCGTCAGAGGGCTCTTTCAATCGTTTTTTCAGACGTAAATGGGCAAAAAGGTTTACCAACAGGATGTTAAAGGTTCGTCATTCGAGGCAAATTGATCATTCTGCCGCCTCGTTGTTCTCCCCTGTGCTTTCAGTTTCGGCGTTTTCCGTTCCAGCGATGGGCTCTTCTGCCGAGGCAACGACGGTCACATCGGCGATGTCGTCGGTTTCATCCAGGCGGATCAGTTTGACGCCTTGGGTGGCCCGGCCCATCACCCGCAATTCGCTGGCTGCTGTTCGGATGGTGACTCCAGAGATCGTGGTGATCATGAGATCGTCTTCGTCCGTTACCGACTTGATCGCGACCAAATGGCCGGTTTTAGCCGTGACATTGATCGTTTTGATGCCCTTGCCGCCCCGGGTCTGGGTGCGGTATTCGTCGAGGGCGGAGCGTTTGCCCATGCCTTTCTCCGACACCACCAGGATAGTGGATGCCGTATCGGCCGGATCTACACAAACCATCCCGACGACGGCGTCGCCGCCTTTATCGTCGACCTGGATGCCGCGCACGCCGGCGGCGGTGCGACCCATCGGCCGGACGTCCGATTCGTTGAAACGAATGGAGCGGCCGCTTTGTACGGCGAGCAGGATTTCGTTTTTGCCGTTCGTCAGTTTGGCTTCGATCAGGGCGTCGCCATCGTTGATGCCGATGGCGTTGATGCCGCCCTGACGCGGACGGGAGTATTCTTCGAGCAGCGTCTTTTTGATCTGACCGCGGCGGGTGCAGAACATGATGTAGTGGTTGTTGATAAATTCCTCGTCGTCCAGTTTTTTGACGATGATAAAGGCGCGGACCTTGTCCTCTTTCGGAATATTCAGCAGATTCTGGATGACGCGGCCGCCGGTGTTTTTGGCGCCTTCGGGGATTTCGTACACTTTCAGCCAGAAACAGCGGCCGCTTTCGGTGAAGAGCAGCAGTGTCTGGTGGTTGGTAGCGGAGAACATGTGCTCTACAAAATCCTCGTCGCGGGTGCGCACGCCCTGGGCGCCGCGGCCGCCGCGGCCCTGGGCCCGGTATTCGGTGATGGGGGTGCGTTTGATGTAGCCGGCATGGCTGATCGTGATCACAACCTCTTCATTTTCAATCAGATCTTCAATGCTGATATCGGCTTCATCGATTTCGATGCTGGTGCGGCGTTCGTCACCGAAGCGTTCTTTGATTTCGCTCAGTTCGGTTTTGATGATGCCGCGGCGCAAGCCCTCGTCGGCCAGGATGGCCTTCAGTTCGCCGATTTTTTTCATCAATTCCTCGTATTCCAGTTTCACCTTGTCGCGTTCGAGACCGGTGAGTTGCTGGAGGCGCATGGCCAGGATGGCTTTGGCCTGGAGTTCGCTGAGGCCGAAATTTTGCATCAAACCTTCGCGGGCCTCCTCGGCGTCTTTGGAAGCGCGGATCAGTTTGATCACCTCGTCGAGGTGGTCGAGCGCGATGAGCAGGCCTTCGAGGATGTGGGCGCGTTCTTCGGCTTTGCGCAATTCGAACTGCGTGCGGCGCACGATCACTTCGAGGCGGAATTTGATGAACTCGTCGATGAGGTCTTTCAAATTCAGCGTGCGGGGCCGGCCGTTGACGAGGGCGATGTTGTTGATGCCGTAGCTCGTTTGCAGCGGGGTGAGTTTGAACAACTGGCTCAAAATCACATTGGCGGCGGCGTCGCGTTTGATTTCGATGACGATGCGCACGCCTTCCCGGTTCGATTGGTCACCCACGTCGGAGATGCCGAGGATTTTTTTCTCGTTGACGAGTTCGGCAATCTTGGTGATCAGCATCGCCTTGTTCACCTGGTAGGGAATTTCGGTGACGATGATGCTTTCACGGCCTTTGTCGTCGGTTTCGATCTCGGTTTTGGCGCGAACCACCACGCGGCCGCGGCCGGTGCGGAAGCCTTCGCGCACGCCGGAAAGGCCGTGGATGATGCCGCCGGTGGGGAAATCGGGCGCTTTGACGAATTCCATCAGGTCCTCCACGGTGCATTCGGGGTTGTCCACGGCTGCCATGACGGCATCGCAGACTTCGGTCAGGTTGTGGGGCATCATATTGGTGGCCATGCCGACGGCGATACCCGAAGCGCCGTTGAGGAGCAGGTTGGGCAATTTGGACGGCATGACGGTCGGCTCTTCGAGCGAGTCGTCAAAATTCAGCTGGAAGTCGACGGTGTCTTTGTCGATGTCGTCGAGTATGGAGTCGGTGATGCGGCGCAGGCGAGCCTCGGTATAACGCATGGCTGCCGGCGAGTCGCCGTCCATGGAGCCGAAGTTGCCCTGGCCGTCCACGAGTGGGTAGCGCAGGCTCCATTCCTGGGCCATGCGCACCATGGTGTCGTACACCGAGCTGTCGCCGTGGGGGTGGTACTTGCCGAGCACTTCACCGACGATACGGGCCGATTTTTTGTAGGGCTTGTTGTAGCTGAGCCCAAGGTCGAGCATGCCGTAGAGCACGCGCCGGTGAACGGGTTTCAGGCCGTCGCGCACATCGGGCAGGGCGCGCGAGACGATCACGGACATCGAATAGTCGATGTACGCGGTTTTTAATTCATCCTCAATGTTGATGGAGACGATCCGCGAATCTTGCATACACTTCTGGAACGGTGGACGGCAAACGGTACACGGTGGACGGGGGAGTTCTTTTGCGGTGAAAAAAGGTTGGGAATAGTGGTTCCGTTTGGGCCGCCTGCCGTCGTCCGTCCACCGGAAAAACGGTGCGCGAAGGTACGAAAATGAGAGACTTTAACCTACTTCGGTGCTCTGATAAATGGAAAAAACAAAGTTAAAATTCTCTAGGTTTTTGGAATGTCATACTAGTATGACATAAATTGGGTACCGTTTTCAAACTTTTCTCATTAACCTAAAATTTACATCTATGCAAAAATCTCTTCGCCTCATAATTTCTATTATTTCATTTTTTGTGGTGGCCACTTTTTCTTGCCAGAAGGATCGCCAGCCCAACCCTGAAAATAAGTTATTTGAAAATGGCAGCAGTTTAGCTGCCGAGCGTGACGGCGAGGGCCTCACCGTTTTGGGACAAGCCAGGAGTATCCCTTATGCCGTGGAAACAATTCGCCAGGCCTACAACAACCTCTATCATGCAGGTCTAACTACGCTTCTTCCTAACTACCAATACGTTCGTTTCTTACCTCAAAATCCGGAGGACGTAGGCGAACTACTCCGTTCAGGCGTGGAATTATGGGATTTTCCGCTGCATTACGACATTGAATACATGGGCGAATATTACCACGATCCTAGTGTGAGTGATAGCACGTATACTTGGCAGTATACCGTGGTGCCTTATAACTATGTATTCCCAAATGTCCCTTACGAAGTCATCGAACAACTGGCTCTTGTCCCGGAAGATTCCCGAATTGCCGAAGAAGCTTTTCACTTGACCAACAATGAATTTGAAACTCCAGACGAGTATGAACCAAATCCACCTTTGGTAAATGGACGGTTTGTATTCACACTCGAGCATGAACCTCCGGAAGGCTCTTCGCTTGGCCCAAGCGGTCCTTGTGGGTGTCCGACCCCCAACCATATCCGAAAGCCTTCTGGTTGTGTCACGGTCTATGATAATATGCTTAATGCTTGGGAAGGTGTGCGGGAGGTCAAGGTAATTGTTTCAAAAAGTCGCCTTTTGGGCTTGATATTTCACCGTTCAGACTACACTGATGCACAAGGTTGTTGGATGATTGATCATAAATATCACGGGAAGATTCATGTATGGGTTAAATTTGAGAGCGCTACGTGCAATATAAAAACAATGAAAGGCTCTTTGGATTTATGGAATTATACTTTTCCAAGGCGGGCATACATTGGTAAGTTCAATGGGCCTAATTTCAACAATATTCCTATTTCCTTCGACTGGACTTCATCTATTGACACTAAACAATTTAGGAACTGGGTTGCATCGACAATCAATAATTCTGTATATGAATTTCAAGTATATCTGTTGGGAGAGAAAATCAATGTCATGCCCCCTGGTAACTTGAAAATTTTAGTTACACCCTGGGGAAATGAAAATTCAGGAGCTGCCCCGATGGTTGATAAACTCTCTCTTTTACCCCAGATCATACTTGGCAGTACAGCATTGGGGATATTTGGAGGCTTATTTGCGGTTGCAGGACCGTCCACTCTGATTTTAGGCATTGCCATTGATGCATGGCTGACGGCGGCGGCACCGGATATTGTACTAAATCTAAGTGAAAGCGATCAAGTAAATGCTGACGATATTCGGGAGCTTGCCTACCATGAACTGGCTCACGCCTCTCATTTTGTTCAAGTGAGTGATAATTATTGGTATGATGAAATCAGTTTTACAATGGGAAATGCTATTTCATTTAACAATCCACCCTATGGCAATGGCGATGAATTAGGAGCAGGTCGTTGCGAAGTAATTGAAATGTGGGGATTTCACAATGGCGAATGGGCTACACACTTGCGATACGGACAGAATCATAGCAATGGAAGCCCACTAGCTTCAAATACATGGCAAGCCGACTTGGAGCGCAGCAGGTTTATTTCTGGCTATATTCCTTTTGGATGGCAATATGATATAATTGACAACAATACCCAGAACCCTGCTGGTGTTTTTGAAAACGCCCTATTGACCGATGCCGTATTTGGATATGATCGCGCCACCATCTTTGGTGTGATGAATGACAATATGCTATCGGCGCATCAAATGCGTCTCCTTTTGCAGCAAATACTTCCAAGCGGAGTCTCCGAAACCCAATACACAACTTTATCTGACGGATATGGGTTGTGAAATTCATTCTTACAAGGTTTAAAAACAATAAATTCTTAATATGCGCACATTAATCGCTTTTGCTTCATTGTTGACGCTTTCTCTCCCCGGCTGCAAGGACAAAAACTGTCCAGATAATTTGCTTTACTTGGTTCCATATTCATTGTCTCCAACTATCGACACTTTTAATATTGGTGACACGATTTGGGTATCTATAAACTTTGATGACGTTTTGACTGATGTCAATGGAGGAATTCAGAACACATTCACAGATTATGACTTTCGCCTTAAATTGCAATGCGATAAAATAGATGTTGACCCGCCCGAAGCACATATGTCCGACTATTTCTATTGCATTCCAGTCACCGGCCATATCGATACGACTATTCTTCCACAGTCAAGTGTTTCTGAATTTGACATATATCCTGTGTATTCGAATCGAAATTATCAATTCAGGGCAGCTTTAATTACCCGACTCAAAGGGATATATTTAATGGCTCTCAATCCTTATGGGACTAATAATAATCCTTTTAAAATTCAGGGAGAATGCGATTCTAGGTCAGTAAACATCGATAGCAAACGGAATGATGGAAAGCCAGAAAGTGGTAACTATTATTTGCTTAAATATAGTCCTTCACAAGTTTACTTCAATTTCCCCGTAGAGCGATTTACCCCTGGATTATATGCTTTTGTAGTAAAGTAGTTCATTTATCATGCACTATAAGGCATGAAAGACAAGCAAGTCTTTCATGCCTTATCTTTTTAACGCCTTTTAACCATCCCCCTCCACTTTAAAATTCCCCTAACAACAACCTAACACCACTTAACAAAACGCCGCCCACATATTTGCCCCATCAGTTCAAATCACTGACTTTCAGTTGTTTACAATTCATTCACAAAATATGAAGACCACGAAGCAATTCCTGTTTGCCGCCCTGTTGACCCTTTCTTTCCAACAAATCGCCACTGCCCAGATCGCCATCGGCCTCAAAACGGGCGGCAATTTTGCCACTGTCGGGGTGACCGATTTTCTGGATCAGGTGACGCCCGATTTTAAATATGCCCCCGGCTTTACCGCCGGTGTCGTTTCCGAGATCAATTTCGGCCGCTACTTCGCCCTGCAACCCGAGCTGAATTTTGTCCAAAAAGGCTTCCGTTGGGACGAATCCATCGGCGTGCCCATCGGCAACGTCGAAATCCCGATCGGAGCCGAAGCGACCCTGCGCACCAACTACCTCGAAATGCCGGTGCTGGCCAAGCTCAAACTCGGCAACGAACGCGTGCAGGGCTACATCGCCGCGGGCCCGGCCCTGGGCTATGCCCTGAACGGCCAACTCATCACCCGCCCGAGGGTATTTATCGAATTCGACCCCATCAAGACGGATTTGAACCTGGACAACCTCGATTATGAGCGTTTTGAAGTCTCTGCCGTTGGCGTCGCAGGCGTTCAATTCAACTTCAACGGCGTCAAACTTTTTGCCGATGCGCGGTACACGCACGGCTTCACCGAACTGTACAATTTCCCCGTCGTGAACGAAAAAATCCGCAACCGCGGCATCTCCGCCAACGTGGGCGTCATGCTCGACCTGCCGGGTACCGGCCGTTGAGTTTCGGAAAATATAGAATTGGTAACTTGTCGTGAGAAGGTGGGCAACCGACGTTGTCCGCCTTCCTTTTTATGCCGCCATC
>JBGAJY010000124.1:0-16654 GCA_044224705.1 Saprospiraceae bacterium
GGGAAGGTGTTTACCTGGCTGGGGATACGGAAGACAACGGGAAGAGGAGAGGGGAGCAGCGGGCTGGCGTTCGATCAGATTATTGATGTGCCGGAGAAAAAATAAAACGTCCTGCTCCCCGAATTACGATACCATCTTAGCTGGACTTTCGCATTTTAAGAAATCTCTCAGGGAGGGGATGAGGTACATTTATGGTGACCAAACCTTGATGTGCCATGAATATCCACTCACCTGAGAGCCGGACAATAATAAGCAGATTTTCAGGTCTGTTTTTGAGCAAAAAAGTATTTGAACATGCGGTTGAATTGCTGGTGGGGGTATTGATAAGCGTTGGACGTCGCACGGTGTGCGGGGCCTTGCGTGCCCTTGGCCGGAGTGGGGAGAAGCGTTTTCACAAATACCATCGGGTGTTGAGTCATGCTCGGTGGAGTGCTCGTCGGGGCGGGCAGATTGTTTTGAATCTATTGATTGAGCGTTTTGGAGGGGCAGAGCCTTTGATTTTTGGGTTGGACGAGACCTTGGAGCGCCGCTGGGGCAGACGCATCAAAGCACGGGGGATTTATCGCGATGCGGTGCGTTCCAGTCATAGTCATTTTGTAAAATGCAGCGGGCTGCGTTGGATGAGTTTGATGTTTTTGGCGCCGATTTCATGGGCTGGTCGGGTGTGGGCCCTTCCTTTTCTGACGGTGCTGGCGCCCAGCGAACGCTACTGCCGCGAGGCTCAAAAACGGCACAAAAAATTGACCGACTGGGCGCGCCAGATGGCCTTGCAATTGCGCCGTTGGCTGCCCAAACGACAGATCATCGTCGTGGCCGATAGTTCCTATGCGGCCCTGGAACTGCTCAATGCGGTGCGCCAATACCTGTGTTTTATCGTCCGTTTTAGACTCGATGCGGCTCTTTATGATCCTCCCGCAGAAGGCAAAAATCGTGGCAGACCTCGTCTGAAGGGCAAACGACAACCCACTTTGGCTCAGCGTCTGAACGATCCGGCTACCGAGTGGCAACTCCTCAGTGTGCCCACCTGGTATGGCCTGAACAACAAACCCATGTTGATCGCTTCTTCAACTGCCCTTTGGTACCATGTGGGAAAGCCTCCTGTACCTATCCGTTGGGTGTTGATCAAAGACCCCGAGGGCAAAACCCAGACTACGGCCTTATTAGCCACAGATCTCCAACTCGATGCGTTGCAAATCCTCTCCGCTTTTATCCGCCGATGGACACTGGAAGTCACCTTCCAGGAAGTCCGCACCCACTTGGGGGTTGAATCGCAGCGACAGTGGTCAGACCAAGCCATAGCCCGATCCACGCCCGTGCTATTGGCCCTTTTCAGTATCGTCACCTTGTGGAGTGATGCCTTGCAACAAAGACAACCCATCCTCCAAACACAAGCAGCCTGGTACAACAAACAAAAGCCAACTTTCTCCGATGCTATCGCTGCCGTCAGAATAGATTTGTGGAACGAACCCTTTTTTCTTACATCTGATTCTAAGACCGATATTAAGATAATCCCTTCCGATATTTGGAGGGCTATTACTTCCGCACTCGCAAGAGCAGCCTAAATGCGAAAGTCCAGCTTAGAGCATGTTGAGCTTTTCCTGCCGAGGCGAAAACGGAAAAATTTTATTTTCCGGCAAGGCAGTAGGATGCGGGCTATCCGGCGAGAAATTTAACGAAGCCGGAAATAAAATTTTTCGTTTGCAGCCCGGCGAGGAAAATCTCAACATGCTCTCACAACCCTGCCTGGCCCCCCACCCTTCCGGCCTCCCAACCCAGCATCGCCATTTTCCGTTCCAATCCCCAGCGGTACTGCCCGAATCCGCCCGTTTTTTGAATGACGCGGTGGCAGGGGATCAGCCAGGCCAGGGCATTCCGGCCGCAGGCGCTGCCTACTGCGCGCACGGCTTGGGGCGCGCCGATGGCCGTGGCGATTTGTTCGTAATTGGCGACTTCCCCGGCCGGGATGCGCAGCAGCGCTTCCCACACCTTGATCTGAAAATTGGTGCCGCGCAGCAGCAGGTGAAAGGGCTTTTCGGCGGTTTGGCTGGCAGGTTCGAACATCTGGCGAAGCCAGGGCGCCAGGGCGGAATCGTTTCGTTCCAGTTGGGCGTTTGGCCATTCGGCTTTGAGTTCCTGCAACACATGGGCTTCATTTCCAACAGAAAAAAACGCGATTTTGGCAATGCCGCGCTCCGTACGCGCCAGCAGGCAGGGGCCGAACGGCGTATCGCCGATCCCGTACACCATCCGCAGCCCTTGCCCGCCCGAACGGTATTCGCCCGGCGACATGGCTTCGTAGGTGACGAACAGGTCGTGCAGCCGGCCCGAGCCCGAGAGGCCGGTTTCCCAGGCCAGTTCGGACAGGTTGCCACTTTCCATCAGGCGCTCCTTGGCGGATTCCTTGGTCAGAAAATGCAGAAAACGCTGCGGCGTGGTGCCCGCCCAGCGACTGAACAAGCGGTTGAAATGAAACTCGCTCAGGTGCGCAGCGGCAGCGATGTCGGCCAGTTCCGGCTGACGGGTCACGTTGCTTTCGATAAACCGGATGGCTTGTTCGATGCGCTGAAAATCGAGGGCGGCTTGCGTGGACATGTTCTTTTTTTGACAAAAGTAGGCTCCTTTGGAAGGGTGAAAAACCCGAATCTTGCGGAGATTAGTATTCAGCGATGCGATACCGCTTTTTTATTTATGTAAAATTTTAACAAAAGAGTATTCTCCTGACGATCAGCCCGCAGCGCATACTCTGGCAGGCCGTTATTCTAAAAATCCTGCTCATGAAATTTCTGTCGATTTTTTTGCTCTGCCTCTCCACGGCCCTTTTTTCCCAGGAAGTGCGCCCTTACCGGTTCTCCGCAGGGTTTAGCGCGAACGGCTACCTTTCCCTTATCAGCCCCTATATCGGGACGCGGGCGCATTACGGCCTCCAGTTTGATTATTTTTTTATTGGAACAGACCAAATCTCGCATGCTTTTTTGAGCATGGGGATACACGGTTTTGACAATGACGGCGAATCGCTGCTGGGTATCCCGCTTGAAGTGGCCATCAAATCCGGCGGGCGCAAAAATTACATTTTCGCGGGTGCAGGAGGCATCATCCATACCGGTGGGGGATTTCTGCAGCCTGCCATTTTACCCACCTTGAAAGTGGGTTTTCGCCTTGCCCCCCCGAAAAGCAAATTTTTCTTCGATGCCCAGCTGCGCGGCTTTTTCGCCTATCAATACGAAGGGGTGCACAATCCCTTCTACCCGCCATACAAAAGAGGAAACATGATCCTCAGTCCCGGTCTGGGCATCACAATGGGTACTTATTTTTAAAAGGCGCCGGGACAAGGCTTCAAATGTGCGCAGGGAGTTGGATACTTGGGGTTATTGCTTCATTTTCACGATAATTTTGCAGTATCAAAGATCAATTGTACGACCATGAAACGAAGCATTTATTGTATCCCGCTCCTCCTTGCAGCGCCCTGCCTGCACGCTCAAACCACCATAGACAACATCAGCGCCGGCGCCGGCTACGCACAATCAGGGTACTATTCCCTTTCCGACGGCAGCTCCCAGCAAGTGCCCTATAACGCCTGGGACCTCGCATTTTCCAACCTCGACCCGCTCAGTGCAGGTGTTTTTTTCAACGAAAGCACGACCAGCAGCAACGGCCAGACCGGACCGGGCCTCGAAGTGTACGATGCCTTCACGGATAATTTCAACGACGTCATCGATCCGGGACTTGTCATCGAACCGCTGTACAACCCCGAAACTACCTGGGCCGAAGGCGCTTTCAACACGGTTCGCGACATCAGCAACCCGAGCGATTACGGCTGGGGCTATTATTTCGGCGCCCTGAACAAAATCGTGGGCAACCGCGTGTTTGTCATCAAACTGCGCAACGGCGACTACAAAAAAATCATCATCGATGAATACGACGGTACCAGCTACAAATTCCGCATCGCCAACCCCGACGGCAGCGACCTGACGGAGCATACCGTCAACACGAATTTCGGCAACGGCAGCCCCTTGATCTATTTCTCGTTTGGTCCCAACGGCAGCAACGTGACCACGCCGACCGACTGGGACCTCGTTTTTTGCCGCTACATCGACGCCCTGAGCGACGGACAGGGCGGTACGGTCCAGTACAACGTCACGGGTATCCTGTCCAACGAAGGCGTCGCAGTGGCCCGTGCTGCCGGCGTGGACCTGGAAACGGTGAACTACGAGCCCTACGTGGATTCGTTGAGCAGCTACCCGATCGACGTGATCGGCCACGACTGGAAATTTTTCAACCTGCAAACCGGCTGGATCACCACTGCCAATCTGGCCTTTTTTGTCAGAACCGCTGATTACAAACTTTACAAACTGGTGTTCACCGATTTCAGTGGCGTGGGTTCGGGCAACGGCACCGTGGAACGCACTTTCATCGGTCAGTTGAGCGGCGCCCCCGACCTGCCCGCCGGCATTTCCGAAGTGCTGGTGTATCCGAACCCCGTCGGCGAACGACTGACGGTATCCTTTACCGCGATGAATGCTGCGCCTGCGACGCTCCGGCTGTCGAATTTGGAGGGTAAAAACGTATGGTCAGGAACGGTGCATACCCAAACGGACCTGAACGTCGCTGAAATTGAACTGCCGCAATTGCCCGCGGGACAATATTTCCTCTCTGTGCAAACGGCGGGCGGGCAGTTCTCCCGTTCCGTCAACGTGGTTCGGTAGTTTTTTTGAAAAACATGGGTCCTGCGAATCTGGGGTTGACCCGCCTTGAAAAGCACCCAAGGAATTCAAAAATGCCTTAAACATCCCTTCCTGCGATTGTCATCCTGAGCGCAGCGAAGGAGCTGGCCGAGCGTGACACAAAATCTTTACTTACTCTGGGTCAGTTCCTTCGCTTCACTCAGGACGGCACAAGTTTCAATGCCTTCAAATCTCCAGCAAATCCGCCCAGGCATCCGGGCTTTGCGTTTCATCAGTGACGTCCTGTACCACCAGCCTCTGGGTTTCCTCCTTGCCGGCGGGCGGTTTGATGGCCTTGTACTGGTCGCGTGACAGGAGGTAGCATCGGCCGCGCTTGTCTTTCAGAATGATATCCAGTTGGCGGCCGGGGGCATACAGGAGCTGGCCGGGGTCGCTGAGGGTGAAAAACATGCGCGTATTTTTATCCACAACGCTGGCGGAAGACGGATACACGGATTGTCCGTTGGGCAAGCGGTACTCCGCATCCACGTAAATCTGCTCTGCGCCGGCGCTCAGGCGAAAAATCTGGTCGCAATTGTACACCCCGAAAGAGCTCAGTTTGAGGGTGTATTCCAGGTTGATTACGCTTTTTTGCTTCAACCTTGCGGCGGAATGCAAATCGATGAGCCGGTTGTTCCAATCCGCGAGAGCCGCATTTATAATGGCCTCGTCCGTACTCCATCCGGCATCCATCACGCGGCGGTACCGTTCTTTCATGAGGGGTAAATTGTTGTTGAAATATTCCAGCCATTGCACGTCGCTCATGCACCATTCTTCCGGGGTTTGCAGTACGGGCGCGACGAACAAAAAGCGGCGCATCTGCCCTGCCAGGGTCAGGTTCACCTGCTGGCGCTGGTTGCGCAGCCGGCGGTATTCGACCATAATGTCGTTAATATCGAACGATGCTACTCCCGGGCTGGGCACCAGATCGACGTAGAACTCCACTTTGTCGTCTCGGGAGTACAAGGTGATTCGGCAGGTATTTCCGGGTTCCTGCACGATGTAGATGCGCTCCCAGTATTTTTCCGCCAATAGTTTTGAGGTAAGGTCGGAATGGGTCGTGGAATCGACCCGCCGGATGAAGTAGCCGTTTTTGAACGCTTTCAATTCGGTAAAAACGCCGTTGAGGTCTTCGGGGAAGAGTTGTTCCTCCTTGTCGCGGTCGCGAACGATCCGGATCAGGCCTTTTTCCAGTCCGTTGAGCAGCCGTTCATCGGTGAGGCCCGGGTTTTTGCGAAACCAGGTAGGCATGGTCAGCCTGCCGTTGGCCAGTTCCCAGCCAGCTTTTATGCCGGACTGCAAATAAAACGGCGACGCTTCGGTGATTAATTCGGGCAGGCATTCGGGGCCTTTTTTCCCGTCGGTATTGTCGCCCGCTGCCACGTCTTCCGAAACAGGCACGGGCAGCGCGCCGGTTTGACCCGCGAAGGCGTCGTCGGGCTGGAACCGCCAGGCGCCCTTGGTTTCATCCAAATAATACAGGCTGGGATTGGTGAGCCGGTCGGTGGGGACAAAAGTCAGGTCGTAGGACTGTCCGGGCGCCATTTGAAGCGCCTCGGCGCCCTGGCTGATGCGCACTTCGAACATGCCGCCGGAATTGAAGAAAAAATTGCCCCGGCTGTCGCCGTAGTGCATCGGAATATCGGAAGCCAGGAAGTCGCTGATGCCCCGGTATTCGCGGAAAAGCAGGTCAACCGTTCCCTGCACCGGAACGCCACGGGCATCCACCAGGCTGTTGGGGGGAATGCGCAAGCGGGTGCCGCTGACGGGGTTTTGGTACTGCAAGCCCAAATTTGCCTGGAAACTCAGCACGGCGGCAGGAACCGAACTGACCCTTGCTCCCAATCGCTGATTCAGGCCGTCTTTGACGGTGCGGGGCGCCATGATCAATTTGGGCTCCGCAGGAGGGCTGATTTGTGCATCCATGGGTGCGTTGGCTATGGGCGCGTGATCGGCCGGTTGTAGTTGGGCAGGATCGATTGAGCCGGGCGTGGCGCTGGAGGAGGCGATACGGTACCAGCTGACCCCGGCAATGGTCAGGATAACCACGACGGGGACCACAAACCTGGCCCAGTAGCGGGCGCGCAACCAGATATTGCCGCGCATTTGGGCGGCTGCGATCTGGTCCCAGGTGTTGTCGTCGGGTGTGGCGTCGACCTTTTGCAACTGGTCGCGCAGGAGTTTTTCAAAATCGGAAGGGGGTGTCGAGTTATTTTCCATGATGATGGGTGTCTGTTTAAGGTTTTGGCGTGTGGAATGCAGTAAGTGTTTGATAAAAAAACCTGCCAACCAGGAGCTTGGCGGTTACAGGGTTGTACTGAGCAGGTGTTCGACAAGGCCGCGGAGCCGCTGGCAGGCCCGGACGTACTGCGAGCGCACGCTGCTCTCGGTAATGCCCAGGGCCTCTGCGATTTCGGGATAGGAATAGGCTTCGACGCAGCGGAGGTTGAATACGGTGCGGTAGCCCGGCGGCAATTTCTGCACCATGAGCAGGATGGTTTCGCTGTTCAGTTCGGCATCCGGGCGGATGTCGAAGGTGTCGGCCGGGAGTTCGCTGTAGTCTTCGGCGAAACGCAGGGGATTTTTTTTCCGTAAAAACTGGAGCGCGCAGCGGAGCGTGACGCGGGAAAGCCAGGCCTCGAAAGGTCCGCTGCCATTGTACTGGTGCAGGTCGCGGAAAATGGTCAGGAAGGATTCCTGGAGCATATCCTGCGCCTCGGGGCGGTCGCGGGCATAGCGCAGGCACACGGTAAAGAGGCGCGATTTGTACTGTTCGAACAGGATTTTTTGTGCGCCGCTGTGGCCGCGCCGGCAGCCGGACAATAATTCTCGGAGGGGAGCATCGATCATAAGGTGGCGTTTTCAATAATGGTGTGGGAGGTGCCGGGTTTGCTGCACGAACCGCAAAATTTTTATCAAAAACTCCAAAACTGCCCCGCAGCGTATGGATCAGTAGTCCTCAAAAAAGTATTTCAGGCGCTCTTCGCGCAGCACCGCCTCGCGGTTGAGCAGGGTGAGTTTGCGTTGCTCGGGATCGAAGCGGAACAGCGCGGTAAAACGAGTGTCGTACACCGGGTGCGGGATCATTTCCTCCGCGGCATTTTCGATGAGCGTGTCCACCTTGTACGTGTAATCGGCCACGATGGTGTCGCCACGGATGCTCAGCCGGCCTTCCAGGGCTTCCTGTAACAGGTAGGATTGGAACCAGAGCAGCGGGATGGACGGATGGGTGTCCTCATTATCGTCATTCGGCGACAGGGGGAAGGTCAGGAAATTGGCGGTGCCGGAGCAAAAACCCGTCCCCGTTCCGCAGGTTTCGACATAAAAATAAGGGCCCAGTTTGGCGAACTCCACCCAGCGATTCTCCCAGCAGCAGCCATAATTGCCGTGGTAATACCGCCCCCAGCTGTTCAGGGAAAAGATGCCGTTGCGCTCCGTGAATTCGATCACAAAAGGCAGCTCTGCGGTCACCGCGTTCAGCACCAGGCAAAGCACCCACTGGCGTTCGCCGTCGATTTCGCGGCCGCGGTAGTATTTGCCGGAGGAGTCGTACACCACCGAGTCCGGGGCCGACATCGTTTCCAGGAGAAATTCACGGTAAGGCGATTGAAATACAGCCGTGTCGTGCCGGCAGATCAGGAGCAGCAACTCCTTCTCCAGGGCGCTGCTGACGAAGCCGGAATCGGCGCGAAAGACCTGCTCGCACCATTTTTGGTAGGGGTGTTCGGAGAAGGAACACATGCCCAGGAGGAAGGGCAGGAAGACGAGTATTTTAACAAAGTTGGACATCGAATCGGGTTCGCGGCGCATTCAGCGTTTTACCTTACAATTTCTTCAAAAGGCCGCTTCAGGCACTTCCTTGTATCCGGTCTTCCCTTTATTCACGCATTTTTTTATAATTTTGCGAAATGGATCAAAAGGATAAAGACATTGCCAAGACTGTCAAATCCGCCGTTCAGGAATTTGACCCGTCGGCCAAAGTGGTTCTTTTTGGATCACGTGCACGTGGCGATGCACACAAAGATTCGGATTACGATTTTTTGGTGCTTTTAAATCTGCCCCTGGATTTTCAATTGAAAACACGCATCCTGGACAAACTTTACGACATTGAACTTGCTTTTGACTGTGTACTTGGCGTGTTAGTTGAAAATTCCACTCACTGGCAAATGCAGGAAAATACTCCTATTTTTTCTGAAATCAGTCAAGACGGTATTATTGTATGAATTTTCCAAAAGAAGACGTCATCAAATACCGGATCGAGCGTGCTCGTGAAACCTATTCAGAAGCCGAACTCATGCGTAACGGCAAAAAATTGTTTGCTACGGTCAATCGGCTTTATTATGCGGCGTTTTATGCCATTTCTGCCTATTTTGTTCAGGAGGATTTAAAAGCCTTTACCCACGCAGGGCTCAAAAGTGCGTTTAACAGAGAATTGATTTTAACAGGCAAAATCCCTGCGGCCGAAGGAAGGCTCTTCAACCAACTGTTCACTTTTCGACAGGAGGGCGATTATAAAGACTTTGTCCAGTTCGACGAGGCACAAATCGATCTGCTATTCCCGCAAGTAAAGATTTTGATTGACCTGCTTGAAGGCCTTATCACCAACGAATTGCGCTAAATTTCTACCATTATTTTCTATTAAAAAACACCTGCTGCGGTCCTGTTAACATCAAAGGCCACCGCCGTTCAATCCGTCACCGGTATAAAGCCGAAGTCTTTTATCTCCCGAAAACGCTCCGTTTTCACTGCTCCCCTGCCTTTCCGGATTATTAGTTGGACGAGGTTCGGCGCTCCGCCGGGGTCGTTGGGGAGGACGTAGATGCAGGAAAAACAATCGCGGCCTTTCGGCATTTCGGCTACGGGCAGCGGCCGGGCGGTTTCCCCGTTCCAAAGGGCACCTATCTCGCGATGGTATTCCGGACAGGTTTTATCCTGAAAATCGAAGATAATGAGGCTTTTGTAATTCGGGAAGCCATGGCTGCTGCCGACCCGGATTGCCAGGGAATCGCTGGTTTTCAACTGAAATTTTTCGGACAACGTGACCAGCGGTTCGTCTTTGCGCAGCACGGAAATTTCCAGGAGCACGGGTTCCGTGTTGGTTGAATCGGATACAATAAAATGCAGGAGAAATTTGGCGCCGTCGGGGGTTATCGCGCAGGCGGAGGCCAGGAAAGCGCCAAAGACGTAACCCGTCTTCTCGTAGTGCCTGCCGTAACTGACCTGATACCAGTACTGCTTGTATCCGTCAAATTCAGCCACGACGTCCTCTTTCTGCCGAATGACAACCGTCTGGCCCTTGGCGAGGGTCCCCACCGTGGGTGAAGCCCCGGATGGTTTTTGATAAACTTTGACGACTTGCTGGTAGGCGGCCGTGGTGTCGCCCGGTTGGAGCGCCAGGCGTGGAAATTGGACCTGGGCGCACAGGCCGGCTGCGCTCAGCAGCCAGCATCCGGCGGTAAAGAAAATGGCTTTGGTCAGTGGGGCTGGTGTTTTCATCGGGTCGAAATTAATCGTTCAATTTCAACACCTTCAAAAACGCCTCCTGCGGCACTTCCACGTTGCCGAACTGTTTCATGCGTTTTTTGCCCTCTTTCTGCTTTTCCAGCAGTTTGCGTTTACGGGAGATATCGCCGCCGTAGCATTTGGCGGTCACGTCCTTGCGCAGGGCCGAGATGGTCTCTCGGGCCACGATTTTGCCGCCGATGGCGGCCTGGATGGCGATCTGGAACTGTTGGCGCGGCAGGAGTTCTTTCAGTTTTTCACACATCCGGCGGCCCATGAATTCGGCTTTGGAACGGTGCACGAGGGCCGAGAGGGCGTCCACGGGTTCGCCGTTGAGTTTGATGTCGAGGCGCACGAGGTCGGTTTCACGGTAATCGATCACGTGGTAATCGAACGACGCGTAGCCGCGCGTCATGGATTTGAGCTGGTCGTAAAAGTCAAAAACGATCTCGGCCAGCGGCATGTGGAAAATGATTTCCAGGCGCGACGGGGTGAGGTAGTGTTGTTTTTGCAAAATACCGCGCTTGTCCATGCACAGTTTCATGATGTTGCCGATGTAGTCGGGCTTCGTGATGATCTGGGCGTAGATGTACGGTTCTTCGGCTTTTTCGAGGTGGTTGGGGTCGGGCAGTTCGGTCGGCTGGTGGATCACGTAGCGTTTGCCCTTCATGTCCGTGGCGAAGTAAGTCACGTTGGGCACGGTGGTGATGATGTCCTGGTCGAATTCGCGCTGAAGGCGTTCCTGCACGATTTCGAGGTGGAGCATGCCCAGGAAGCCGCAGCGGAAACCGAAGCCGAGGGCGGCCGAGGTTTCGGGCTCGAACACCAGCGAGGCGTCGTTCAGTTGTAGTTTTTCCAAGGAATCGCGCAGGTCCTCGAAGTCGTCGTTGTCGAGCGGATAAACGCCTGCGAAGACCATCGGCTTCACTTCTTCAAAGCCCTTGATCGCATCGGTGCTGGGCCGGTTGGCCTGCGTGATGGTATCCCCGACTTTGATCTCGCGGCTCACTTTGATACCGGTGATGACGTAGCCCACGTTGCCGGCGCTGAGTTCGGCCGTTTCGAACTGGCCCATTTTGAGCACGCCGACCTCTTCCGCGACCACCTCTTTTTCCGTGGCCATGAAGCGGAGTTTGTCGCCTTTTTTCAGGCGACCGTTCATCACCCGCACATAGGCCACAACGCCCCGGTAGGAGTTGAACATCGAGTCGAAGATCATGGCTTGCAGTTTCTCATCGGGATCGCCTTTGGGGGCCGGAATGCGGTCGACCACAGCCGCCAGGATTTCCGGAATACCCAGGCCGGTGCGGCCCGAAGCCAGGAGGATTTCCTCCCGCTTGCAGCCGATCAGGTCGATGATCTGGTCCTGGGTCTCTTCGATCATCGCGCTGTCCATGTCAATTTTGTTGACGATAGGGATGATCTCAAGGTCGTGGTCAACGGCCAGGTACAGGTTGCTGATGGTCTGCGCCTGGATGCCTTGCGTGGCATCTACCAGCAACAAGGCGCCTTCGCAGGCAGCGATGGAACGGCTCACCTCGTAGGAAAAGTCGACGTGGCCGGGAGTATCGATCAGGTTGAAAATGAATTCCTCGCCATTGGCCGGGTGGACATATTGCATCTGGATGGCGTGGCTCTTGATGGTGATGCCGCGCTCGCGTTCGAGGTCCATGTCGTCCAGGGCCTGGTCCTGCATGTCGCGTTTGCTGATGGTGTTGGTAAACTCCAGCAGGCGGTCGGCAAGGGTGCTTTTGCCGTGGTCAATGTGCGCGATGATGCAGAAGTTGCGGATATTTTTCATGAATAGTTGTTCTCGTTATCAAAACGGGCGCAAAAGTAGGGCTTTGAAACGGGTTTGGGGCGTTTCTGTGAAAGACAACGAGTAAAATTTTAATGAAATTGAATTATCCCACCACCGGAAATTCTACTTTCCGGTAGATCAGGCCCAAAGCCAATTGCAGTCCGATGGAGTGCAGAGGTACCTGGGCCTCCAGCCCGCGTATTTCGGCTTCGCGCCACAGATCGGGCGCTTCTCTGAAAAAAGTAATGACATGAGGGGCATCCTGTCGCACCAGAACGTACTCTTTGAACGAAGGCAGGCTGCGGTATTCGGCGAATTTGAGGCCTCGGTCGTATTTCTCGGTCGACGACGAGAGCACTTCAACGATCAGCAAAGGATTGATGATGGCCTGAGCCTCCTGTTCCGACAAAATCGGCGCTTCGGCCACGACGACGGCATCGGGATACACGTAAAAATGATAGTCAGGCAGGTAGATTTTTTGGTCGCTGCCGAAGGCCTCGAAACTGTTGCCTTCATTTAAAGCGTGGTGCAGCTCAGCAAAAATGTTGCCTGAGATGCGGTTATGCACTAAACTTCCACCTGCCATACGCTTTATTTTTCCATTGTAAAACTCATACTTTTCACCCATGCGGGCCTCGATCTGGAGGTATTCCCCCACGGTGTACGTCTTTTCTGCTGCTGCTGTCGCGGTCATGATGAGTCGAATTGTTGAACAAAATTACCCAAAATCGGCGCTTTCTGCAATAATGCAGCAAGAAGGCCTTTTCCGTGTAGATGATCCGGGCGACAAAACCATGCGGGGCAAAATCAGTTCCCCGCAGCGCCACCAAACGGCCCATAAAAATCTGTGACGTCGAGGGGCGATAACCCGGAATCGCCAGATTGGAGTCGCGGTAAACCACGACGTCATTCCGTACAGGAGCCGGCAAACTGGACGAAAAAATGATCTTGCCCTGCGCATAATTGGGTTCCATGGAACGCGAGGGCAAACGGTAGAAATTCAGCATCCCCGTCCATCGTACCAAGACGAAAAGGAGGCAGATGAAAACGATGGACGAAGCAGCTTTGATGGCGCGGGTTCGATTCGTATTCATTGGGAAATGGTGTTTTTTTGGACAAATCTATGCGCAAGTGGTCAGCGCACAATAAGCGGAACCTCAAATTGGTTCAGAATTGACCTGCTTCTGGTATGTTTTTCAAATGCTCATGCAGCAAAATGGCTGCCTGCGCTCACCTTCTCAAAAAATCGCGCATGACCCGTTCCATCTTTCTCGTCGTGGCATTTTTGCCAGCGTTTTTACCCGTCAATTTTGCTCAATCGCTGTTCGATTCCATCCGCGTGGCCCGCAGCGTGGAAGTGCATTTTGCCAGCGGCGAAGCCAGCCTGTCGGCCGAGGCCCGCACTGCCCTCGATACCCTCAGCGTTTTTTTCCTGCGCAACCGCCGCGCCGAAGGCATCCGCATCACGGCGCACACCGACTCGGTCGGGACCTTTGAACGAAACCTCGCCTTGTCGCAGCAACGCGCCGACTCGGTGCGCAATGCCCTGATCCTGCGCGGCATCGCTCCCGAAAAAATATCCCTTTCCTTTTTTGGAGAAAACCGACCAGCCGCCGCCAACGACACCGAAGAAGGCCGCCAGCGCAACCGCCGCGCCACGGTGGACGCGCTCATCCGCATCCCGATGACCCAATTATCCGGGCAGGTGATCGACCAGGAAACCGGGCAAGGCGTGCCCGCCCTGGTGGTGTTTTCCTACAAAACGCTGTCCGACTCGGCTCGTACCGACACGGCCGGACGGTACAGCGTCCGATTGCCCGAGAACATCCCCGTCAAGGTGGACGCCTATGCCGAAGGCTATTTTTTCGAAAGCATTTTGCGGCAAACCTACGGTTCGAAAGCCCTGGTGGAAAAAACGGTCAGGGACAACGGGGAAATCCGACTTCAGCCTGCCCGCCCGGGCGACATAGCCGTTTTGAAAAATTTTTATTTCAAAGGCGGGATGGACATTTTGCTCGAATCGAGCAGACCACAACTGCCCAAAGTCCTGAAATTCATGCAATTGAATCCTGGCCTCAGCGTCGAAATTGCCGGCCATATCAATTATCCGCACTGGATGGAAGGCCCCGACCCGCTCCAGCCCGGAGATATGGACTGGAACCTTTCCGAGCGCCGCGCACAGGTCGTGTACAATTATCTCCTCGAAAACGGCATTCCCCCTGAGAGAATGCGCTGGAAAGGCTACGGCAATTCCCAAATGGTCAAGCCCAACGCCCGCACCGAATACGACCAGGAGTTGAACCGGCGCGTGGAAATTCGGGTGTTGCATGATCGGTAGCACGGCGTTTACGCCGTCGGGACAAGCGCCCGTCAGGGCCAAATATGTCGGCCATAAATGGCCGCCATCCCGACGGCGTAAACGCCGTGCTACCCTTGGCCTCAATCAGAAAGCGTAGTTCACCGTCAGATTGAAACGAGCGCCGGGCAATAACAGGCCGGGGGTATGCACTTTTACCTTGTCGCCATCGATGTCGGCGGAGAGCTTGGGGCCGATGACGGGATATGCTCTACGGCGTCCTGCACCTTGTCGCGGAATTCCGTGATGTCGTTGTTCGGGTCGGTGGACGAGTAAGTCATCGATCCGCGCATCCATTTCAGGTCGATACCGGCGAAAGTGGCGTCGATGGTCATGTTGTCGCCGAGACGAAACTGCAGACCCGCCGCCGCGCCGAACCCGAGCCTCCGCCGAAAGCGCCCACGATTTTTGTTTCTCCTGGCTTTCAGGGTTATCGGTCGTATGCGGAGCCAGATTCTGTTGTAGCGCGCATACGGCGCGAGGTAAAAACCCTGCGGCGCATTGGAACCGATGTAAAAGCGGTTTTCGACGGTCAGCCCGAAGGAATGAAAAGCATCCGTCCGTGTGCGCCCCGCGCCATCCACGGTGATGTCGTTGGACAGCCAGTGGGGCGCTTTACTGCTGCGGGGTACGCCCACCAGAATGGAAATCGATTTATTGTCAGCGTAGGCCCACCACCATGCAGGTTCACCTTGCCGCTGGGCAACAACAGACTGAACGGCGCCACACCAAATACGAACTGGTGCTCGGGAGCGCTGGAACGACGGCTGTATTGCGCCTGGACAGTCATTGGCAAAGTAGAAAGGGCAAAACAAAAAGGATCAGTTGTTTCATGTGTTTGAGTAGTTTGAACAGGATTGACGATTTGGAAAGGATGGAGCAGGAATAAAAAAGGTCTTAATGATTAATTCAATTGACAATCCAAATCCTGATTCATCCCTTCCAAATCAAGTCAATCCTGTTCAAAAAAACGAAATCGAGGCTTCCTCATTGCAGAATTGCGCGTTAAGAGGATGCTAAACTTGACCTGCATTCAATGCACCGTTTCGCCCAGCCCCAAAAAAAGATAGTTTTCCCCATACGCTTCGCGGAACAGTTTGAAGCCCAGATGCCCCGTGCAATGCGCCGGCGCCACGCGTTGCACGCCGAGGTCCTTTTGCATGGTAGCGGTAAGCGCACGGATGTCGGGTTCCCGGAACGGCAGCAGGTGAAATCCGCCGCAAACGAGATCAATCGTTCGCTGCGTAAACGCGCGGGCTTCGGCCACTATCGCCTGCACGGTGCTGTGCGAGCATCCTACGACCACTACTTCGCCCGCCCGGGTTTGCAGAGACAGCGACAGTTCGGGCAGTTCGCTGAATTTCGCGGTGGACTGATCGGCGGGAGCATCCGCCAGTTGTTCATTGACCAGGTTCACGTTGGGGTATTTCGTGAAATACCCCATGTAAGGCGCCCCGGTGGCGATGAGGCTGATGCCGGGAAAAATGACGGTGTCTTTTTTGATGAATTCGATGTTGCTGCCCCAAAAACGCCCGCTTTGCCGGATCACGAATTTTGTCGGACCGCCTTCAAAATACTGCATTTCGGGGGGCAGGGCGTCTTTGGCCGCGGGGTCCATGCCCGTGGCGTCGAAAGGCACCGGAGCGCCCCAGAAGATGTCGTAAGGGAAATAAATTTTGACCTTCGGGTTTTTGGAAAGCACGTAATCGAGTCCGTTCAAATGGTCGAAATGGGCGTGTGAAATGACGACAAAGTCAATCTTTTGCAGGTCGACACCCAGCGCTTCGACATTGCGCTGAAAAATGTCGGCGTTCGATCCGGCATCGAAAAGGATCGTTTTGTCACCGTAAGTGACGAGGGCCGAAAAACCGAAATCGCGCGTCAGCCCCGGCCGGTCTTTGCCAAAAGCATCGTAAAGGTTTGTGATAGTACAGGAAGCGGGAATGTCCGGCTGCCCGGTCGGTTGCGGTGGCAGGAGAAAGGAAGGAGCGCCGAAGAATACGATGAGCAAAAGAAGGGACCATGATTTCATAAGCCGATGGGTTGCAGTTTGTTGAATGAAGCTAGCAACATCGCTGTTGCGTCAACAAAGATCGTCCCGCAGGCTGTTGCTGCGCCAGTCCAAAGACTGTTCAAATCTTGCTCAAAAAACCAAGGGCAGGTGAATCATGGGGCAAAACGCGGCAGATAATTGCACTGACAAGTTTTTTTAGACAGGATTAACAGGATAAACAGGATTAGTTGTCGGCTTCGCCGCCACATGCGTGCAAGTCG
>JBGAJY010000125.1:0-16528 GCA_044224705.1 Saprospiraceae bacterium
TTTCCTTTTGTCTTATTTTTCAACAAGGGCTCACTGCTTTTTCACATATGCCCCCGAATACCCCTCAGACTTCAATTTCTCCACCGCCCGGTCGGCCGCTGCGCGGTCGTTGGTGCGCAGGGCGATCACATGGGCCCAGGCGCTGGTGAATTTTTTTACCTCTGCGTTTTGATAGCCGGCTTTGACGAGCGTTTCCATCTCGTCGCGGGCATTCCCCACGTCTTTGAAGGCGCCGGTGATCACCATAAAGCGGCCGCCGTAGTTGGGCGTTTTACCCGAAAGGCTGGGTGATTTGGCCGTTGTCGTGGTTGTGGGCTTGACGGTTGTTGTTTTTGTGGCCGGCGTGCTTTGAGGTGCTGACGGCTCGTCTTCGATGCCTGTGGCCGAGACTTTCGGTTGGGTGGTTTCGCCGGCTGAAGGTTTAACGCTCGTCGGTATCTTAACGATAGGGCTTGCTTGCTGTACGCGACTTTCTGAACTGTCGACGTATGTGCTGCCCGAGGTCGTGGAATCATTGGAATAACCGAGGTCGCGCATGACCTGGTCGAGTTCGGCGTTTTCCTTCTGGCGCTGCGATTGTTCCTGGCGGATCTGGCAGGCCTTGTAACCGGCAACCATGATAAGGCCGAGCAACAAAGCGTAGATGACGTATGTGATCAGGCTGTTCGATTTCATACTGAAAGTTCGTTTTTAGTAATAGCGGGATCAGGTAATTGAATTGTTTTCTTCAACAAAAGTAGTTGATTTTTAAGATCATAGCATATCCGCCTCTGGAATTGAAAATGGCGACTTACCGGTTCCACACGTTGTTTTTCTTCTCGCTGTCGGGGATGGTTCGGGCGCCGAGAGCGGCGGATTTGACATTTTTGCCAACAGCGCAAAAAACGCGCAAGGAGCTCTTGCCATCGCGCCAGACGTCGGATTTTTGATGAAAAACTTCTTTTGAACCGTCGGTGTATTCCACTTCGAGGTGCATTGGAATGGGTTGGGAGCCCACGCGTTCGACGAGCACGTATTGCCGTCCGGCGGATTCGTCCTGCACAACGCCCTGAATGCCCAGATCGGGATATCCCCACTCAAAAAACCAGGGTCTCCAATACCAGTCGAGGTTCTGGCCGGAGGCAGCATTCCAGGTGTTGAAAAAGTCGTAAGGCATCGGATGTTTGCCCTGCCAGCGGTTCATATATTCCACCATGCATTTATGGAAAGTCTCGTAACCCAGCAGGTCGAGCAGGCCCAGGTAGGCAGCCTGGGGGCGGCCGTACGAGGCGTTTCGATAGGCGGGGCTGCTCAAAAAACGAGACTGCACCATGGGCGGCACGTCGGATTCGGTACCGGCGAAATTGCCGTAGCCGCGGGTGCCGCCGCGTGCGCCGGAGAGCGAATCGGTCAGGTTGAGGTCGAAGAAAGAAGCCCATCCTTCGTCCATCCACGCATAGTTTTGTTCGTTGATGCCCATCATGAAGGGGAAGTAAGTGTGCGAGATCTCGTGGGCGGTGAGGCCTGTCGGGTCGCGGTCGCCGGTACTGGCGTCGTTGCACATCATGGGAAATTCCATGCCGTCATTGCCATTGAAAACGGTCATGGAAGGGTAGGGGTAAGGATACCCCGGCAGCCAGGTGCTCATGAGCCGGATGGCATTGGCGCCGATGCCGCATACCTTGTAGTAGTCTTTCGACTGGGTGTCGTATGCGGCGCTCACGAATGTGCGGCGGCCCGTATTGTCGTCCACCACGATGGAGGTGGCGTCCCAGTTGTAGCGGTTGCTGGCGGCGAAAGCGAAATCGGGGACGGCGGTCGCTTTGAAATGGAAACTGTGTTCTTTGAGTTTGTTGAACACGCCGCCTTTTTTCAGGTCGGCTTCGGTGAAAATGGAAATAACGGTCGTTGCCGTATGCGCCTGCTTCCATTTGTCCAAAA
The DNA here is from genome assembly GCA_044224705.1 of Saprospiraceae bacterium. Classification (GTDB taxonomy): domain Bacteria; phylum Bacteroidota; class Bacteroidia; order Chitinophagales; family Saprospiraceae; genus M3007. Next base: position 1,921 of record JBGAJY010000125.1, read on the forward strand.
CGGCGGGTGCGAGGATGTCGCCGGCGTTTTGAAGTTCACCGGTTGCCCAGGCCATATAACCTTTGGGCAGTGTGATGGTTACGTCATAATTGGAAAAGTCGTTGTAAAACTCCTGCAAGCCGTTGTACGGTGCGGAGGCCCAGCCTTGCAGATCGTCGTACACGGCCACCTGGGGGTACCAGTAGGGTACAAAAAACACGCTGCCGTCTTTCGTTGCAAATTCGCGGGGCGCGCCTTCATCCACCGGGAGCACATACGACCACTGCACCTGCACCTGCACGGTCGACTTGGGAACGACCGGCGTGGCGCCCAGTACGATGTCGAGAAAAGTATTGTTGCGGCGCTGTTTATCGGCTGCAACGGCTTGGCCGCCGACGCTGAGCGCCATGATATTGACCCCTTCATCGATGTCGCCGGCGTTCAGGTCATAGGCGCGCTGGCCGTTCTTTCGGTACAGGTCGTGGGCCAGTTTGAGGCGCAATATTTTGAGCGTATCGGGACTGTTGTTGTAATAGGTGATCGTGGATTGGCCTTTCAACAGGCGCTTTTTCGGGTCGAGGCGGACTGACATGAGGTATTCGGCGCGGTTTTGCCAGTAGTTGGGGCCCGGTCGGCCGTCGGCAGAGCGGGTGCCTTTGTCGTAGGCGGCTTTGATGTTTCGCTGGAGATAGAGGGAACTTTGGGCGGATGCGGAGGCAATGGTCAGGATGCAAAATAATGTAACTGCAAATGGGCGGGACATAACAGGTCAATGTTTTGAAAAAGAAGAAGTAGCGCAGCAAAAGTAACTGCCGGAAGGAAATGCGCTGTATTTTATCAGCCTGTCAGCCATTGAAGTTAATTTTGTCATATCATTACGAGTCCTGAAAATTGCTTCACCAGTCTTCCAAATGTTATGCGTTTGCTCTTTTCCATCTTGATGCTCCTTTTCATCCAATCCCTTTTCGCCCAGGAAATCCATGTTGTCAACTCAGGTTGTAGTTTCCATGGAGCAGACGAAGACCCGGAAAAAGTATTTCTCGATCCCAGTGACGAAGCTGCGGCGATTGTCCGGGAAATCATGGAGGCCAATTCCATGTTTGGCAATAATATCCTGCTTCGGGAATCCAATGTGGCGAATGCCATGGCGACTATTGTTGACGGGAAGCGTTACATCCTGTACAATTCCGAGTTTCTGGAAAACTTTAAAAGAGATGCCCAAACGAAGTGGGCGGCTTATTGTGTCATGGCGCATGAGATCGGTCACCACTTGTACGGACACGATTTTTCTGAAAAAGACCCCCAGCAACGGCGTGCAATGGAATTACAGGCGGATTTATATGCCGGTGCCGTGTTGCGCGGGCTGGGTGCCACGCGTGATGAATCCGTGGCCGGGATCGATGTGTTTTTAATCGAAACGGAAAGCCAGTTTTACCCTTCAAAACCCCAGCGGCGGGCTGCCATCATGAACGGCTGGAGTAAAAAGGACGAAAACATCCGGCGCGCCGAAGGAGAACAAGCGGCTGCTACTCCGCCAACGACACCGGCGGAACCTGAAACCAAAGGGAATGATGACCCTCCTGCTGACTGGCAAGCAGAGATGGACCGGCGTTTTGCGGAACAACAGCGTGCCCTTGAAGAGGAACGGCAAAAAGACTATGCCCGCCAAAACATGTGGAATAATGTCGTAATCGATGAAAGTTATACGTACAACGATCTTATGGGCGGTATCTGGAACGCTGTTTTGTATGTCGATAATAACAATGACTATCCGCTGGATAACCTCTGGGTTGCCGTTGAATACGTAAGAGCGACGGGCGATGTTTATAAAACCGTCATCGTCAAATTTAGCGGTATTGCTGCCAATCATCGCGAAGTTTACAATTTGCCCAGCAGTGATTGGGGAGTGAGCCTGAATACCTACAAGACATACCTCTATTGTTCGGAATTGGGTTGGAGGGTCACGACGAAGAATTGACTGTAGCGCCGACCTCCAGGTTGGCGGTTTACGCGGCATGCGCCAACCTGGAGGTTGGCGCTACAGGCGCGCCACCATGATGCCCGTCTGGCCTTTCTGCGTCGCCATGTACTGCGGCAGCGGCTGGCCCGACAAGACCACCCGCCCATGTAGCGACGAAGCGTGCAACAGATAGATCCGGCCATTCTTTTTCACCGCAAAGCCCTGGTGAGCGATATCCAGATCCGATTTCCAGGAGGTCAGCGCAATGATGTCGCCCTCACGGATCAGGTGTTCCATACTGGCCACCCGATTTTTAGGGATAAAATACCAGGCGTGGTTGTTCAGCCGGCCTTCCACTGCCTGCAGGTCGCAAAAGGCCTTGCGATTGCTGAGGGCGGGGTACTTACCGGGCCGGGCGGTCATGTAACCGATCTTTTTTCGGTAGGGAATACCGCCGAGATCGTGCGTGATGTCGTGCAAAAAGCCCTGTTTTTCCGCCTGCATGAGCCAGCCGGAAAAATAATGGATACGCGAGCCGTAGCCGTCGATGGTGCCGCCCCAGTAGCGCAGTTTTTGCACGATGCGTTGAAATTCAGCGAAATCCTGTTGTTGTGAGCGGGTAGTGAGTGCCACGGCCAGGCTGTTTTCCACGAAGGTCCAGCAGTCCAGTTCATGCATATTGATCATGAGTTTCTCCGTGTGGTTGGGTGTTTCGAGGGTGCCGTGGGCATAGGCGGCGCCGCGAAAGGAGAGCGCCACGGCCAGGGTCTGTTCCGCGAGCGTGTTGTATTGGCGCGCAATGTCCAGTTTGGCATAAAAGATGGAATCGTGCAAGCCGTCACCGGCCGTTTCCAGGGCAGAAGCAGCGGAGAGGCGTTCCGGTTCAGGAAGCCCGGGCTCTGGTGCGATCGGGCCAAAAAACATGTTTTCCGACGCACCAGCCAACCACAAAATCATCAACAAACCAATTCGTAACACGGCAGGCGTTTTTCTATGGACAAAAAACGGTGCTCCGCGTCACTTCTCCGCTACATGTTGACAAAAACTTCGTAGCCGTAGGTCCATTTCCGCTCCTCGCCCGGCTTGAGTTCGAGCACCCATTCGAGGGTGTAAGAAGGATTGACGCGCAGGGTGGCCAGTTCCTGTTTGGTGGTCCATTTCAATTCCGAATTGAGCGGATTGCCTTCCAGCGTGCGGCGCACTTTGATGGTTACGGGCTCGTCGCCGTAGTTGACCACCACCACCTGCGCTTCTATTTTAACGCGGTCGTAGGTCGTGCTGAAGAACTTTTTGGCGTTTTCCTGGCGGTCCACGTCGCCTTCGGCGTGGGTGACCTTGATCTCGGGCGTTTGTGCAATTTTGACTTTGCAGGTACCGCCGGGAGCGGTGTAGGGCAGCAAATCCTGGCTGATGGGCTGGAGGCCGTTGGTATTTTGCGAAAGCAAATTGACCGCCCCGGTGGTCCACGGAAACGCCGTCTTGTTTTTGAATTCGATGTAATGAAACACCGGATTGGGGGTTTCTTTGGCGCTGCGGGAGTCTTTATAAGCATTATAGCTGCCTTGCGAGCCCGGATTCAGCACACATTCGTAAAAATGGGTCGGTTCCACGTCGGTTTCAAAAATCGGGTACTGGAAGCGGCTGCCTTTGGGGAAATCGCCCGGCCGCACGCTGTAGAAGTAAAAATCCTCCGCCTGGGAGCCTTCGACCTTGCCGTCGTCTGCTGCGGAATAATCGAGGCTCATGTCGTTGTTGAAGCTCACTTGATTGGCGAACTGGAATGTATTGCCGCGATAAGGGTTGTCCGCGTCGATGGGCTGAATAGCGCCCGGGTCAAAATTCACCAACGCCTCGGGTCGCGTGGCAAAAGCGAAATTCGGCACGCCCACGGCCAGCCGCAGTTCGGTGTCGCCGAGGTCTTCGGCATCGTTGTTGATTTCGGCGCGCAAGGCCAGGTGGCCCTTGTTTTTGCCATTGAGTTCGAGGCGGTAAATGGGCGCCCAACCCAGGCCGCTGGTCAGATAAGCCAGGTCCACGGTACTTTCCCGGACGCCGGGTTTGAAGCGCATTTCAAGGCGTTTTTGCGCTTTTTTAACCATGGAACCGGTGTTGGGCGTGGAGGCAAATTCGACGCGGTGAATCTCGTATTCGCTCAGCGTGAGCCATTTGCCCGCGGCGGTTTTAAAAACGCACATGCCGGTCTGCCGCGGGGTTTGAAGCACACTTTCACAGACGGCGTCGATGGGCTCATACCCCGATTCGCCACCGTTGATCAGGTACAGGCGCAAGGGCTTTCCTATATTTAATTTCAATAAATCGGCCGTTCCTAAGGAAACGGAAGGCGCGTCCACGGAATCCTGGATGGAAAAAACGGATTGCAGGTTACCGTCATTGGAAGCGACCCAAAAGGTGCCGAACAAGGCATTGGGCAGTTCGGTCAGGGTATAAAGGCCGTCCTGCACGCTCACCTTACCCGATTTCTGGAGCAGCGAGCGGTTGTTTTTAAACAAAGTGACGGAACGAACGGGCAGGTTTTGCGCGAAAAGCGAAGATACCAGGCAGGCGAAAAGGAGTGAAAGGAGGTGTTTTTTCATGTGGCGGTTAGTTTTTGAGACAAAACGCAGTGGCGCGGTTTTCATTGGAAATCATTTGAACAAAAAATGGACAGAAACTGGACTGGTGTGCGGGCAATTCACCGCCACACCTTTGCACCATCAACTTTAAATGTTCACCAATCCAAACACACTCTTGTCCAATGAAAACGATCCTTTCATTCGTCCTTTTCCTCGCCCTCGGCGCCGGTACGCTTGCCGCGCAAACACCCGCTCAAAACAAGGCCACGGCCCGCAAGATCATCGCCGCCGTCGATGCTGGAGACCTGGCTGCTTTTGCCTCGTTCGTGAGCCCGTCAGTCAAAGAGCACATGCCCTTCCCGCCCGGCATGCCCGAAGGACTCAGCGATTTTGAAAAATCCAAAATGCTGATCGAAGCGTATCATGCAGCTTTCCCGAACAGCCATACGGAAATCCTGCACATCGTTGCCGAAGGCGACATCGTGATCGTGCACTCGATGTACACGGGCACGAACACAGGCCCTTTTATGGGCATGGCGGCCACCAATAAAGCCGTCAGTGTGGAACAGACCGATATTATTCGCTTCGATGCCGCAGGCAAAGGCGTGGAACACTGGGCGGTCATCGACCAGATGGCCATGATGCAACAACTCGGCCTGATGCCGGCCGACGGAAAATAAGTCAAGGCAGTACACGGATCGAAACGGGGTGACTGCTCTTGGCGGTCGCCCCTTTCGTTTATTTGATCATTTGGATGATCTTTGAGTAACAATGTCTTTCACTCACCGTCAATTCGATCGAAAACAATGAAAATCAACTGTTTACTATTCCTGTTGCTATCGCTATTCGCAGCCTGCAATTCTGCCGAAAAACCCGCCGCTACATCTTCCGGGCCCACGGTTGGCCAATATTTCGCCAACACGGAAACGGGCGTTCAGGATGGCAACATCCGCATGATCCCGATCAAAACGCCGTCCGGCGAGTTCAAGGTGTGGACCAAACGCTTTGGCAACAACCCGCGCATCAAAGTGCTGCTGCTGCACGGCGGTCCAGCTTGCACCCACGAATATTTCGAGTGTTTTGAAAATTTCATGCCCACCGAAGGCATCGAGTTCATCTACTACGACCAGCTCGGTTCGGCCTATTCCGACCAGCCGAAAGACACTTCGCTTTGGCAACTTGCCCGGTTTGTGGAGGAAGTGGAACAGGTGCGCCAGGCCCTGGGCCTCAACAAGGACAACTGCTACCTGCTGGGCCATTCCTGGGGCGGCATTCTCGCTATGGAGTACGCCTTGAAATATCAGGGTAATATTAAAGGCTTGATTATCAGTGATATGATGGCGAGTTGCCCGGCTTATGGCAAATACGCGGAGGATGTTTTGTCCAAACAATTCGACCCCAAAGTACTCGATACCATCCGCCGGATCGAGGCCAGTGGCGATTTCGACAACCCGAAATACATGGAGTTGCTGATGCCGAATTTTTACAGCAAACACATCCTCCGCATGCCGGCGGAGGACTGGCCCGACCCGGTGAACCGGACTTTTGCCCACCTGAACGAGACGATTTATGTCCAAATGCAGGGCCCCAGCGAGTTCGGCGTCGGCGGCAACCTGGTGAATTGGGACCGCTCGAAAGACCTGCCGAACATCAAAATTCCCACGCTCGTCATCGGCGCCACGCACGATACCATGGACCCCAAATACATGGAATGGATGGCCGGGCAAATCCCCAACGGCAGTTTTTTGCTGTGCCCGAACGGCAGCCACATGTGCATGTGGGACGATCAGCAGACGTATTTCACCGGACTGATCAAATTCCTGAAAGCGACGGATGAGGGGAAAATGAAGATGTGAAACTGGTGGGGGGAAAAACACGCAGACACGGAGGCACAGAGTTTGCCTTGCTGGCGCGAGTTGCTGGCGCGAGTTGCTGGCGCGAGGCTTAGCCTCGCGCCAACGTTCTACGGTCTAAATCATTAATTTTGCAGAAAAAAAGCCATGCCTTCCACATTCAAACGCCTTCTTTTTGTTCTTGTCCTGACGCTTCCCTTTGGTCTTCGGGCCCAGGATTTCCGCGTCCAGGCCGGCGCCTTTGCCAAACCCGTCGACGAATCTTATTTCACCGACAGGGGCGTGGAAAGCGTGGTGAGCAGCGTGGACCAAAACGGAATATACCGCTATTTCGTGGGTACTTACTGGACCCGAGAAGAGGCCGAAGTAGTGAAGAATCAACTGATTACCAAGGGATTTGCCTACGCCACGATCATCGACCTGGAAGAGCAGCGCGCACTGTACGGCGCCAAATGCCCCTATTTCAAAGACCAGGATATTTTCATTCAGAAAGACTCCGTTCGCAATATATTTTTCGAAACGGGCAAGTCCGACGTCGACGCAGGCTCCAGACTTATCCTCGACGAAGTGGCCCTGATGTGGTCGCAAAACCCCGGCGCTACCATCAATCTGTACGGCTACACCGACAATGTCGGCGACGCCAAAACCAACGTCGCCCTGGCCACTGCCCGCACCCGCGCTGCCCGCGACTACCTCGTCACCAAAGGGGTGCGGGCCGACCGGATGTTCATCCAGGTGTTCGGCGAAGCGGAAGCGGGCATGGAACACCGCGACTTTGACGGCAACGAAATTGTCGAAAACCGGAAATGGAACCGGCGGGTGAGGATGGTGATTAAAAAGGGTTGATAAGGGTTGATGAGGGTTTATAAGGTTTATAAAAAGGAGAGAGCATCCTCCCACCTTTTTATAAACCTTATCAACTTTATCAACCCTTATCAACTCTTTTAAATCACCACCTCCTTTTCCCCAGGGAAAGCACGGTGGCGGCCAGGAAAACAGCAATGACGGACAGAAAATAAATAATGTCGCGGGTGTCGAGCACGCCGCGGCTCATGGATTCGTAGTGGTACTGAATGCCGACGGCCTGCACGATATCGTCCGTTTTGCCAAAAAATATGGACAAGCGGCTCAGGGCATCGAAGGCGAGGTAGACGAAAAAGCAGAGAAAAGTGGCCAGTACGAAGGCCACGATCTGGTTGTTGGTGAGCGAAGAGGCGAATACGCCGATGGCCACAAATGCGCCTGCCAGGAACATCAGACCGATGTAGGAGCCGAAGATGCCGCCGGAATCGAGGTTGCCTTTGGTTTCGCCGAGTTGGTACACGGTGATGTAATACAGCACCGTAGGCAGCAGTGCGAAACCCACGAGCACCAGGCAGGCCAGAAATTTTCCGCCCACGATTTGCCAGTCGGACAAAGGCCGCGTTACCAACAATTCGATGGTGCCGCTCTGTTTTTCCTCCGCAAAACTACGCATGGTGATGGCCGGAATAAGAAACAGGAAGACCATCGGCGCCATGGCGAACAGCGTATCCAGGGTGGCGTAACCGCCTTCCAATATGCTGGAGGCCGGGAACACCCACATCCACAAACCCATCGCCACCAGGAAAATCCCGACCACGATATAGCCGACCAGCGAGGAAAAAAAGGCGTTGATTTCTTTTCGAAAAATGGAGAACATGGTATGGGTTATTTGGTCAGTTGCTGGAAAATCTCCTCCATGCTGAATGTCTCGCGGTGCAATTCCAGCAAGGTCAGCTGCTGGGCTACGGCAAAGGCGAAGACTTCGGCCCGGATGTCGCGGTCGGTCGTCGCACGGAGTTGCCAGCGGTTGGCGCCGAGCGATTTGACGCTGTTCACGTTCGGGATTTTGGCCAGGTTGGCGGCGTTCGTTTTTTCGGCAAACTCGGCGGTCACGACCGTTTGCCCCGAAAACTGTTGTTTCAACTCCGTAATCGGCGCATCGGCCACCAATTTTCCCTTGTTGATGATGATGGCGCGATCGCATACGGCCTCCACTTCGCCGAGGATGTGGGTCGAAAGGATCACGGTTTTTTCCTTGCCGAGGTCTTTGATGAGTTGGCGGATTTCCACGATCTGGTTGGGATCGAGGCCGGAAGTGGGCTCGTCGAGGATGAGCACTTCGGGGTCGTGCAGCATGGCCTGAGCGAGCCCGACGCGCTGGCGGTAGCCTTTCGAGAGTTCGCCGATGTGTTTGGCGGCGTGGCTGTCGAGGCCCGTGCGTGCGATCATTTCAGCCACGCGTTTGCGGGCGTTTTTGAGGCCGTGCACGCCGGCGGCGAATTGCAGGTATTCGCGCACGAACATGTCGCGGTACAGGGGGTTGTGTTCGGGCAGGTAGCCGATCCGGGCGCGGGTGTCCATCGGCTTTTCCGCGACGTCGAAACCGCAGACTTCGGCGGTGCCTTCGGTTTGGGGCAGGTAACCGGTGATGATTTTCATCGTGGTCGTCTTGCCTGCACCGTTGGGGCCCAGGAAACCGAGCACTTCACCGCGGTGCGCCTCGAACGAAATACCATCCACCGCGCGCTGTGCGTCGTAGGTTTTGACCAGATTACTGACTTTTACAGACATATCGGGAGTGTCGGAAGGCCGGAAAGCCCGGCTGAATTTGCGGGGCAAAAGTAGAGAAAATGTAGGCAAAGGGACTTTTCAGTTCGTTTTACACGGTGTGCGGAAAACTTCCCGGGGTGTGCTCCGTTTTTACAAGACTGTCTCAACAGGTTGAATATCATTTTTTAAAAAATAACAAGAGCATGTTCCTTTTTCCTCCTGTTTGCAAAAAATGGCTTGTCTTCGTTCTGATGACTGTGTTGCAAGGCTCGCTGCCGGCCTTTGGGACGGGTTCATCAATTATCCTCCGTCCGGGTATTAATCCGGATTCTTTGCCACCCTCGTCGGCATTATGGGATTCCTTGTTGCAAAAACACGTGAATACGGAAGGCCGGGTGAATTATAAATCCTTTCAGGCCGATCAACCCGCGCTCGACAGTTTTCTGTTGCTGCTGAGCGCCCATCCGCCGCTTCCCGAATGGACGCGGGAGGAGCAGATGGCTTACTGGATCAACGCCTACAACGCCTTCACCATCGATCTTATTCTGGATAATTACCCGGTTTCCAGCATCATGCGCCTCGATGGTGGAAAGACCTGGGACGTGCGGCGCATCAAAATCGGCAGCAAAAAATACAGTCTCAACCAGATTGAAAACGACATCCTGCGGCCGCAATTCAAAGACCCGCGCATCCATTTTGCGATCAATTGCGCCGCGCGCTCCTGTCCGCCTTTGCTGAACCGGGCGTATACGGCCGGTGAGCTCGACAGCCTGCTGGATCAGCGTACCCGGGCATTTGTCAACGACCCGGCTTACAACACTGTACGGCCGGGATCGGTAAAAATCAGCAGGATATTCGAGTGGTATGCCGTGGATTTCGGCAATGTGGTCCGGTTCCTGAACCGTTATTCGGACAAAAAAATCAACCCCTCGGCGGTAGTACAATACCAGGAGTATGATTGGGGTTTGAACATCTGGTAGCCCGGAATTTATTCCGGGCACGAGGCATACCCGGAATAAATTCCGGGCTACCAGACTATTTCATCTTCCGTAATTCGCGCTCCACGATGGTTTCCAGCTGATCCACATTCAGGTTTTTTGCCACGATGGTCCGGTCCTTGTTCAGTACGTACAGTTCCGGCGTGATGTCGACGAAGTATTTGGCATAGATGGCGCGGTTGGTCGGGTCGAACACGTTGGTGAATGTAAAATGCTCTTTTTCAAGAAATTGCCGCCATTCACCGTCCGTAGTATTCACGGCGATACCAAAGATATCGACCCCTTTGGTTTTCCATTTTTCATAAAACTGCTGCACTTTGGGCGCCTGCTCCTGGCAGTGTTCGCAGTCGGGGCTGAACATAAAAACGATGACGATGGGCGCCGTCATTTCGTAGATGCTTTTCTGATAGCCGTACTGGTTGTTAGCGATCACATCGGGGCCTTTTCGGCCCAGAAGGCTGGCCTCCATTTCCCAGGCGTGTTTGCGCAGTTTTTCGATGTTATCGGGGGTGTCCCAGAAGGCGAGTTCGGGGGTGAAAAAGTTCATGATGGTGTGCACATACACCGCTTCGCCATCCATCACCGTGGTTTTGGTGTTTTCGTATTGCATGGCGATCCAGTTGGAGAAGAACTGGAAATAGGGTTTGTGCGGCAATACGCGGCGGATAAGTTCGTCGCTGACTTTGATCAGTGAGTCCGGCTGTTGGGGAGTGAGTTCTTTTATGTATCGGCGCAATTTGTTGGCAATCACCGGAGTACGCAGCAGGCGGTTATCCGCAAAATCGACGCCGTCCCAGAAATGCGCGCGGTAGTAGATCACCTGCCGCATGGTATCGATGTCGCCGTTGGGCTTGTGAAATTCGGGCCAGTCGGGGTTTTGGCCTGCAATTTTGAAGCGGGTATAAAAGGCGTCGGGGTATTTTTTGAAAGTCTCGTCGAGGCTGGCTTTGCGTTCGGCGAGCAATTGGTCCTGCCGGGCTTTGGCCTGCTGGAATTCGGGCGTACCCGCTGCGCTGCGACGCATTACCTCGGCCAGTTGGTTCATTTCCGGCTCCTGTTTGGCCAGGAAGCGAAAGTTTTGGTACAACAGGTCAGTATTGAGCGATCCGTTTACCTGCATGGTATTGGCTACGTCATTCACCTGTGCGTACAGCGTAAATTGCTGGTCTCGGTCGAAGAGCATGGAAAAACTCTTGTTGCCCGGCAGCAAAAAATAGTAATAGCCGGCCGGCAGGGTTTTTTTGCGGCGCAGGACAAAGTGCCCGCCGGCGTCCACGATGGCTGAATCCGCGATGAAATTCTGGTCGCCCAGGGTGCCGATCAGTTTGGCCGGGCCGGGCTGCGCGCCTACCATGGTCACTTCGATGACCAGGCTGTCGGTGGATTGGGCTTGAAGATTGCAAGCAAGGAAAAATGCAAAAACGATCAGGGAAAATTGGCGCATCATAGTCAAGGTTGTCAAAATGATGCGCAAAAGTAGGTGCCTGAAAAGGGTGGGGGAGAGGTTTTGGAAAATGTTTGCAATTAGAGGACAGGATTGACGGGATTTTGACGGGATGAACATGATTTGATTGAGGGGCAAAAAGCATTCGGGTATTTCAAATGCCCCATTACCCTCAATCAAATCATGTTCATCCCGTCAATCCTGTCCTCTGTCAATCCCGCACCCGCCCTAGGCCCAAGGCTTTCAGCATCAGCCGCGGCAGGGGCTTCGCTGGGTTGCTCCGCTTGCGCAGATCGAGGTACCAGCCGATTTTTTTCAGGATCGGAATCTTGTGTGTTTCCACAAATTCGATCAGCGTGCCGTCCGGGTCTTCGATATAGGCAAAGTACCCGGCAGCCTCGCCCATATCGAAGGAGCCGCTCGAATCGACGGTAAATGGATGGCCTTTGTCGGCGCAGAACTGTTTCATTTCAGCCATGCCGAGGATGTCGAAACAGAGGTGAATAAAGCCCAGGTCGCCCCAGAAACGCCCTTCGAAAATTGTCCGTGCCGGCCGGTCGAGCGACTGCACGAGCTCAATTTCCGTGTCGCCCAGCAGCCGGCTGAATGCCCCGACCCTGTGCTCCGCATGGCGCAGCAACACCCTGCGATACCGTCCGAAGCCGCCGTCGGCGCCATGCCAGTCGGGGAAATCGGCCGTCTCGTCATACACCACCGTCTCATAGCCAAGTACATCGCGATAAAACGCCATCGAGCGTTCCATGTCCGACACGCCAATGAAGGCGCCGTACATGCCACCTGTCAGGCTTTTCCGGTCGGTGGCAAACCAATCGTCGGCGCCGACGATTTCGAAGGTGTTGCCCCAGGGATCTTTGACAAAAAAGTGCTCGGAGCCGTCCGGGCGCGGAGTGGGATTACTTTGAATATTGACGCCCTGCTTGCGCAACTGATTAAAACAGGCCATCACATCGCGGCATTTGATCTTGGCGGCAAAAATGCCCAGGTCGCCCAACTGCGGCTGGAAAGCCGGCGGCATCGGAGTGCGACCCGTGTATTGCCAGATCTCGGCGCCGCCGCCGCCTTGCAGGTTGAGGGCCAGAATGGCGTGGCGCGCCTGGGGCTGGCCGCCGGTGTAAGGCAGCATGAGGCCGGCCACTGCGGCCTCCTCGAAAATCGGAAGATCCAGCCCGAAATGCTGACGATACCATTTGAACGCAGCGTGTACGTCCGCGACGCCGATGCCGATTTGTTGAATACCGGAAATAAACATGGAAATGCAGAAGGAAGAAACGGTCAGAAAGAAGGCTGATGGGGGCAGTAAAGGTAGACAAAGGCCTTTTGCAGCCAAGCGCCTGACTGCGAAAAACGAACGGGCCATTGTTGCAACGGCCCTGTTCTCTACGTGCCAGCGTTGTTCCGAACGCTTTCTGTAAGAAACCTACCTTCTGATTCCAAAAAATAAAGTGGTCGCTGCGGGACCTTTGCCCCACCGCGGTTTTATCTACATTTGCTTTCATGTCCGCGATGAGACAAAGATAAATCAATTAATTGATTAAAAAATGAGTTTGTCAATTTTTTAATCAAAAAAAATCAATTACGCATCAAAACGCGTTCCGTCGGCCACTATGCAAACCATCGGAGAAAAAATTGCCCTGTTGGTCAAATCGAGGGGCTGGCAACAAAAGGATTTTGCCGCCAGCATCGGCTATACAGCCGAGCATTTCTCCCGATTGCTCAAAACCGATCCGTTGCCGGGCAAAGCTTTGCAGAAAATTGCCAAGGGACTTGATATTTTGCCTGAACAACTCGCCACCCTCGATTTCTCAGGTAACCGGCGGCTGCCCGGACTGGTGTCCGAGCCCGACGCGCCCTACGGGACGGCCAGAGGAACCCAACCGGCTAACACGGGCGAGTTGGAATTTTTGAGGAAGGAAATCGAACGCCTCCATTCAGAAATGGATCGCCTGGCCGAACAACTGACGCGCGAGCAGGCCCTCAGCGCCAGTCTGGCCGAGACCCTGAGCCGCCTGGCAGGGAAAAAATAGTGCCCTCAAAGGGCCAGCTCCGCCAGATCAGCTCCCGTCTTCTCCATTGCGGATCTTGAATTTTTTCCGCTCAAACAAGCGTCGCATCGCACCGTTGCTTTTGAGAAAAGTCGCCGTGATCGTCGCATAGCCCTGTGCCCGGGCAATTTCCAGGATATAATCGGTCAGCAAACTGCCCAGCCCGTGCCCGTGCCAGGCATCGGCCACCAGAATGGCGTACTCGGCCGATTCGCGCCAGCCATCGCCGACAATGCGCACCACGCCCACGATCTCAGGCCCCGATTCTTTTTCAATCACCGCTACAATGGCCATTTCGCGGTCGTAATCGATGTGCGTAAAACGCGACAACTGCTTCTCATCCAACCCCGGCACGTAGCCGAAGAAGCGGAAATACAAGCTCTGCCGCGACACGTTTTTGATCATTTCCGCCTCCAGCGGCGTGTCCTCCGGCCGTATCGGCCGCATCACGAGCTCCTGCCCGTCTTTCAATTTTACATGTCTGATCCATTGGGTCGGGTAGGGCTGGATGGCCAGGTGGGCGTACGCTTCGCGGGCCAATGCTGGCTCCGGCGTGAGCGTTCCGAAAGCTTCCGAGGCCGATCCGCCTTCGTCGTTGAGTAAAAACGACTGGATGTGAAATGTCTGAATATCAGCGCAATCCATGATCAGATAGGCAAAGCGGCACAGGATCGTCAGCAACAATTCGCGACCCGATTCGGCTTCCGGCAAAAAACGCATCAGCTGCGCGTCCTCGACCATGTGGCGGGCCAGGGCGAGGTTGAGCGGCGGTAGGGCGGCGGCCAGATTGGTCAGCACTTTGCCCAGCTCGTCGCCCGCGCCAAAACGGATCACCGGGCCGAACAGCGGGTCGCGGTCGGCGCCGATAAACAGCACCCTCGACTTGCCCGCGAGCGATCCGGTCGGGATGCCGTAGCAATTCAGCAGACTGGCGGACTCCTCTCCTCCAAGCCGGTTTCGGCCCTCTTTTCGTACCCGTTCCAGTATTTTTTTTGCCTCGTCGCGGCGGATATCGGGGAATTCTACCGGCAGGTCGTGCGGGATTTCGTAGAGCAATTCCAGGTTTTCGCGATAACGCGCCATGTGCAGGAAGGTCGTCACGCCGCGCTCCGGAAAGGGGTACCAGGGCACCCGGTTTTGTTCCAGGATCTTGCGGCCCTCGAT
>JBGAJY010000126.1:0-16661 GCA_044224705.1 Saprospiraceae bacterium
GTATCTCTACGGCATTGTCATAATTATCCTGTAAAACTTCCATCAGATCGACGCCGGATTGGCCGTGGGAAGTAGTCGGGACGGCGATGATGTCGAAGAGTTGGCCGTTGAAAGTGAACAGGTTTTTCAAATCGAGATCGATGTTCATATTGCCTCCGTTCGCATTGACCGTGAAAGCATGGTTGAACACAAAGTCTTTATAGGTCTGGTTTCCGCCGGTATGATACACGAGATCGAGGTCGCCGGAGCCATTGTTATCGGTATCGGCGGAGCCTTCGATTTTTGAAAAAATATAACTCGACCAGCCGGGCCAATATTCCGATTCGAGGTATAAAGGGTGTTCGGGAGCGAAATCAGCCGGTTTTTTGCCATTCAGGTCGGGTTTTACACCAAAACCGATGTGGATGCCGGTATAATCGCCGGCCGGGATCGCCGTAGAACGCAGCACAACCGTTTCTGTCTGGTTGCTCGACGATAGATCGGGCGTAAAATCCAGGAAAGCAACGTCGGTGAATTTGACTTCCTCCGTGCCCCTGAGCAGGGTGACATCGGAGACGTAGAGGTTGAAGCGCGACCATTTCACAGGAAAAGTGCCATAGTCGTAGGCTTTGAATTTTTCGAGATGCTGCCCGTCGTAAGTAGCGTTAAAACTCAGGGTAACCTCGGGGAGCGTAGGAACAACCGGGTTGTCGTCCTTACAGGCGGATGCGACCAAAAGAATCAGGGCAAAAGAATAGAGCCAGTACTTTTTCATGTTTTTGTGTTCTTAAAATTTGGGACAAATTAGTCTTAAACTCCTCAATAAAGGATAAAGGCGTTCGGCAAATTGGCGACAATTTGTGCTTTCCAGGCAGTGGGCGTGCCATTGGCCAAATCCACGCCGCGGAACAACTCGCGATAATCGGTCAGCATTTGCACCTGAAAATCATAACCCGTCCGGTGTGTGAATGTTCCGTTGCCCGTGAGGAAAAAATTGTCAAAATCCGGCCGGGAAAAACTCAGCGTATCTGCCAGCGTCGCACTCGCCGAATCGCGGGTAAAAATCAGGCGCATCGCTTCGAAACCGCGGTCGCGATCAATCCACAATTTTTCCGCCTGCGCCGACAAAGGATGGCCGGACGGCGCTTTAATAGGTATTACCGCTTGTGCCTCGGCCGGCAGCCCGAGCCGAACCCGAACCCGGTCGAAGGTACCGCTTTCGGGAAATGCGCCGGCCGGATAGGCCAGTGGAGTGCGGCGCACCAGCGCAAAATCATTGACCAGAAAGCGTTTCAGCGTATCGGTAAGGCCTGGGCCGAAAACGGGCAGATCGAGGCTGTCGGTCACGATAAACTCCTCCGTGCCGCGAAAGACATGGAAATCGGAGAGGTAAAAGATCACTTTTTTCAGCCGGAACCAATGGCCGTCGGGTTGTGGATAAGCCTCGTCCTCGCGGTAGGACAAGGTATCGTAGCGTTGCTCCACATTGAGGATCAGGCGAGGGTAATTGCAGCAGCAGTTTTCATCGGCCGTAGCGTCAAAATTGACCGCGTTGACGTCGAGGCAAGCCTTTTTGGGTTCGTAGCAGGCGCTGAGAAAAAGGTAAAAGGCAAAAAGCAAAAGGCAAGGGACAAAGGGCGATTGGAAGAGATAATGGATCCCGGTATTGCGGGTGGAACGGCTGGAAAAAGGAAACTGCTTCATGTGTAAAGGTACGGGTACGACAATGCCATAACGAATTTGCGCGCTCAGCGTTGTCCCTTTTCGATCTCTTTCATCATCTGTTTGATGATCTGTTTGACCTGTGAGGAAAACTCGCGTTCCATCATCCAGAAATAATAGTTTTTGTCTTTGCTGAGCACCTCGCGTACGGGCTGGCCGTTGTATTTGCCAAAATTGAAGACCACGGCCCCGTCGGACTGGACGCGCAGTTTTTGCGTGGCGTCGAGGAAATTCAGGTCGTTGGTGAAGTCGTGCAGCACCTGAATGTTGTTCTGCACCGGCGCCGGCACGACGTTGCCGTCTTCATCGAGCAGGTCTTTGCCTTCGTACAGGTTGAGCTGGCCCTTGAACACCTCGATGGTGGCCTGCACGTCGGCCAGCGCATCGTGGGCGTCGGTGAGTTCACGGCCGCAATACAGCCGGTAGGCGGCTTTGAGGGTGCGGGGTTCCATTTTGTAAAAAATCCGCTGCACGTCGATCAGGCGTCGTTTAGAAATGTCGAATTCCATGCCGACACGGGCAAATTCTTCCATCAGCATGGGCACGTCGAAGCGGTTGGAATTGTAGCCGGCGAGGTCGGCAGAACCGATGAAATCCCAGATTTTTTGCGCCAGCTGCCGGAACGTGGGTTTGTTGGCCAGGTCCTTCGGCGTGATGCCGTGTATGGCCATGGATTCTTCGGAAATAGGTATTCCTGGGTTGATGAGGGTGGATAATTCCGCGGGCGGGCTGCCGTCGCGGTGCAATTTGACCAGGGCAATCTGTACGATGCGATCCCGCACGACGTTCAGGCCGGTGGTTTCAACGTCGAAGAAAACGAGATCGCGATCGAGATTTAATTCCATGGAAATGAGTGAATGAGTGAATGAGTGAATGAGTGAATGAGTGAGTTTCAGGAATTGTCGCGGGCTTTGGAGCAGACTTTTAGAATTTCAAGCGCTTCGTTTTGAAGGCGTTTCAACTCCTGACTGTTGTCAATTTTAAGGTCTTCAATCATTTCAAGCCAAAATTGAGACTCATCTGCCTCTTCAACTACAATACTCATTTTAGAATGAAATTCGGCTTTGGACCGCGCCCTGCAAGCTGCACGGTAATTGGAGGCCGTTGAAGAACAGGATTTTGTCAATTGATAATCAATTACTCTTCTGGCAGCATGCGGAGGGATTATCGCTAAAAGGCTAATCACGTCCACAGCAAATTTTTTAGTCCTGGTTCGAAAATACTGAGCGAATTCTTCCTTGTTCATTTCCAAATGGTATCAAATAGGCCCAAAAATATTCACTCATTCACTCATTCACTCATTCACTCATTCACTCATTCACTCATTCACTCATTCACTCATTCACTCATTCACTCATTGATTATCGAGCAAGTCCTCATCCAGCATTCCGCGCTTCGCGGCGGTCTCCACCGGGCCGTGGAGTTGAACGGGTTTCTGCATTTTCCGCCGCATGCGGATGTTCAGCATTTCGACAAACAAGGAGAAGAAAATAGCGAAATAGAGATAACCTTTCGGCACTTCTGCTTCGAGCACGTGGCCCGAATGCGCGGCTTCGGCGATGAGCGAAAACCCGATCAGGATGAGGAAGGACAGGCCCAGCATCTGAACGGTCGGGTGCGCGTTGACGAATTTGCTGACCGGACCTGAAAAGGTCATCATGACCAGCACAGAGAGTACCACGGCAATGATCATGACGAGCAGACTGTCGGCGATGCCCACCGCAGTCAGGATGGAGTCGAAGGAAAAAACGATGTTGATCACGGCGATTTGCAGCACCACCTGGTTGAATGCCGCCGCGCCCGTACCCACTTCGGGGTCGTCGCTGGCTTTGGGCGATTCGAGCTTGTGGTGAATTTCGGTCGTGGCTTTCCAGAGCAGGAACAGGCCCCCGATAAGCAGAATCAGGCCCTGACCCGTGAGCCCTGCGTGTTCGCCAGGATGTACTTCGTTCCATTCACTGATAAAATCCAGCGGAATGAGCACTTTTTTCCACGACATGATCCAGGTGATGCCGAAGAGCATCAGGATGCGCAACACCATAGCCAGAACAAGGCCGATGTTGCGGGCCCTGGGCTGTTGGGCTTCGGGGAGTTTGGAAGAGACGATGGAGAGAAAAATGATATTGTCGACCCCCAGCACGATTTCGAGAAAAGTCAGGGTCAGCAAACTGACCCAGACGGCCCCGGAGGTAAAGTCAGGCATGGACAAGAGAAGCATACGTAATAGAACGGGTTTGGTTTGACGCGGCAATAATACAGCCTTCCGCCCATTTGCCAGCCCTGAGTCAAATTGTTCGAAGGGGTCAGTCGGACGACATTTGGGGCAGCTTTAACATCCGCCGCGCGCCGGGCATCGTAGATTTGTCGACACAAACAAAGTTGATCTGACATGAAAAAAATCTTTTTCCCGCTTCTCTGCCTGTTCCTGACTGCCGGCCTGGCAGCCCAGCAATTACCCAAAAGATACGTCCTGCTCGAGCATTTCACCAACTCCCGCTGCTCGGTTTGCGCGAGTAAAAATCCTGCGTTTTACAGCCTCATCGCGAATTACCCCGACGATGTGCACCACATTGCCTACCACCCGCCCATACCTTATGTGAATTGCGCATTTTACCTAGCCAATACGACCGAAAATGCAGGTCGTGCAGCCGTATACGGCATCAACGGCACTCCACGTGTAGCCCTCAACGGCGCTTTGGCTCCGGTAAGCGGAACCCTGCTGCAGCAAGCGTTGCTGGTATCGGAAATCGGCGAAACGAGCCCGCTCTCGCTCACGGTTACCGAATCGGGTACGGGAGCTGCCCGCACCGTAAAAATCAAAGCCAAATCCTGGGGCGCCATACCCTCCGGCAACTACCGCATTTTTGCCGCCGTGGTGGAAAAAATCGTGAACTACAACTCGCCCAACGGCGAATCCGTGCACCACGATGTGTTCCGCAAAATGTTGCCCATGCTGGACGGCGGCGCTTTCGCGACGCCTGCATTGGGGGAAGAAATTGAATATACCTACGACTATACCATCGCCGCGGGTTGGGAAGCCGACCAGGTGTACGTCGTCGCTTTTGTGCAGGATATATCTACGGGAGAAGTGCTGAACAGCGGCACCAAATTCGACACGCCGTTCACGAGCGCAGTTTCGGAAGTGCCCATCCAGTCCCTGCAACTGTGGCCCAATCCGGCGCAGGACCAGGTGATCACCCAAATTACGGACGACCGCGTGCTTGAGATCGGGGTGTTCAACAGCGCCGGGACCGAGGTGCATACCATATCCTCCACCGATCAGAACCGGGTGACGCTGAGCACTGCCGCGCTTCCGGCAGGCATTTATTATGTAAAAATCAGGGGTGAAAAGAGCGCATATGCCGGCAGATTCTTAAAAATATAACCCGATGAATATTCTGCATTTTGCACTTGACTGAATCCTTTTTGAAGGGCTATATTTGAGGGTTCCAAATAAATCACTCCAAATGATTGCCCTGCCCCGATAGCCACACAGCCCCCGTTGCCGGATTATGCCCGGTGGCGGGGGCTGTGCTTTGAAGGTGCGCGGCTGCTTTTAAATTCAAAATCAACCTTATGAAAAAACTGCTCCTTTTTGTGGCCGTCCTGTTCAGCGTGGTCTGCCAGACCAATGGCCAGGACATTTATGAATTAAAATTCACCAGCGAGGATACCGAGTACAAGGGCCTGCTGGTCATTTTTAATGAAAGTAAAATGTACATGCGGGTAGGTTACTATGCCGAAGACATGTACAAAGTGGTCAATGTGGACTACACCTCCGAGCACGGCGAATCCGATGGTATTGAATACCTGGCGCTCATCGGCTCCAATCCGCAGTTTATCACTGCGAGCGGCAAATACGGATACCGGCCGGATCACCTGATCTTCACGGACATCCTCGATGTCCCGCTGGTCATATTTGACCTGGAAAATGCCGACGACGGCGTGATAGCCGATTCTTTCGAGCCACTTCAAAAAGGCGAGGTGACCGACAGCTACCTGCGGCAATTTTACCGGACTAATGAAAGCGATTACCTGGCTCTGCGCAAAATATTCGGACTCGACAACTCCACACTGGTCAGTAAAAATTACGAATCGCCCATCACGCTGCACCTGGTCGTCATTGCCAATACCTCCATCGGCGACATCGGCTCCGGCTGCGCGATCGATCAGCAAAACCTGGAAAGTGAATTCCGGGGCATCTCGGATGCTTTGGGCATTTCCTTCAAAAAATACATTGTAAACGGTGAAAATTTCACCAAAACCAACGTGCTCAACACCCTGAGCAACCTATCCGTCGGGAGCAACGACATCGTCGTTTGCGTGTACCGGGGCCACGGTTTCAGATGGTCCAACCAGACCGAAACCTGGCCTCAACTCGACATTCGAACCTCCTCGTACATCCGCCTGACGGAGAGCACAACCATTTCATTATCGGACGTATACAGCAAAATCGTGAGCAAAGGCGCCCGTTTGAACATCATCCTCGGAGACTGCTGCAACAACGACGTGGGGATGTCGCAGGTTACCAACAACAACTTCCTGGTGATGCAAAACAACAACAACTACAACCTCGCCAAGTTGAAGGAACTGTTTATCAACTCGAAAGGAAACATGCTCTCCTGCGCCGCCAGTCCGGGCGAATACTCCTGGGTCAGCAGCGCCAACGGCGGTTTCTTCACGGTCAGCTTTCTTCAGGCGCTGCGGGAAGAAATCAGTTATCTGAAAAGCGACAACGCCGACTGGAACGACATCATCAACAACACCATCCGAAGCGCCCGCTCCAAAACGACGTCCTGCTCCAATTGCACCCCTCAAAATGGCAAGTACTATTTCGGTATCACCTCAAAATGACACGGCATGAAAACCATACTGCTTTTAACGCTCACGGCTATCTCCGCCATTTCAGGCTGCAACAAAAACATGGGCAAAAGTCAGGCCACGAAAAGCCGGCTGGACCATATTGAAGTGTACTTAATTGACCAGTTTGCCACACCCAAGGAGGAACAAACCGGCACGTCCATGTACCTGGCCGATTATCAGATCATCAAACCGATCGAGATGGACAGTTCGTCCATTGCGGAGTTGAAAAATATCATCTCCGATTCCACGACTTACAACGGAGAAAACATGAAAAGCTGCCCTTTTATCGGGAAATACGGCGTAGCGCTGAGCAACAGAGACAAGGATTACTTCCATGTGATCGTCAGTACGGAAGCCTGTCCGAAGTGCCAGGTTTTTGCCTCAGATACGGCCTGGGCGGGTCATTTTGACTTGGTCAACCTGAATGTGTACAGCATCATCGGGCGGAATTTGAAAAATCATTAATTCCGTTTGGGGATTACTCAAAATCACTTTGTTGCGCCGTAAATAAATGTAATATTTGACCCTCACCAAGTCAAAACAACCCTGTTATGCACAAATTGATTGGAATATCTCTTTTGCTTTCCGCTTTGACCTGGATGGCCTGCCAGTCCGACCGCAAAGCCCCGCAGCCCCCCGTCTCCGCTGCGCCGGAATCCGAGCCCGAGTTTTTTGCCGGCCATTCGATCGTCGACAGCGCAGGTGAAATCACCGATCGGAAAGCCCATTACGATACCCTGCGCCACCTGCTGAACGACCCCTTTTACGGGAAAGACGATTTGGGCCCTGCCCACAAGCGGATCGGGCACTACGGGATCGACGTGTCGCACTACCAGCGCGATATTCAGTGGGCCACATTGGTTAAAGACAGTATACCCCACCCCATCCGGTTTGTTTTTATTAAAGCCACGCAGGGGAAAAGTATGGTTGACGCCCACTTTAAACAGAACTGGGACAATGCCCAAAAACACCAGCTGCGCATCGACGCCTACCATTTCTACCGGTACAAGGACGATCCGCTGGAACAGGCCGCCAATTACATTCGCAATGTGCCCCTGACCAAGGGTCACCTGTTGCCCATCATCGATGTGGAACTCGATTGCACGGGCTGCACCGCCCCGGAAATCCCGGCCGAGCAAATGATCGCCAATTTGAAAAAATACGTGGATGCGATAGAGCAGCATTACAAAGTAAAGCCCATCATTTACACCTACGAAGGGTTTTACAGGACCTATCTGCAGGGGCATTTCCCCGAACACTACTACTGGATGGCCCTGTACAGCAACCGGCCGCCCAAAGGCTGGGTCGTACCGGATAAAAAAACCGTTTTGACAGAACCCAAAATCGCGCTCTGGCAATTCACGGATTCGGGTAAAATACCGGGCATCACCGGGTCGGTGGACATGAGTTTTTTGATCGGGCAGTTTGAAAGCAACATTATGATGAAGTAAACAATCCAAACGCCGACCTGCACAGAAATGACCTTAGCCGACATCGCTTCCCTCCGTCTCGCCGCCCAGCACATCACCACGAACACTTTACCTACTGCCGGCGACCTCGTCGGCTGGATGGGCGCCATGCAGGCCCAGGATTTCCCGATGTCCAAATGGGCCATCGGCGCACGATTGCCCTGCGAAACGGAGAAGGGCGTCGAAAAGGCAATTGACGAGGGTATCATCCTCCGAACCCACGTGCTCCGACCGACCTGGCACCTGGTTACCGCCAGCGATATTTACTGGATGCTGGAACTCACTGCTCCTCATATCAGGGCTTCCATGAGCGCACGGCACAAACAACTGGAACTCGATGCTGCTACCCTGTCCAAAACCAACAAAATTCTCGAAAAAACGCTGGAGGGCGGCAGGCACCGAAGCCGGGAGGAGGTCCTCGACGAATTCAGGAAGGCGGGTATCGCCCTGAATGACAACCGGTCGGCCCATCTTCTATTCAGCGCGGAGCTCGATTGTCTCATTTGCAGCGGAGTTACTCAGGGCAATCGTCAGACGTATGCCTTGCTGGAAGAACGCGTTCCCCGGCCGCTGTCCATCGACAGGGAGGAAGCATTGGGCCGGTTGGCTTGGCGCTATTTTTCCAGTCATGGCCCGGCCACGCTGGCCGATTTTATCTGGTGGTCGGGGTTGCCGGTGCGGGATGCCCGCAGGGCCCTGGAAATGGTCCGTTCCGGTTTTTCCTCCGAAACCCTCGAAGGAGAAACCTATTGGTTCGATCCTTCCATTTCAAATTCCGGGCAGGGGCAGCCGGCAGTATTTCTGCTACCCGCCTTTGACGAATTTATCATCAGCTACAAGGACCGAAAAGCGGCTTTGGCTTCCCAACACCACAAAAAAGCAGTGTCCGAAAACGGTATCTTCAGGCCGGTAATCGTGGTCGACGGACAGGTGACAGGCCTTTGGAAACGGACGGTCAAAAAGGACAGAGTCCTCGTGGAAACCAGTTTTTTTCACAGTCCCGACCGACATACCTACGCACTGGTTGAGGCCGCCGCAGAGACTTTCGGCAAGTTTTTAGGAACATCCGGCTCGGTAATACCAAATCCTTAACATTCCCTGCTGTAACTTTTTCCTGCGCGCAGCCGACCTTTATTAGGCCAAATGGACCGGCAGCAATGCGGCGGTCTGTCCAACTTACAGACGTTTGCCGGTCGAGCCATTCACTGATTCTTCCACCTTTCCAACACCATGCCGATGCCAGAATTATCCTACTCCCGCAGGGCGTTTTTCCAGAAGCTGTCCAAAGTGGTGGACCTTCCCCAAGCTCCTGCCCCCTCCCTTGCAACCGCCAACACGCATCTAAATGCCCCCGAAAACGCCCTCTCCGGCGACCTTACACCGTACGCCGGTCCCTGGGATTTCGAACATGCCGCCCACCTGCTGCGCCGTGTCACATTCGGCGTAAAAAAAGCGCAGGTGGATCAATTGCTCGCGCTGGGCTCCGCGCAAGCCGCCGTCGATTTCGTGCTTGATGTACCCGCCACGCAGCCCGATCCGCCCGTGAACAACTACAACAATGATGATTTTACCGACCCGGATGTGCCTTCGGGGCAAACCTGGGTGAATGCCTACCCGGATTTTACCAGTGGCAACGAGGGCTATCGCATCGAGAGCTGGCGCGGCTGGTGGCTCAACCTGATGATCGACGGCGAAGCCAACATCCGTGAGAAAATGACCCTGTTCTGGCACAACCATTTTGCCACGCAGACGAGTGAAGTGTTTATCGGCCGGCTGGTGTACAACTACAACCGGCGGTTGCGCGAAGGCGGTTTGGGCAATTTCAAAACCCTCACCCGCACCATTACCCTCGACCAAATGATGCTGGTGTACCTCAACGGGTACCTGAACGATAAATCGGCGCCCGACGAAAACTACGCCCGGGAGCTCCAGGAACTCTTCACCATCGGCAAAGACACGCCCACGCAGTACACCGAAGACGACGTAGTGGCCGCCGCCCGCGTACTCACCGGCTGGCGCATCAACCCCTTGTCGCTCGATGTGTACCTCGACATCAATGCACACGACGCGGGGATCAAACAGTTCTCCAGTTTTTACAACAACACCATCATTCAGGGCAGCATCAACGGCGACGCGGAACTCGATGCGTTGTTGACCATGATTTTTGAAAAGGAAGAAGTGGCGCTATTCATTTGCAGGAAGTTGTACCGCTTTTTCGTATACTACGTGATCGACCAGACGGTAGAGGACACCATCATCGCGCCACTCGCCCAGTTGTTCCGCGACACCAATTACGACATCAAACCGGTGATGGAAACCCTGCTCAAAAGCGAGCATTTTTTCGATGCATATAACAAGGGCTGCTACATCAAAAATCCGCTCGACGAGGTTGTCGGGGTATTGCGCAACTTCAACCAGAACATTCAGGCCCCTACCCTGCTCGAAGGCTGGTACATGCCGCTTTACCTCAATTATTACACCGGCGGCCTGCAAATGCTGCCCGGCGACCCGCCCAACGTGGCCGGTTGGGCCGCTTACCGGCAGGCTCCAATGTACTACCGCAACTGGATCACCGCCGATACGATCCGCAACCGGAATATTTATTCCGACGCCCTTACCCTGTTGTACATCCAGACTCCAGGAGGCTATCAGTTGAAAGTGGACCCCGTCGCTTTTGCTGCGCAATTTGACCACCCCGAGGACCCAGTGCAGCTGGTCAACGACTGCGTCAGACTACTGCTGCCCATGGACCTTTCGGCTTTCAAGAAGTTTTTACTGAAATCAATTTTGTTGTCGGGTCAGGCCAACGACTACTACTGGACCAATGCCTGGAACGCTTATCTGGCCAATCCGAACGACGTAATGGCCTACGAAACCGTGCGCACCCGCCTGGCTCTGCTCTGCAAATACCTCATGAGCCTGCCGGAGTATCAACTGGCCTGACGCCTACCCAAAACGATTTCATCTGCTGAAAACTTCCTCATTATGAAAAGAAGAGACTTCATCAAATATGCCGGAATCACAGCCGGCGCAGCCGCCTTTCCTTACAACGGGTTCAGCATCAACCCGATGGCGAAGCTGCCTTTCCTCCGCGCCCTCGCCGAAGGCGGCAACCCCAACGGCCGTGTACTCGTGCTCATCCAGCTCACCGGCGGCAACGACGGCCTCAATACCCTTATTCCTATTGACCAGTACGACCACCTGAATATACACCGAAGCAACATCCTGATTCCTGAAAATCAGGTGCTTGCGCTCAGCGGCGTGCCGAATACGGGACTTCATCCGTCCATGACCCATATCCGGGAAATGTTCGACGACGGGCTGGTGTCGGTCGTGCAAAACGTCGGCTATCCCAACCAGGACTACTCCCACTTCCGCTCCACGGACATCTGGATGTCGGCCTCCGACAGCGACCAGTACCTGGCCACCGGCTGGCTCGGGCGGTTCCTGCAATCCGAATACCCCGGGTATCCCAACGGCTACCCCAATGCCGACATGCCCGACCCGCTGGCCATCCAGATCGGGGCCTTGTCGTCGCTGGCCCTGATGGGCGATCCTAACCCGATGGGCTTCGCCATCACCGACCCGCAATCGTTCTACCAGTTCGTTTCCGACCTGGTAGAGCCGGCGCCCAATACGCCCTACGGCGACGAACTGGAATTTATCCGGCTCATCACCAACCAGGCCCAGGTGTATTATCAAACCATCAAAAACGCGGCCGACGCGGGCGACAACCTGAGCAACCTTTACCCCGATGACGGAGAAAACTCCCTGGCCGACCAGCTCAAAATCGTAGCCCGGCTCATCAGCGGCGGCCTGAAAACGCCGGTTTATATCGTCACGCACGAAGGCTTCGACACCCATGCGGAACAGGTCGTGGCCGACGACACCGTCAACGGCACGCACGCCTTGTTGCTGCAACGACTGTCGGAAGCCGTGGGGGCTTTCCAGGACGACCTCACCCAACTGGGCGTGGCCGACAAGGTGGCGGGCATGACCTTTTCGGAATTCGGCCGGACGATCGAATCCAACGCCAGTATCGGTACCGACCACGGCGCTGCCGCGCCTTTGTTTGTTTTCGGAAAAAATGTCATTCCAGGTATCATCGGCACTAACGCACAGATTCCCAACCAGTTGAACGATTCGGCCGATGTGCCCATGCAGCACGATTTTCGCTCGGTGTACGCCAGCGCCTTGCAGGACTGGTTCGGGATCACCAACCCGGAAAGCATTCTGCAGTACGAGTTTCCGATCCTGCCGATCTTCAATGCGCCTTCCAGTGGCGTGCATAATTTGTCGGTAGAAACGGCTTCGCTGGTGTCTATTTACCCGAATCCGCTGCGCCAATCGTCGACGCTCCGCTTTGAACTGCCGGAAGCCTCACCGGTCACGGTGCTGTTGCTCGACGTAAACGGGAGGGTTTTGCGAACAGTCGTCGACAACAATTTCTATCCCTCCGGGCAGCATGATGTGATCGTTGATCGGGGCAATCTGCCGGCGGGCCAATACCTGTACCAGGTGCGAACGTCCGGAGGAGCTGTGACGAAGATGGTCGTTGCCCTGCTCGCGCCAACCTCAGGTTGGCGCATGCCTCGTCGGCTTTTTTAAGACAAAAACAACCGCCAGGTGGCGTATGACGTGTACTCTTTTCAGAGCCAACGTGACATGCGCCAACCCTGGCGGTGTTCCGGAACAGTTGTTTTGGCTGGAGTTTCGTGCTGCAAAACGTGGCATGCGCCAACCTGGGAGGTTGGCGCTGTGTCGTTCAGCAGCACCGTCACCCCGATATTCCCCTGGATCATGGGCGTTTTGGAACGGCTGGGACGGGCGTCGAGTTCCAGATCGTCTGAATTCAGGTTGTCCGGATCAAAATTCGTCGTGTTGCCCACGAAGTTGAACTGGAAGTTTTTGATGTCCCTTTTTGTGTAGTAATCGGCCTCGCCGCCAAACAGGTAGTTGGCACTCATGTTGAGGAACACATTGTCCGTCAGTCTGATCTGCAGGCCCGCGCCTGCGCCGTAGCTGAACACCCAGTCCTGCAGCGGCGTGCTGTGCGTAATCTCTCCGTCTTCATCAGGATGGAAAAAACCTTCATCGGATTCGTCGTAGATGCGGATCGTGGTGGCGAAACGGCGAAAACCGATCAAGCCCTGCACATAAGGCTCCACATACTTGCTGACGGGTGCGTTGGCGCGAAACACGGCGCCGCCACCGATCGTGGTGTTGTTGGTTTCGATGCGCAGCGGCAGGTTGATGACGTCGATGATTTGTCCGTTCAGGGTGACTTCAATCTGTTCATTGATGCGTTCGGTGTTCGAGCCTGTGAAAAGCATCATAAACTGCGGACCGACTTTCAGCGAAGGGACGCGTTTGGAAATCGGGAAATAGAGACCCAGATCGAAACCGATGCCGAAATCGCCGCTTTCCTGGTATTCTGCGACAGGGAAACCGAGCGCTACATTGAGATCGAAGATCGGATCGGGTTGCATACTGTTTTGGGAGCGGGCTGTTTGGACAGCCAGGAAAAAGGCCAGCAATAACAATAATTGTTTCATCGTAAAAAGGGTTTGGTGGAAGAATCGGAGCTGGTATAAAAATGCTTGTGTAGCGTATTGGACAGGGCTGATCCCGAATTGGTTGCAATCCTGCGGCATTGCTCATCTCACAGTTTTACAAACCTGCCCGTCCGGATACCGCTGTCCGAATAAACAGCGAGGGTGTAAATACCTGCCGGGAATTCGCCTATCGACATTTCGAAGTTCTCGTTGCCGGATAGTTGCCGCACCAGGCGTCCCTGGGCATCACAGACGACGCAACGATAATAGCCTGCGCCAGGCAACTGGACAAACAGCCGTTCCTGCGCTGGATTGGGATATATTTTCAATTCGAGGTCCTCGTTTTCGGAAGTACCCGACGCCGCGGCGTCGATCACCTCGTCGATGGCTTTGAGCAGCGACAAATCCGCATCATCACCGAAGGCATCCTCACCAAGCTCCCAGATCATGATACCGGCGATTTCGTTCAGCGCCAGTTCGGTCTTGGCCTGTATGGTCGGGATGCCGTTCCAGAATTTCTGACCTGTCTGGTCGAGGTAGGCATTGGCCGGGTCGGCTGCCACGATGGTGCCATATTTAAAGGCGTTCACCGGGCTGACGCCAAAATCGTAGCCGTAAAACGGCACGCCAAGCGTCAGTTGTTCCGCCGGAACACCCTGATTCTGCCAGTATTGGATGCATTGTTGCGCCCAGGTATACGGCGAGTGCTGGCCTGGATTGGAGGGATCCCAGGGTCCCGTGAGGTCGTACACCATCATATTCACCCAGTCGAAGGCCGCCAGGGCCTGCGGCGTGATTTCGGGGTACCGGTACGAGCCCGGCAGCGCCACGGTAAGCGGGATATTCAGGGGCTCCAGCGCCGCTTTCAGGTCGAGGATAAAGGGACTGTACCAATCCTGTACGTATTGCCATTCGAGGTCGATGTCGACACCGTCGAGGTTGTGCGACTGGACGTACTGGACGATTTTTTGGATAAATGCGGGGCGGTTGGCGGGCTGGGCCAGGTTGTTCCAGTTGGTATTCCATTCCGGTGTGAGGTAGCCGCCGGCCAGGGAAATGAACACCTCGCAGCCCTGTTGATGGGCTTTGTTCACCGCCGAAGTGATGCTTGTGCCAGAGACCGATAAATTGCCCAGCGAATCCGGGTTGGCAAAAGCGATATTGACGTGGGTGAGCCGGTTGAATTCGATGTCGTTGATCAGACCGAAGCGGTAGTAAGGCAGGTAACCGACCACTTTAAAAGACTGGGCAACAGCGGTTTGAAGGGAGATTAAAAACAGGAGGGTCAAGAGTTTTTGCATCGCTGGGAACGGTGTTGATTCGGTGAAAATGTGAGCTAATGTAAGAGGCTGCCATACGACAATCACGCCTTGCATTGACAAAACTCAGTGCTGGAGCAAAACTTTCGCGCCAATTTTGACACCATGACTGACACATCTTTTCACTCGATGGATGCCCTTCTGCCGCCTGAAATGGCTGAAAAAGCCGAATCGGTGGGCGTAACCAAGGCCAACATGGGCACGACCAAAACCCTCGTACTTTCCTTTTTGGCAGGCGCTTTTATTGCGTTGGGTGCTGTTTTCATGACAACTGTAACGGCGGGCTCCACGCTTCCGTTTGGGGTTACGCGACTGTTGGGCGGATTCAGTTTCAGCCTGGGTCTTATCCTGGTAATCGTCGGCGGCGCCGAACTGTTTACCGGAAACAACCTGATCGTAATGGCCTGGGCGAATAAAAAAGTATCGACGCAAAGCATGCTCCGCAACTGGGCGCTGGTGTACACCGGCAACCTCGCCGGCGCACTGTCCATCGCTGTCCTGATCATCTTGTCCCGTCAATACGCCTTCGGCGCCGGCGTGGTGGGTCTGAATATGCTGAAAATCGCCAATGCCAAATGCGAATTGGGTTTTGTGCAGGCCGTGGCCCTGGGTGCCTTGTGCAACGTGCTGGTTTGTCTGGCCGTCTGGTTGTGTTACAGCGTGCAATCGACCACAGGGAAGATCATTTCCATCATTTTTCCGATCACGGCCTTCGTAACTGCAGGCTTTGAACACAGCATCGCCAACATGTACCTGATCCCGGTCGGACTGCTGTTGAAAGGGAAGGACGATCCTCAGTTCTGGGAGCTGGCGCAAAGCTCGCCCGAGCACTTTGGTTCGCTCAACTGGTTTAATTTCCTCGTTTCCAATCTTTTACCGGTTACCATCGGCAATATTATCGGCGGAGCGGTGATGGTGGGAAGCGTCTATTGGTTTGTGTTTTTGCGAAAACCAAAGTCTAAATGAGAGGCAATTAATTGCCTACGTAATTGTGCGGCGTCAGCCGTTTCAACTCTTCTTTCACTTCTTCGCTCACGTCCAGCCCGTCGACGAATTCGTGCAGGTGCTCCCGAGTCACCGCCGAGCGACCGCGGGTGAGCGCTTTGAGCGCCTCGTAAGGCTGCGGATAGCCCTCGCGACGCAGGATGACCTGGATGCCTTCGGCGATCACCATCCAGTTGTCTTCCAGGTCGTCGAAGAGTTTGCCTTCGTTCAGCATGAGTTTGCCCAATCCTTTCAGTATGGATTTGAAGGCAACCAGGGTGTGGCCCATGGGTACGCCGAGGTTGCGCAGCACCGTGCTGTCGGTCAGGTCGCGCTGTAGGCGGCTGATGGGCAATTTTTCGGCAAAATGCTGAAACAGTGCGTTGGCCAGACCGAGGTTGCCTTCCGCATTTTCGAAGTCGATGGGATTTACCTTATGAGGCATGGCGGAGGAACCGACTTCGTCTTTGACCGTTTTTTGCCGGAAATATTCCATGGACACGTAGGTCCACACGTCGCGGCACAGGTCGATGAGAATGGTGTTGATGCGGCTTAGTGCCTGACACTGGCTGGCCAGGAAGTCGTAATGCTCGATTTGGGTGGTGTGTTGGGAGCGCTCCAGGCCCAGGAATTCGCGTACAAATTCGTCGCCGAAACGCCGCCACTCGTAGTCTGGGTAGGCTGCATAATGGGCGTTAAAATTGCCCGTAGCGCCACCGAATTTAGCCCGGTGCGGGATGTCGCGCAGTTGATCCAGCTGACCGTCGAGG
>JBGAJY010000127.1:0-16212 GCA_044224705.1 Saprospiraceae bacterium
CGACACAGATGCCTTTGTAGTACTTGACTCAGATTGCCTTGTTAACCACTCGCTCAATGATCTTTTTGTAGACCTACGTGCGCAAGGTTTGTTGGCCCTGGCAATGCCTTATGAGCCTGAACATAATATCAATGGCGTGACTCGACAACAGATGCGACACATATACACCACACTTGATGGCGGTCGAGACCCTGGCCATGACCCGGTTTATTACGGTGGGGAAATTTTTGCTGCCACCCTGCCTATTGTACGACGCATCAACACCATCGCTCCATATGTCTGGAAGGAAATGATAGGGCGTTTTCAAGAGAAACAACCTAAACTAAATGAAGAAGCTCATTTTTTAAGTTATTGCTACTACAAAATTGGTCGTTTCGGTACGCTCTTACCATACATCAAACGTATTTGGACTGCGCCGCACTACAATAATGTGACATCTTCCGATGCAGACCTGCCGATCTGGCATTTGCCTTCAGAGAAAACTGGAGGCATTGCGCTGCTATTTAAAAAATTTATTGCCCGAAACCGTGCTTTACCAACTAATTTAGGAGATTTTGTGGGTATCCCTTATCGGAGATATTATCTGAACTGGAAACATTTTTTAAAATACACGCTCATATATAAATTTTTCAAAAAATTATCTGCCTGAGCACCGCTTGAATACCGCTCTTTTACCTAAAACCAGTTACTTACTTAAAATACGTAATATAAAAGGCGTCGGTGGCAAAACCAGATTTGTTACAACGAATTGATTTTCAAAGCACAATATCACTTTTGAAATATGCCTTTCAAAAAGAAAAGTCAAAAGACTGACCAAGGTTTCGACAGCATCACCATTTCGCTGGCCAGCCCGGATGAAATCCTGGAGCGCAGCTATGGCGAAGTACTTAAACCCGAAACCATCAACTATCGCTCCTACAAGCCCGAACGTGACGGCCTGTTCTGTGAACGCATTTTCGGTCCGGTAAAGGACTATGAATGCTATTGTGGCAAATACAAACGTATTCGCTACAAAGGCATCGTCTGTGACCGTTGTGGCGTGGAGGTGACCGAAAAAAAGGTCCGCCGCGAGCGCATGGGCCATATCCGGCTCGTAGTGCCTGTAGTGCACATCTGGTTCTTCAAGAGCTTGCCGAATAAAATCGGCTACATCCTGGGGGTCTCTTCCAAAAAACTGGAGGCCATCGTATACTACGAGCGCTACGTGGTGATCCAGCCGGGTATTAAAGGCGAAGAAGGTATCAGCAAAATGGACCTGCTCACCGAAGAAGAATACTTGGAAATCCTCGGTTCGCTACCCAAAGACAATGAACAACTGGATGACTCACATCCCGATAAGTTCATCGCAAAAATGGGCGCCGAAGCGGTATTCCATCTGCTGAGCACCCTCAACCTGGACGACCTGTCGGCCAAATTGCGCCATGACGCAGCCACTGAAAGCAGCCAGGCCAAAAAAACCGAGGCCAACAAACGCCTGCGCGTGGTCGAAGCCTTCCGTGAAGGCCTCGAAGATGCCGGCCAACGCCCGGAATGGTCGGTCATTCAGTACCTGCCAGTGGTGCCACCCGAACTTCGCCCACTCGTTCCGCTGGATGGCGGCCGTTTCGCGTCGTCCGACCTGAACGACCTCTACCGCCGCGTCATTATTCGCAACAACCGCCTCAAGCGCTTGCTCGAAATCAAGGCACCTGAGGTGATTTTGCGCAACGAAAAACGCATGTTGCAGGAGGCTGTCGACTCCCTGTTCGACAACTCCCGTAAATCCAATGCCGTGAAAGCCGAAGGCGGTCGCGCATTGAAATCCTTGTCCGATATCCTGAAAGGCAAGCAAGGCCGTTTCCGTCAGAACCTGCTCGGTAAACGCGTCGACTACTCCGGCCGTTCGGTCATTGTAGTGGGACCGACACTTAAACTGCACGAGTGCGGCATCCCGAAAGCAATGGCGGCTGAATTGTTCAAGCCATTCATTATCCGCAAACTCATCGAACGCGGTATCGTGAAAACGGTGAAATCGGCCAAAAAACTCGTCGATCGCAAAGACCAGGTGATCTGGGAGATTTTGGAAAATATCCTCCGGGGCCACCCGGTGCTCCTCAACCGCGCCCCGACGCTGCACCGCCTTTCGATCCAGGCTTTCCAACCGCGCCTGATCGAAGGCAAAGCTATCCAATTGCACCCGCTCGTGTGTACGGCTTTCAACGCCGACTTTGACGGTGACCAAATGGCTGTGCACGTGCCACTGAGCCACGCCGCTATCCTCGAAGCACAGGTACTGATGCTCTCGAGCCATAACATGCTGAACCCGCAGGATGGCTCGCCAATTACCCTGCCGTCTCAGGATATGGTCCTTGGTCTGTACTACCTGACCAAAGAACGCAAATCCATTCCTGAAAACCCCGTGAAGGGTGAAGGCCGCCGGTTCTATTCTCCCGAAGAGGTGATCATCGCCTACAACGAGGGGCAACTCGACCTGCACGCCGGTATCGAATGCCGCGTCGCACAAGACGAGAACGGCCAAATCGTTCATAAACGCATCAAAACGACCGTCGGCCGCGTCCTGTTCAACCAGGCTGTGCCGTCTACCGTACCTTATATCAATGACCTGCTGACCAAGCGCAACCTGAAAGGCATCATTTCCGATGTCCTTGCACGTACCAGCTTCAAAGCAACTGCCGAATTCCTCGACGGAATCAAGGAACTGGGCTTCGGTTGGGCATTCAAAGCCGGACTTTCCTTCAACCTGGGTGACCTGATCATTCCGACGTTGAAAAAATCGGCACTTGAAGCAGCACAGGCCGAAGTGGACGAGGTGTGGGACAACTACAATATGGGTCTCATCACCTACAACGAACGCTACAACCAGATCATCGACAAATGGACCTATGCGGACAACCGCATCACGGACCAATTGATGAAGGAACTGAGCAGCCACAAACAAGGGTTCAACTCCGTGTTCATGATGCTCGACTCCGGCGCCCGTGGTTCCAAACAACAGATCAAACAGCTCTGCGGTCTTCGCGGCCTTATGGCTAAACCGCGGAAATCCGGCGACACCGGCGGCGCCATCATCGAAAACCCGATCCTTTCGAACTTCCTCGAAGGCCTCTCGGTGCAGGAATACTTTATCTCCACGCACGGCGCCCGTAAGGGTCTGGCCGACACGGCCCTGAAAACGGCCGACGCCGGTTACCTCACTCGCCGTCTCGTCGACGTGGCCCAGGATGTCGTTATCCGCGAAACCGACTGCTCCACCTTGCGCGGTATCGAAACCACGGCTCTGAAAGAAGGCGATAAAATTATTCAGAATCTCCGCGACCGCATCAAAGGCCGTTACAGCCTGTATGATGTGTACCATCCGGAAACAGATGAACTGCTTGTTGCCGCAGGTGAATACATCACCGACAAAATCGCAGCCGATATCGACATCGCTGAAATCGAATCGGTCAACATCCGTTCGGTGCTCACCTGCGAAAGCCGCCACGGCGTTTGTGCCAAATGCTATGGCAAAAACCTCGCAACCGGCCGTATCGCAGAAATGGGCGACGCAACCGGCATCATCGCTGCTCAGTCCATCGGCGAGCCCGGTACGCAGCTTACCCTCCGTACCTTCCACACGGGTGGTACCGCTATGGTGGGCCAAACGGAGAACAGCCTCGTGTCCAAAAACGCCGGCCGCGTCGAGTTCGACTCCATCAAAACCGTCAACGGTACCGACCCCGATGGCAAACCCGTTCAGGTCGTGGTATCACGTACCGGCGAGTTGCGCATCATCGATCCGAAGACCGGCCGCCTGTACTCGAACAGCCACATCCAATACGGCTCTTACCTTTTTGTAAAAGACGGGCAGGAAATCAACAAAGGCGATAAAATCTGCGAATGGGATCCGTTCAACGCCGTGATCGTCAGCGAATTCGAAGGCGTGGTGCGTTACAACTCCCTCGAAGAAGGCGTCAACTTCCGCATGGAACGCGACGACCAAACCGGCTTTGCCGAAAAAGTCGTTATCGAATCCAAGAACAAACGGAAGATCCCGTCCATCACGATCATCAATGCCAAAACCGGCGAGGAACTCAAAACCTACTCGCTCCCGGTTGGTGCATATATCACGGTGGAAGACAATGACGCAGTCATTTCAGGCCAGCAAATTGTGAAGATTCCGCGTAAGCTGGGCAAAATCGCCGACATCACCGGCGGTCTGCCCCGTGTTACCGAACTCTTCGAAGCGCGTAACCCGTCCAACCCGGCTATCGTTGCCGAAATCGACGGCATCATCACCTTCGGTTCCATCAAACGCGGCAACCGCGAGTGCATGATCGAAGCCAAAGACGGCCAAAAACGCAAGTACCTCATCCCGCTCACCAAGCACATCCTCATGCAGGATGGCGACTTTGTGCGCGCCGGTACGGCACTCACCGAGGGCACCATCGCAGTGAAGGACATCCTCGCCATCGAAGGACCGTTTGCCGCTTCGTACTTCCTCGTCAACGGCGTACAGGAGGTTTATCGCTCACAGGGCATCAACATCAATGACAAACATATCGAGGTCATCGTGCGCCAAATGCTGCGCCGACTTGAAATTGTTTACCCGGGCGATACCCACTTCCTCGAAGGCGAACCCGTCGAACGCAACGAGTTCATCGATTACAACGACTGGATTTTTGACAAAAAATTCATCATTGACGCAGGCGACAGCACCAAGCTGAAAGCAGGCGCGCTGGTGACCCTGCGCCAGGTTCGCGAAGAAAATTCCTTCCTCAAGCGCAACGACAAAAAACTGGTCGAATTCCGCGACGCCATGCCGGCAACGGCCGTATCGATGCTGCTGGGTATTACCAAAGCCTCGCTCGGTACCGAATCCTGGATCTCGGCCGCATCCTTCCAGGAGACCACCAAGGTGCTTTCCACCGCCGCTATCGCTGCTAAGAAAGACTACCTCATGGGTCTCAAGGAAAACGTAATCGTCGGCAAGAAAATCCCGGCAGGTACGGGTATGCGCCAATACGACCGTATTCAGGTCACCGGTTCGGGCCGCCCGTTCCGCGAGAACCGCGAAGAGGAAGTGCTGGTGGAAGACGAAAACTGATTCGACAACATAGCCTGATCGTTCAATAGTGACGCCGCCGTTCCTGATTTCAGGGACGGCGGCGTTTTAATTTTCAAAAAACAATAGGCCGATTTGTTTTTAAGCGTTCAGGATGTGCCAATATTTACTTGACAATTGAAAACCAATGCTTGATTTCAGGATGAATCTCTCGTGTATCACCGTTTTGGCCTGGCTGGCTGCTGCCATAACCCTGCCCGCCCAGACAAGTTTGTTGCTCACCAAAGGATGCGCTTATAGCGGCAATGGAGAGCCAGGAAGGGAGGCATACGTGTTCGAACCGTCCGCCGAAGCGGAAAAAATTGTCAGTGAAATTGTTGACGCCATCAGCTTGCCCAAAAATTTTATCGTCAAATCGGCAGATGTGGAAAATGCGCTCGCAACGACCGAAGACGGCCAGCGATATATCCTCTACTCTACCAGTTTTTTGGAAAAGTTCAAGGCAGACGCCAATACCCGCTGGGCCGCATACTCCGTACTGGCACATGAAATTGGGCACCATTTGAGCGGACATGATTTTGCCGAAAAAGACCTGAGAAAACGCAAGAAAATGGAACTGGAAGCAGACCTGTTTTCGGGCGGCGTGTTGTATTTGCTCGGCGCTTCCCTCGCCGAAGCCCAGGCCGGAATCCGCACCTTTGCTCTGGCTGGCGAGACCACAACACACCCTCCAGCAAGCGCCAGGATGGAAGCAGTGGCGAATGGTTGGAAGAGACAGGAAGAAAAAAATATCAACAGGGATTCTCCACTATCCGTAGTAACAACGCCTCAAAAAGACCTTGCACAGCCGGGACGAATTTTCCCCCCGCAGGCGCCGGAAGAATGTTACAGAATTCAGTTCACCGATGATTTTCTGGTTGTAAGGAATCGCCCGCTTACCCAGGAAGAACTCAATATTTGTAATCAGTGCAGTTCGTGGACCAGCGCCGGCGGAACCCACTACGAGGATATGAACAAACGGGCCTGTCAACTTAATACCTCGGCAAAGAAGGCAGCTTTTACAAAATTCAAGTCACCGAAACCGGCCTGGTGGGATATGTCGTCTATAAATATGCAGGAAGCCCGACCGTAATTAAAGTGGCTTGTGATTGAGATATTTTCTGTGAATCCCATTCAAACAGTGACAAACCCATGCCGATACACATGAAATATTTTGCTGTATTTCTTCTTCTTTCAGCACCGGTTGGTATCCGCGCGCAAGAACTTCTCAACCTCAATACGACCCATCGCTGCATCTACTCCGGCGCACTGGAAGAAGAATTGTACAGTTTTGAACCCAATGCCTCCGTGCCGGCCATGGTCGACAAAATCCTGCGCGCTACCGGAACGCCGCAGAATTTCACCTTGATCGAAACGAATGTGGAAAACGTCGTGGCCGTACTCGACGGAGAAAAGCGATACCTCCTCTATTCACAGGATTTTTTTATACAGACAAAGGATAAAGTGGTGGCTTACGGACTGCTGGCCCATGAAATCGGTCACCACGCGGCCCGGCACACGTTTGACGATGCCTTCCGGGAAAAAGAAGAACTTGAAGCCGATCTGTTCATGGGCTACGCCCTTTGCAAAACGCCCGATATTCAGTTCAATGCAGCCCTCTCCTTGCCCGACCGCATTGCACTTTCCTATTCCATTCCACAATCGGCCCGCCGGTACGCCATTGAAACCGGCTGGCGCCGGGCCGATGCCCACCTGCGTGGCAAAGACAACCTGGCTTACTACGAAGACGAACGCAATAATCCCACCCTACCCATCCCCCGTTTCCCATGGCCCCCTCCGATGGCCGACCAAAAACAAACCCTTGCTACAAATCTCCTGGCTACTTGTCGTACGCTCGACGACGTGGATCTCCGTCTGCGCATCGCACTCAAAGCCCGTGGGTACACTCAATTGAGCTATTTCCAGACCCCCGGCGGTTTTGCTATCGTGACCCAACTGGAACAATTCAACCCAGACCGGCGCTCGTTCACCGGCGCCTCCCGCTGGACCGACTATCCCGTTCAGGACGATTTCAATAGCCTTTGGCAATATCTCCAGGCCCTGGCTTTTCCTAAAAAAAGCAGCTACCGCATATTCGTTTTTCTGGTGAGCGATACGCCTTTTACCATGTCCAAAACACGCGTTGCGAAGGAAGAAGCCGCCCGCTGGCTAAGCCTTGGACTTAATATTCTGCCGCCGGAAGTTGGAAAAACGCCGGTGACGGCCAAGCACCACCTGGATGCATTGGTATACGAATTCAGCGTACAGGATTCTGAAAAAATCGCTCCCAAACGGCTCACTCCAAGGGATACCGAGGAACACCTGAGCCGCTCGGGGCTGAAAGAGGTGCTTCGGGAGCAAAAATTAATCGGCGAGTAAGGCCACAAAATAGTCGGTCAGGTTTTTTTGACGGATGTATCACTTGCCCATTACATCCTTTTCCCCTTACCTTAGCCCCCGATATGAAGATCACGAGCATTCAACTGCACCATCACCACCATTTGCCCTCTGGCAAGTGATTGGTCCTGCATATTGAATCGTTCTCCCGATTTTTTGCAAAACCGGCTTGCCGCATCCCGCTGCAAGCCGGTTTTGTTTTTTCCCCAACCTTTCATTATTCCTTCATTTCCTTCCCCATGCTTCGTCTTGCCATCCAAAAATCCGGCCGCTTGTCCGACGATTCCGCCGCGCTGCTGCGCGATGCCGGTATCGTTTTCGGCAACGGCTCCAGCCGGCTGCTGCGCTCCCCGGCATCCAATTTTCCCCTGGAAATTATTTTTCTGCGCGACGACGACATTCCCGAATACGTGGAAGAGGGCGTCGTGGACGCCGGCATCGTTGGCGAAAACATCGTTTTAGAAAAAGGCAAAACTGTGCAAACCGTCGAACGGCTCGGCTTCGGACGATGCCGGCTGAGCCTTGCATTTCCAAAAAATGTCACTTATGAAGGTGTGCAAAGCCTTGACGGACTGCGTATTGCAACAACTTATCCACGTGTGCTCAACGGTTTTTTGCAACAAAACCGTATCCGTGCCGAAGTGCACGAGATCAGCGGCGCCGTCGAGATCGCGCCTTCGCTCGGACTCGCCGATGCCATCTGCGACCTCGTCAGCACGGGCAGCACCCTGCTCGCCAACGGTCTACGCGAAGTGGCCATCGTACTTGAGTCCGAGGCTCTGCTCATTGCCTCCCCTGCATTGGCGGCCGAAAAACAGGACATCCTCGACCGCCTGCTGTTCCGCCTTCGTGCCAATCGCAACGCCAAACGTCACCGTTACATTCTGCTCAATGCCCCGAACGAACGCCTCGATACCATCGCCGCACTGATTCCCGGTATGAAAAGCCCCACTATTTTACCCCTGGCCCAACCCGGCTGGAGCAGCTTGCACAGCGTTATTTCCGAAGATATTTTCTGGGACGTGCTCGAACAACTCAAATCTGCCGGCGCCGAAGGCATTCTGGTGGCGCCACTCGAACGTATGATCCTCTAAACCCTTGAAAACATGCAGATTATACGATTTCCTGAACTTGAAAAGAATGCCGAATGGCTCGCGCGGCCGTCCGGCCACCTCGCGGCGTTCCGTGCCCAGGTCGCCCCGGTTCTGGCCCAGGTCCGCGCCGAAGGCGACGCGGCCGTCCGGTTTTTTGCAGAAAAATTCGACGGCATTTATCCGTCCGAGATTGAAGCGGATGCCACCGAATTTGCCGCCGCTGAAAACGACTTGCCGGAAACCCTCAAAGCCGCCATCCGGCAAGCCTGCTCCAATATTCGAAGCTTCCACGAGACCCAAATCGAGGTGCCCAAAGCGGTGGAGACCATGCCGGGCGTCGTTTGCTGGCGAACAAGTGTGCCGATCGAAAGGGTAGGGCTGTACGTTCCCGGCGGTACGGCGCCGCTTTTTTCCACCGTGCTGATGCTGGGCATTCCTGCGCAACTGGCAGGTTGCCAAGAGATTATACTATGTACGCCCCCTAGTGCCGGCGGCTCCGTACATCCGGCGGTGCTCTTCGCTGCGCAGCTGTGCGGCATCCGGCGGGTGTTCAAAATCGGCGGCGCACAGGCCATCGCAGCAATGGCCTACGGAACCGAAACGGTACCGGCTGTCTGGAAAATTTTCGGACCCGGCAATCCCTGGGTCACCGCCGCCAAACAACTCGTGAGCCTCGACGGCGTGGCCATCGACCTGCCAGCGGGCCCATCCGAAGTGGCAATTATCGCCGACAAGTACGCCAATCCGATGTTTGTCGCTGCCGACCTGTTGAGCCAGGCCGAGCACGGCAGCGACAGCCAGGTGTTGTTGTTTTCTGATAATGAGCGACTTGTCGAAGAGGTTCAGCACGAAATCGAGTGCCAATTGGCCGGCTTGCCCCGCCGCGAACTGGCAACCGGCGCCCTCGGCAACAGCCGTGCCGTGCTCGTCCGAACCCTCGACGAAGCGATGGCACAGGTCAATTTTTACGCGCCGGAACACCTGATTTTACACCTCAAAAATCCCCTGGACTGGGCTGGGAAAATTACCAGTGCAGGTTCCGTTTTTCTCGGCGGATGGACCCCCGAGAGCGCCGGCGATTATGCCTCGGGCACCAACCATACCTTGCCCACGGGCGGCTGGGCGCGTGCCGCTGCCGGAGTGTCGCTCGACAGTTTTGTCAAAAAAATCACTTTTCAACAGATTGAGCCGGAAGGGCTTCGGGCGCTCGGGCCGACCATTGTGGCCATGGCTCGCGCCGAAGGGTTGGAGGCCCACGCTCAGGCAGTGGAAATTCGATTGAATGACCTAAAAACCAGTGTGTTATGATCAATCCGACGAACCTCGAACGCTTGGTTCGGCCAAATATTCTGGACCTGAAACCGTACAGTTCGGCACGGGATGAATTCCAGTCGGGAGCCCAGGCCGCCGTTTTTCTCGATGCCAATGAGAACAGTTTGGGCGGTCCGTTCGAGGAGGATTTCAGCCGGTATCCCGACCCCCGACAGGGTGAATTGAAGATGGCTTTGGCGACTTTAAAAGGTGTGCTACCCGAGCAAATTTTCCTCGGCAATGGCTCCGATGAGGCGATCGACCTGTTGCTGCGCGCGTTTTGCGTGCCGGGTCTCGACAACATCCTCATCCTGCCGCCGACCTATGGCATGTACGCCGTGCAGGCCGGTATTCAGGACGTGGAAGTGCGCAGGGCGCCGTTGCGGCCCGATTTTAGCCCGGATGTAAAAACGGTTCTGGAAAAAGTGGATGAGCGGTCCAAAATTTTGTTTCTCTGCTCGCCCAACAACCCAACCGGGAATGCCCTGCCGGAAGGTTTTTTATTGGAAATGCTGCGTACGTTTCCGGGTTTGGTGGTCGTGGACGAGGCTTATGGCGACTTTTCTGAACAAGACTCAGTATTGCCCTTGCTGGCCGATTTTCCCAACCTTGTCGTGCTGCAAACTTTCTCGAAAGCCTGGGGCCTCGCAGCGCTGCGCATCGGGATGGCGTATTCCAATCCGTTCGTTATCAATGTTTTGAATAAGATTAAATATCCCTACAACCTGAATATCCTCACAACAGGACTGGCGCTTAAAGCCCTCGAACGAAAAGCCGCTGTGGGTCAAAAAATAGCCCTCCTGCTGTCG
Organism: Saprospiraceae bacterium; assembly: GCA_044224705.1. GTDB lineage: Bacteria > Bacteroidota > Bacteroidia > Chitinophagales > Saprospiraceae > M3007. Next base: position 10,692 of record JBGAJY010000127.1, read on the forward strand.
GAGCGGGCGCGGTTGACCACCGAACTTGTCAGGTTGCCAATGATCTGCGAAGTATTTCCCAGCGAAGCCAATTTCCTGCTGGTTCGCACGACCGATGCCGATGGGATTTACCAATTTCTCTGCGAGCACGGCATCGTCGTGCGCAATCGAACGCGCGAATTGCACTGTGACAATTGCCTGCGCATTACCGTCGGCTCCCCCACCCAAAACGACCGTCTCCTCGAAACCCTGCGTAATTTTCCAACGACCTGATCATGCAAAAACTGCTTTTCCTCGACCGCGACGGCACGATCATCGCAGAGCCCCAGCCCGACCAGCAGGTCGATTCCCTCCAAAAGCTGGAATTCCTGCCCGGCGCCATCAGCGCCCTGGCCCGGCTGGCCCGCGAGACTGATTATGTTTTCGTGCTCGTGACCAACCAGGACGGACTCGGCACGGCATCTTTTCCCGAAACCGACTTCTGGCCGGCGCAGGAAAAAATGATAAAAACCCTTGAAAATGAGGGTGTTCGATTCCGTTCGGTACACATCGACCGATCTTTTCCGAAGGAGAATTTACCAACGCGCAAGCCGGGTACGGCCATGCTTTCTGAATACCTGAAAGCCGATTTCGACCTGGCCAATTCCTTCGTGATCGGCGACCGGTTAACGGATGTGCAATTGGCCAAAAACCTGGGCGCGCGGGCTATTTTCCTTAAAAATCAGGACGACCCCGGTGTGCTCGCTCCGGAAATTGACCTGATCGCCGACCATTGGTCGCAAATTGCGGACTTTCTGCGCCTGCCACCGCGCCGCGTCGAACACCGCCGCACGACGCGCGAGACGGACATTTTTATCGACCTCAATCTTGACGGCTCGGGAAAAAGTGAGATCCAAACGGGCCTGGGCTTTTTTGACCACATGCTCGACCAACTGGCCCGCCACAGCGGCATCGACCTCCGCCTTACGGCCCGCGGCGACCTGCGCATCGATGAACACCACACCGTGGAGGATACCGCCCTGGCCCTGGGCGAAGCCCTGGCCCTTGCCCTGGGCGACAAAAGAGGGCTCGACCGCTACGGTTTTTGTCTGCCGATGGACGACGCGCAGGCCCGCGTGGCCCTCGATCTGGGTGGCCGGCCCTGGCTGGTCTGGCAGGCCGAATTCCGCCGCGAACGCATCGGCGACCTGCCCACCGAACTGTTTTTTCATTTTTTCAAATCCTTTTCCGACGCCGCGCGTTGCAACCTGCACATCCACTGCGAAGGCGACAACGAGCACCACAAGATCGAAGCGATTTTCAAGGCCGTGGCCCGGGCCCTGCGCATGGCCTTGCGGCGCGACCCGGAAAATCGGGAACTGCCGACTACGAAAGGGACGCTGTGATTATTTCGCACAGATGTACGCAGACCTTTCCGCAGAAGTTCGCAGAAAAAAATATGAAACGGGTCTTCTGCGAACGTCTGCGTAAAGGTCTGCGTACGTCTGCGCGAAACAACACCTGCGCGAAACAAAACAAGACATGATCGCCATTCTCAAATACAACGCCGGCAACGTCCAATCCGTCCGGTTTGCCCTGGAACGCCTGGGTGAAAAAGCCCTATGGACGGACGATCCTGCCGTTTTGCAAGCGGCGGACAAAGTCATTTTTCCCGGGGTGGGCGAGGCCTCGTCGGCCATGCGTTACCTGCGCGAGCGCGGGTTGGATGAAGTGATTGGCTCGCTGAAGCAGCCTGTTTTAGGCATTTGCCTGGGCTTGCAGCTGTTTTGCAGGCATTCGGAAGAAGGCGACACGGCCTGTTTGGGCATTTTCGATGCAGCCGTGCGGCGATTTTCGGGTACGGGTGGCCTGAAAGTGCCGCACATGGGCTGGAACACGGTGGAAGACTTCAAAGGACCACTTTTCGAGGGTGTTTCAACCGGCAGTTATGCCTACTTTGTGCACAGTTTTTTTGCAGAAATGAACACTGCCACCACTGCCCGATCGGAATACGGCGAGCCGTTCAGCGCCGCCATGCAACGCGACAATTTTTTTGCCGTTCAGTTTCACCCGGAACGCTCCGGTCCGGTCGGACAGCGGATACTGTCTAATTTTCTCCGTCTCTAACTTGCTTGCTTCAATAACGCCATGGAAATAATTCCCTCGTTCGATCTCATGGACGGCCGCTTGGTACGCCTCCATCAAGGTGATTTTGACCAAAAAACCGAGTATCCGGCTGATCCGCTCGAATTGGCCCGCGAACTCGAAGAGGCCGGCATCCGCCGTCTTCACATGGTCGACCTCGATGGCGCGCGCTCGGGCAAACCCGCCAACCTGCACATCCTCGAACAACTCGCCGCGCGCACACACCTGGAAATCGACTACGGCGGCGGACTTCGCTCCATACCGAACCTCCGGCAGGTTTGGGACGCCGGTGCGGCCATGTTCTCCGTGGGCAGCGTGGCCGTGAAGGCCCCCGACGAATTCCGCGCCTGGGTCGAACGTTTCGGTCCCGACCGTTTCCTCGTCGGCGCCGACGTACGCGACCGCATGATCGCCGTGCACGGCTGGGTGGAGCAAACTTCCCTGGGTCTGTTCGAATTCCTGGAACGCCTGCGCAAACTCGGTATCCGGCAGGTGTCGGTCACCGACATTGCCCGCGACGGCTCGCTGGGCGGCCCCGGCCTCGAATTGTACCGCGACATCCTGACCAAATTCCCCGACCTGCAACTGGTGGCCAGCGGCGGCGTGAGCAGCGTGGCCGATCTGGAAGATTTGCAGGCCATCGGTTGCGCCGGCGCCATCGTGGGCAAGGCGTTTTTTGAAGGAAAAATTTCTCTGAAATACTTCCGGGTGTATGCCCAAACATAGTTGACTGATTGATTCGATTGAACGATTGATTCGATTATACACGATCGCGTATAATCGAATCAATCGAATCAATCGGCCAATCGAATCAATCGAATCAATCTTTCCATGCTCGCCAAACGCATCATCCCCTGCCTCGACGTCAAGGACGGTCAAACGGTAAAAGGTATCCGTTTTGAAGGCCTGCGCCATGCGGGCGACCCGGTGGAACTGGCGGCGTTGTACGCCCGACAAGGCGCCGACGAACTGGTTTTTCTCGACATCACGGCCACGCACGAAGGACGCGGCACCTTCGCAGGGCTCGTGCACCGGGTGGCGCAGGTGCTCGATATTCCGTTCACCGTGGGTGGCGGCATAGGCTCCGTGGCGCACGCCGAAGTGCTGCTGCGCGCAGGAGCAGACAAAATCAGCGTCAATTCAGCAGCCCTGCGACGACCCGATCTGATCGACGAACTGGCGCAGGCTTTTGGCAGTCAATGTGTTGTGTTGGCCATCGACGCCAAGCCGGATGATTCTGGCGTCTGGCGGGTCTGGCTCAACGGCGGCCGCATCGCCACCGAAATCGATGCCCTGGCCTGGGCCGTGGAGGCCGCCGGGCGCGGCGCCGGGGAGATCCTGCTGACCTCGATGCAGCACGACGGGACAAAAGGCGGTTTCGCGCTCGATTTTACGAGGGCCATGTCGGATGCCGTGCCCGTACCGGTCATCGCCTCCGGCGGGGCGGGGGAAAAACAGCATTTTCTCGACGTATTCACCGAGGGCCGCGCCGATGCCGCGCTGGCGGCCAGCGTTTTTCATTTTGGGACCATCCCGGTGCCCGAACTCAAATCTTATCTCCACAGCCATGGCATTCCCGTCCGAAACTGAGTGGTCGCCCGATTTTGAAAAAATGCCCGACGAGCTGGTGCCGGCAGTGGTGCAGGACGCCAGCACGGGTATTGTGCTGATGCTCGGGTACCTGAACGCCGAAGCCCTGGCCCGGACCCGTTCCAGCGGGCTGGTCACGTTTTTCAGCCGTTCCAAGCAAAGGCTGTGGACCAAAGGCGAAACCTCGGGGAATGTGCTGCGTGTTCGCGACATCCTGCTGGACTGCGACGGCGACGCGATTTTGATCAAAGCCGAGCCTGCGGGGCCGGTATGTCACACTGGAAGTGATACTTGTTGGGGTGAACGCAACGAAGCGGCACGCTTTTTGGAAACCCTGGAACAGATCATTCATTTGCGCCGCGATTCGGCCGAGCCGAGCCCTTCCTCCTACACGGCGCAGTTGTTTGCCAAGGGCATACCCAAAATCGCGCAAAAGGTGGGCGAAGAAGCCGTCGAAACGGTAATCGAAGCCCTGCTGGACGACCGCGACCGGCTGCTGAACGAGAGCGCCGACCTGCTGTACCACCTGCTGGTGCTGCTGGCTGCGAAAAACATCGGGCTTCGTGAGGTGGAGGAAATTTTGCGGGAACGCCACCGTTGATTTGTCAGGCATTAGCCAAAATTCGATTACAAGGCCGAAATAAAATTTTTTTCACCGCGTTTATGTGACCTATTGGACAGATGAACGTTCTGTTGTGGAAAAGTTTTTCTGTCATAAATTCGTCATGGTCTTGACGGGTATTTGTTTCGCCTTTACCTTTGTGCCGAATTAAATTCTAAAACGAGTCAATAAATTGCCCTTGGTTATCGGATAAATTTTACATTTCTAATTTTTACCAAATTTTTATCAATCTTTAACTTTAAATCCGATCTTTCCATGAACGCCAAGGCAATTTTCACCGCGACATTCCTGTTCCTCGCACTCGCCGCCACTGCTCAAAGCCGTTACCAGATGGGTATCACCTTTGGCAGCAATTACTCTTCGCTCCGTTCCGATTTGTTCACGACTTCGTCCGGCCGACTGGGTTGGGCTGCCGGCTGCTCCTTTGCATTGGGCTTCGGCGACCGTTTCGAACTGAACCCGGAGATCGTGTTCACGCAAAAAGGCGCAAGCGCGAAAGCCGCTTACTTCCGCCCGGAAGAGCCGGCCGACATCAACACGTACAATTTTTACTACAACACCTTTGAAGCCGGTCTTTTTGCCGGTTTTCAGCCCGGCGCTCACGTGCCGGTGCGTCTGCAGGCCGGTGGTTTTTTCGGCACGCATTTTCACACGCTGAACAAAAACAGCCGCGACCTGATGGTGGGCGACTATGAGAACATTAATAACGCCACCCCGGCTTACCAGCTGAACGACGCGTTCTCCGGTGTGGACTTTGGCCCGGCAGTCGGCATCAGCGCCGGCGACGGCCACTTTCGCGCCACGGCCCGCTACTACTTCGGCGCCCGCAACCTGTACAACAACCTCGATTTCGTAGAAGGAGGCCATTCCATCCGAACCAGCTCGATGCGACTCACACTGACTTATTTCCTGTAAATAATTCAGTGCCAAGATATTAGAAGCCAGAACCAACCGGTTTCCAAAAAACCGGTTGCACATCTAAGTTAGACCGTACACCCGTAGTTTGAGTAATAAAAGCCGGCGTCCGAAAGGGACGACCGGCTTTTGCTTTTTCCTGGCGGTTGATAAGGGTTGATAAGTGTTGATGGTGGTTGATAAGGGTTGATAAGGGTTGATAAGGGTTGATGAGGGTTGATAAGGGTTGATAAGGGTTGATTAGGATTATTAAAAGGGGTAAAGGGCGCTCTCTGCTTGATAAAATCTGAG
>JBGAJY010000128.1:0-16241 GCA_044224705.1 Saprospiraceae bacterium
ATTACTTTTCCTGCCACACAATTCTGTGTAAATGCCCAAGTGGACATTAGGCTGAATAATCCTATGGAGAAGAATCGCAGGTTCATAATAAGTAACTAGTTCAATCAAAACTCCTCCCTTCATGCCCATCCCGTCCAAAGAACCTATCGTCCTTGTCCGTCCGCGTCCCGTCTTCCAGGCGGTATTCTTTGCGCAGCGGAAACACGTCGAGGTCGTCGACGTTCAGGATGCGGGTCAGTTTCGGGTGGCCGGTGAAGATGATGCCGAAGAAATCGTACTCCTGCCGTTCCATCCAGTTGGCTGCAGGCCAGAGGTCGGTGATCGTGGGTACGTGCGGATCATCTACGGAAAAGAAGATTTTCAGGCGCATCCGGCGGTTTTGGGGCCAGTTGTGGAGGTGGTAGATGACGCCCAGTTCGCGACCCTCGGCTTCGGGATAATGGATGCCGCAAAGGGTAGTCAGAAAATGATATTGCAGCGCCTCGTCGTCGCGCAGGAAGCGGAGCAGGTCGTGCACTTTATCCCGCGAGGTTTCCACGTTCAAAATGCCGTCGTAGCCGGTTTCGCTGGAAACAACGCTTTCCGGGTGGTGCTGCCTGATGCGGGCGAGGACAGTGTCGTTGTCGAGTTGCATAGGTACCGCCAACCTCCAGGTTGGCCTATAAATTAACGGTTACGCAATTTGATATTTTTCCAGTAGATGCTGGTATTCAGGCGAATTACGCCGGCGAAGCGGCTCGTTTTTCACCAGTTCCTGAATCTTCATGATCCCGTCGATGATCTGCTCGGGCCTCGGCGGGCAGCCGGGCACGTACACATCCACCGGTATCACCTTGTCGATGCCTTGCAGCACGGAATAGGTGTCAAAAATGCCGCCCGAACTGGCGCAGGCGCCCACGGCGATCACCCATTTGGGCTCCGCCATCTGGATGTACACCTGTTTGAGAATGGGTCCCATCTTTTTGGCAATGGTGCCCATCACCATGAGCAGATCGGCCTGACGGGGCGAAAAAGACAGGCGCTCCATGCCGAAACGGGCCAAATCGTAGTTGGTGCCCATGGTGGCCATGAACTCGATACCGCAGCAGGAAGTAGCGAACGGCAGGGGCCAGATCGAATTGGCACGGGCCAGACCCACGGCCTGACTCAGTTTGGTGGCAAAGAATCCTTCGCCGCCGTAGCCTTCGGGCATTTCTGCAACTTTTGTCATAAATATCTAATTTTCAGGACATTATTCCTTTGAAATACTTATTTCTCCCAGTCCAGGGCCCCTTTGCGCAGCACATAAAAGAAGCCGAGCAGGAACACCGCGACGAAAAGCAGCACGGCCAGAAACCCTTCCGGACCCATCGCCCTGAAATTCACGGCATAAGGGTAAAAAAAGATCACCTCCACGTCGAAAAGGACGAAAAGAATGGCCGTCATGAAATATTTGATGGAGACGGGGATACGCGCATTGCCCTGACTTTCGATGCCGCATTCGAAGTTTTCGTTCTTTTTGGCGCTTTTACGGCGTGGCCCGAGCATGGGCACAAATACGAGAACAACGAGGACAAAACCGATGGCAACGAGTGCCTGAAGCGCTATGGGCAGGTAACCGGAAGGTTCCATATCTGCTGAAAGATGTTTTGGTTATAACCGGCAAAAGCACTTTTTAGTTGAAAAATGCGGCATAAAACACCGCTTTCACGCCCTAAACCGGCAGCGGCAAAGGTATCTAAAAACACCTCAAATTTGGGCGAACTAAAAATTGTATCTTGAACACTTAGTCGCCCCGATGACCAATTTTAGAATCATTCCACAGGCCGGCGCAAATCACGGCAACCCGTTTGCCGAAAAAGTTGAACATTTGCCCAAACACCGTTCTGTTATGACACGCGATATGCTCACCGGCCTCTCCATGGCCGCCCTGCTTGCCCTTTTTGTCTGGTTTTTGCGCGCTCCCAAAGCCGAAAGCGTGCCTTTGTCCGAAACGCCCGCACCCGTAGAGGTCGATTTTATGGCCCCCTACGGCACCCCCACCATCGACGGCGACGCCGGCGACGCCGTTTGGCAAAACTCCGAATGGCTCCCGCTCGACCAGGTCTGGATCGGAAATCCGCCCGCGCCGGCCGATTTTTCGGGGCGTTACAAACTGGCCTGGGACGAAAACAACCTGTACGTACTGGCCGAGATCGTCGACGATACCCTCGTTGATACGCACCCAGACGGGCTGGTCCGCTACTGGGACGACGATTGCCTCGAAATTTTCGTGGACGAGGACGCTTCCGGCGGCAATCACCAGTACAATTACAATGCCTTCGCCTACCATATCGCTCTCGACGGCAAGGTGACCGACGTGGCGCCAGACAGTTCCTTCCAATATTTTAACGACCACTGCGTGGCGCGCCACCGGGAAACGGGCAAGATTTCCATTTGGGAAGTCGCCGTGAAAATCTATGACGGCAAGCGCTACGTCGACGGCGAGGAAAATATTCCCAAAATGCTCAGCCAGGGCAAAATCATGGGTTTTGCACTGGCATACTGCGACAACGACCACTCGCCCGAACGCGAAAATTTCATCGGAAACGTCGTCGTGGAGGGGACGGATAAAAACCGGGGTTGGATCGATGCTGGAATATTTGGTAAATTGGGGTTGAATTAAACTCCCGCCATAAATCATGAATGTCGAACAGCTCCGATCCCTTTGCCTTTCTTTTCCCGGCGCCACGGAAGACGTGAAGTGGGGGAGCGACCTGTGCTTCCTCGTCGGCGAAAAAATGTTCTGCGTCACCTCCGCCGACGTGGACCAGGGCGCTTCTTTTAAAGCTTCTGACGAAGATTTTGCCGAATTGACGGCCCGCGAGGGCATTATCGCGGCGCCGTATCTCGGCCGCGCCAAATGGGTCTACGTACTCGACTTTTCCAGGCTGAGCGAACAGGAATGGCCACGCTATTTGCGGCAGTCCTATGAACTGGTCAAATCAAAATTGCCTAAAAAAATCAAGGAAAACCTCTGATTCTCATGCAAATCGGACTGATTGGTCTCGGCAAAATGGGCTACAACATCGCCCTGAACCTTCGCAACCACGGCCACCGGGTCACTGCTTTCGACCTGTCGGCCGAGCTGCGGCAGCGCATCTCAAACGAGCAGGATATCCAGTCGGCAAACTCGCTCCAGGCGCTTTGCGCTGCGCTGGACACCCCTCGCGTCTTCTGGCTCATGGTGCCGGCAGGCCCCGTGGTCGATTCGGTGATCGACGAATTGCTCTCCAACCTGATGCCCGGCGACATCCTGATCGACGGCGGCAATTCCAATTTTCGCGATTCCGTGCGGCGTTTTGAAAAATTAAAAGGACATCAAATCGGCTTTCTCGATTGCGGCACTTCCGGCGGCACCTCCGGCGCCTTGAACGGCGCCTGCACCATGATCGGCGGCGAACGGGCAGCGTACGATCACTGCAAACCCATTTTCGACGATATCTCCATTCCCGAAGGCTCGCAATACGTCGGTGGACCCGGCGCCGGGCATTTTGTCAAAATGATCCACAACGGCATCGAGTACGGCATGATGCAAGCCATCGCCGAGGGCTTCGAAGTTTTGGAAAAATCGGACTACGACTTTGATTTCGAAGCCGTTGCGCGGCTATGGAACCGGGGCTCCGTGGTGCGGGGCTGGCTGATGGAACTCACGGCCAACGCATTTTCCAAAGACCCGCAGCTCGAAGCGATTCGAGGCCGGATGCACTCCTCCGGCGAGGGAAAATGGTCGCTCGAAACCGCTTTGGATCTCGGCGTGCCCACACCCGTGATCGCTCTCTCGCTGCTGATGCGGTACCGTTCCTTGCAGGACGACAGTTTTGCCGGAAAGGTCGTCGCGGCCCTGCGCAATGAATTTGGCGGACACGCCGTGGACACAAAATAACGCGCCCTATGTCGTCCCTGTTCATCTTGCTTTTTGCGATCGCTTTACTGCTCGGGATGATAATTTTCCTGAAAATCAATGCTTTCGTTGCACTGACCATCACGGCCATCGGGTCGGGACTGGCAGCCGGGATGTCGCCCGAAGCCACCCTGAAATCGATTCAGGACGGGGTCGGAAGCACTTTGGGCGGCCTTGCCTTGGTGCTCGCTTTTGGCGTAATGCTGGGCAGTATTCTCGGCGAAACCGGCGCTGCACAGGTGATTGCCGAACGCATGGTGCGGTTTTTCGGTTCCCGGCGCATCGTGCCCGCTTTAGCGGTGACCGGTTTTGTGGTCGGAATCGCGTTGTTTTACAATGCGGGATTTGTAGTGCTGGCGCCCATCGTTTTTTCCGTGGCCCGCGCTTCCGGACAGCCTTTGTTACCCATGGCTATTGCGATGGCAGCGCCTTTGTCTGTGACGCATGGTTTTTTGCCGCCGCATCCTGGGGCCACGGCCGTGGCCAACGTTTTCGGGGCGGATTTGGGCAAAACCCTGCTTTTGGGCATGCTTGCGGGTATTCCGGCGGTTGTGGCGGCAGGCATATTTTTTCCAGGATTTGTCAAAGCCCTGCCGACTTACCCGCCTGTCGGGTTGTTTACGGAAAAAGAAGCCGGACTGGCGGATTTGCCCGGGTTCGGACGCAGTTTGCTGCTCGCGCTTTTACCCGTTTTACTCATGGCGGCAGCGGCTTTTGCCGGCTGGACTTTGCCTGCTGATAATACCTGGCACGGCTGGTTGAAATTTTTTGGCGACCCGAATATTGCCTTGTTGCTCGCGGTGTTGCTGGCCATGCTTTTTTTGGGGAAAAACCGGTTTTTCAACCCTTCGCACCACGCCATCCCGGTAAAAATACTCATGGAAAAATCGGGCACGGCACTCGGCATTGCGGCGGCATTGTTGCTCGTTATCGCTGCCGGCGGCGCATTCAAACAGGTGCTGGTCGACAGTGGCCTGGGCAAGGAACTCGCTGAAAGAGTACAGGGCGCGCCTATTTCGCCCCTCGTGGCGGGCTGGGCGGTGGCTACTTTGCTGCGTATTGCCGTGGGCTCCGCCACCGTAGCGGGCATGACGGCGGCGGGTATCGTACAACCTTTGCTAGTGGACAAATCGGTGTCGCCCGAATTGTTGACGCTGGCCGTGGGCGCCGGCAGTTTGATGTGTTCGCACGTCAACGACACCGGTTTTTGGATGTTCAAGGAGTGGTTTGGCCTGAGCGTCCGCAATACGTTCCGCAGCTGGACGGCGATGGAAACCATTGTAGGCGTCGTCGGGCTGGCAACCGTCCTGTTGCTGGACATCTGGTTCTGAACCATGATCATCGGTATCGACATTGGCACGACCCACATAAAAGCTGCGGCTATTGGAGAGGAAGGAGCGTGCATGGCAATGGCGCAACGAACCACTCAGGATTTACCAACGATCGCCGGAAGGCACGAGCAGGACCCGGAAGCCATTTTTCAACGTGTCCTCGAAGTGCTCGCCGAAATACAAGCCCAAACTTCACAGCAAGCCCGTCCCGAAGCCATTGCTTTTTCCACAGCGCTGCACAGCCTTCTGGCTTTGGATGCGGAAGGGAATCCCCTCACCAACGCCTTGCTCTGGTCGGATACTCGGGCTGCTACCATCGCTGAACACCTGCGGCAAAGCGAACACGGGGCGGATTTGTATCGCCGGAGCGGCGTCCCTGTACATCCCATGTCGCCATTGTGCAAAATCATCTGGCTCCGGGAAAACGAATCGGAAATTTTTAGAAAAACGCACAAATTCCTGGGAATCAAGGACTACATCCTTTATCGACTCTCTGGTACATTCATCTGCGACCTTTCCATTGCCTCCGCAACGGGTTTGATGGATTTGGAAATGTGCCAGTGGAACGCTGCGGCATTGGACGTCGCAGGGATTGACGCCAGGCGCCTTCCCGAACTGGTTTCACCATATCACCAAGTCTTCGTCGCTTCGCCGGACGAATTCCTGAATGGCTGGCTGGCCGGCGTACCATTGATCGCAGGCGCCGGCGACGGTTGCCTGGCCAACCTTGGTGTAGGCGCCCTGGAGCCCGGTAAAGCGGCATTGACTATCGGGACCAGCGGCGCTTTCCGCGTGGGCAGCCGCCAAGCTTTAATCGATCCCGAGGGCCGCACTTTTTGCTACCGGCTGGACGAAAACTGGTTCATCGCAGGCGGCGCGACCAACAACGGCGGCAACGTCATGCCCTGGTTATCGAAGACTTTTACCAATCAGGAAGACCTGGTGATCATGTTGCAAACCGCTGCAAGCGTGGCGGCCGGATCGGATGGTTTGATTTTTTTGCCCTACCTGCACGGCGAACGCGCGCCATTGTGGGACGCCCGGGCTCGCGGGGCGTTTTGGGGGCTGAGGGCAGAGCACACTCCGGCGCATTTTGTCCGGGCGGGGCTGGAGGGCATCCTGTATAATTTGGAGTGGATCAGCGATTTAGTTCAAGCGGGCGAACCGGTCAAGCGGCTTCTGGCCACAGGCGGCTTTACCGGCAGCGACCTGTGGCTGCAAATGGCGGCGGATATTTTTGACGTTGAAGTCTGGGTGCCGGAAAGTCCGGTCGATGCCTCCGTGATTGGAGCAGTGCTGATGGCACGGCAGGCATTGGGGCAATCCGTGGACTTGCCGAAACCGGAATATCGGAGATTTCGTCCCAATCCGGCGCATCGGGAAGTGTATGGCGTTGGGCGGGAGTGGTTTCGGCGTTTGGCAATGGTAAAGCAGCCCTGAGCCATGCGTTCGTCGTTGAAAGATAAAAGTACAGTCGAAAGCTCCCCTGTATCTTGCCGACAATTTTTCAACTTTGCCACCACAAATCAACAACCTGCATGACCCTTCTCGACGGTAAACTCCTCTCCGAAAACATCAAAGCCGAAATCGCCGCTGAAGTAGACCTGATCCGCGCCCGCGGCGGAAAAATCCCTCACCTCGCTGCCGTTTTAGTGGGTGAGAACCCCGCCAGCGAAGTGTATGTGAGCAACAAAATCAAAAGTTGCGAACAAGTCGGCTTCAAAAGCACACTCATCCGCCGCACGGCCGAGCTGTCTCAAACGGAACTGCTCAGCATCGTGCACCAACTGAACAACGATCCCGACGTGGATGGATTCATCGTGCAATTGCCATTGCCCAAACACATCGAGGAAGAAAAAATCACCCTTGCCATCGATCACCGGAAAGACGTGGACGGCTTTCATCCGATCAATTTCGGCCGGATGGCCCAGGGCATGCCGGCTTTTTTGCCCGCCACGCCCTACGGCATCCTCGAAATCCTGCGCCGCTACAACATCGACACCGCCGGGAAACACTGTGTCGTCGTGGGCCGCTCTAATATCGTGGGTACCCCGATCAGTATTCTGCTGTCGCGAAAAGGCTACCCCGGCGATTGCACGGTGACCCTGACGCACTCCCGCACCCAGGACCTCCCGGCCGAAGTCCGCCGTGCCGATATCGTGGTGGCTGCTATCGGTATTCCACAATTTGTGAAGGCCGACTGGATTAAGGAAGGGGCCGTGGTAATCGATGTGGGCATCAACCGCATCGCCGATCCGAGCAAAAAATCGGGTCACCGCATCGTGGGCGACGTGGATTTTGAGCCAATGGCGCCCAAGTGCAGTTTTATCACGCCCGTGCCGGGCGGCGTGGGCGCCATGACGGTCACTGCGCTGATGCTCAATACCTTGAAGGCAGCCAAAGGGGAAATTTATCCAAAAGGTTGATCAGGTTTATGGAAGGTTAATAAGGTTTATAAAAGGAGAGGGCGCCCTCTCGGCCTTTTATAAACCTTATCAACCTTATAAACCTTTTCCATAAACCTCCTTTTCATCATTACATCTAAATCAGAAAACAACATGGCTCGACTGACCTCTTTTTCCCGACTGCTGATTGCGCTGGCTGTTGTTGCCGGCATCTTTTTCGCAGCCAGGGCTTTTTTACCCAATCTGATGAAATCCGGCGGTGGTGGCGACGCGGCCAAAACGGAGCAAAGCACTCAACCGGTTTCCAGCGGCCAGGATAATCCAAGCGCCCCAACGACGGCTGCTCCGGGCAGCAACACCTTCAACACCAGTTTCGGCTTCACGGCGCCCATGCCTGTAAACGGAAAACTGAAAGGCGTGGTGGAACTCGGCGCCACCGGTTTCAACTCCTTCATCGTCAGGATGGACGCGCAGAAGAACTGGAAACTGGAAAATGCGGAATTCGGCGCCAGCCTCGTGCACGAAAACATGGCTACCGACGAGGATATTCGCCAGGGACTGAAACGCTACATCGCCAAAATGCTCGACTTCGGCGTGCAGGGCAAAGACATCCACTTTGTCGTCAGTTCCGGGGCCGCGAAATCCGAGGTGACCACCAAAATTACTTCTGTACTGCGCACCATGAATTACTTCGTCAATGTGGTGACGCCTCAGCAGGAGGCGCAGTATGCCTACAAAGCCGCTATCGGTTCAGGTTACGACAACCGCGCTTTTGTGGTGGATATTGGCTCCGGCAACACCAAAATTTCCTACAAGCAAGGTTCCTGGATCACCGGCATCGAGTGCCCCGGCGCCAAGTATTACCAGAATGGCATGACCGATGCCGCTGTTTATCAGGACGTGAAAGCCAAAGCCGCCCAGGTACCGGCCGGCCTTCGCCAAACCTGCTTCATCATCGGCGGGGTGCCGTTCGAACTGGCCGATCAGACGCGTAAAAACAAGGAAGAGCGTTACACGCCGCTCATGTCGCCCGGTGCCTACCAGGCCAAAGGCGAGAAGCAAAAAGCAGGCCTCAATATTTACAAGGCCATCGCCGATGCCACGGGTTGTCAGCAGTTTATCTTTGATTGGGACGCCAATTTTACGATCGGGTTCTTGTTGAGCCTTTGAGGATGATATCGCCGACGATTTCCCGCAACCGACCTGAGTAAACCTTGTTTCAGACAAAAAAGAAGGGGCCGCGCAACAGCGCGGCCCCTTCTGCTATCCGGAAAAATGATCCGGTGAATTGATTAGTTCAGTTTAAAAGCGCCTTTGCCGACGAGGTAGCCTTTGTTGTAAATTTCAACATTGTACTTGCCTTTGACAAAGTTTTGGCCCGGCTGCCAGTAGCCGCACACGTCGGTTTCCTGGTTGTTGTAGTTGGTCGTTGCCGTGGTGGTGTAGCGCACGTCGGATTCGCTGCGCTTGTCCTGGGCCACTCCGGAACCGAGGCTCTCGATGGCCAGCGGGGCGCCCGTCGGATCGATGATGCGCAGGTAGAAGGTCTCTTCACCGGCTGCGGTCACTTCGTTGGCTTCGGTGTGGAAGCAGATTTTCAGTTTGTCCACGTTTTTGGCCTTGTTGCGGTTTTTCTCTTTGCCGCTGCTGGTGACTTTCACCGAGGATACCTGTACGTTGCTCACTTTGATGGCCGAAGCGATGTCCACTTTTTTGCCCAGCTGGTTGTTGGTGGATTCCAGTTGGGTTTTTTCCGAGATCAGCGCGGCTTTGGCCGAAGATTCTTCGTCCAGGCGGGTTTTGGTTTCGGTGAGCGAAGCGTTGAGGTTCTGGTTGTCGGAGGTAAGTTGCGTATTGGCTTCCGTCAGCACGCCGATTTCCTGCTTGAGTTTTTCGATTTCAGCAAGGAATTCTTTTTTCTGGCGCTGGAGCGAAGCCATGCCGTTGCGATAGTCTTTGTTGTCGCGGATCAGGCTTTCGATCTGGGTTTTTTGATCGGCCAGTTCTTTCAGCTGTTCGTTGATTTTATTGTCCAGCTCGGTGCTGATGCCTTTTTGTTGCTCGAGTTGAGCGACGGCGTCTTTGTATTGGGTGTCCAGTTCCGTGTAAGCCTGCCGTTGCTCAGTCAGTTCGAGCGTGGCGGACTCCAGTTGCTGGCCGGTGCGGTATTTGCTCACCAGCAGGAAGATGCAGGCGATGAGCAGCACAGCGATGCCGATACCGGCCATAGTCAGCGTACGTTTCGAGTTGTTCTCGTTGTTCGGACCGTAAGGCGACGGGCTGTTGGGCTGATTGAAATTAGTGGGAGTGTTCATAATGTTAAAAGTGAAAGGTTTAACGTTTAAAAGAATGATGTTGAGCTTGCATCATAGGCAACCCTTCAAGCGTGTTGGTTTTCGTTTTAAATAAAGTTGGCCATGCGCTGTGCCTGAAAAATACCCGCAATAAACCGACCCGGGCAGGGCTTTATTGCCTCAGGGTAGCAGAGTTTTTGAAAAAAAACTTTTCTATTTTGACACAAATAATTGATTATCAGGTCGAATTAGCCTCTTGAAATTACGAAAATAATTTCCCTAAAACCCTGCAATGAGGAAGTTTCTACCTTTGCACTTCCTGCCGATATCTCCTCACCAAGTAGCCGTTTTGCGCCATGTCCGCATTCGATTCATACGATTTGTTTAATGTCCTTTTCCTCGACATCGAAACCGTGCCGGTCACACAGGAGTTTGACGGACTGCCCGAGGAAATGCAGGAACTCTGGGCTATTAAGAGCCGCTCCCTGCTGCGCAATTTTGAAGGCGAACTGGAATTCGACCAGATTGCAGAACTGTACGCCAACCGGGCCGGTATTTATGCGGAATTCGGTAAAATCATTTGTGTATCCGTGGGTTTCATCAGCCGGCCCATCAACGGCGAGGAGCCTTTGCTTCGTCTCAAATCTTTCGCCAGCCATTCGGAGGCCAACTTGCTCGAAGATTTCAGCGAACTGCTCAACAAACATTTCGGCAGCCCCGAGCGTTTCGCGCTCTGTGGCCATAATATCAAGGAGTTCGACATCCCGTACCTCTGCCGCCGCATGCTGGTGAACCAGTTGCCCCTGCCGCGCATGCTCGACATCGCCGGCAAAAAACCCTGGGAAACCAAACACCTGCTCGACACGATGGAAATGTGGAAATTCGGCGACTCCAAAAGTTTCACCTCCCTGCGGCTGCTGGCGGCTTTGTTCGGTTTCCCTTCTCCCAAGGATGATATTTCCGGCGCGGATGTCGCCACGGTATATTGGGAGGAGCGCGACCTGGACCGGATCGCCGCGTATTGCGAAAAAGACGTGCTGGCTACGGCCCAGCTTTTTTTGCGCCTGAAACGACTGCCTCTGCTCAAATCCGAACAGATTGTCATCGTGCGCTGAACCTTCAAACCCATATGTTGTGAAACAACACCTTGTTGCACCTTCCGTTCTGGCCGCCGATTTTACCCGGCTGGCCGAAGAAATCGACATGGTCAATCAAAGCGAGGCCGATTGGTTCCACCTCGACGTGATGGACGGCCGTTTTGTGCCCAATATCACCTTTGGCATGTTCATCATAGAAGCCATCGGCCGGCTGGCCAGCAAACCGCTCGACGTACACCTGATGATCGTGGAGCCGGAAAAATACATCGAGGCTTTCCGAAAAGCTGGCGCGCACGTGATCACCGTGCATTATGAAGCCTGCCCGCACCTGCATCGGACGATCCATCAAATCAAGGAAACCGGCGCCCTGGCCGGCGTCGCCCTGAACCCGCACACGCCGGTGGAATTGCTGCGCGATGTGATCGAAGACATCGACCTGGTGTGCCTGATGTCGGTGAATCCGGGTTTCGGCGGGCAAAAATTTATCCATAACACCGTGGCGAAAACCCGTCAGCTGCGCGATATGATCCGGGAAGCGAATGCTCACGCCCTCATCGAAATCGACGGCGGGGTAGGGCTTCAGAACTCCGAAACCCTCCTGCAGGCCGGGGCCAACGTACTCGTGGCAGGCAGCAGCGTATTTGGCGCAAAGGATCCCCTCGCAACGATTAAAGCGCTGAAAGCGTTTAAACGGCTGGTTCTCTAAGACCAGGGCCTATTGGCATGAAGAAGATCGACAAACTACTGTTTTCCAGTTTTTTCGGGCCGTTTGCGGTGTCGTTCGGCATTGCATTGTTCGTGCTGGTCATGCAGTTTTTGTGGCTGTACATCGATGAGATTGCCGGCAAAGGCGTCAGTATTCTGGTTTTGTTCGAACTGATCGGGTATCTCTCCATTTCCACTTTTCCCATGGCGCTTCCGATAGCTGTACTCATCGCTTCGGTGATGGTAATGGGTAACCTGGCGGAGCGCTACGAACTTTCGAGCATGAAATCAGCCGGCGTGTCGCTGCTGCGCGTGATGCGGGCTTTGATCTTTTGCGCAGCCGGAATCGCACTGTTTTCTTACGCTTGCTCCGATTTTTTGATCCCCATTTCCAACCTGAAATTCAAATCCAGACTTTACGACATCCGCCGGCAGAAACCGGCGCTGACCATTGAAAAAGGAGTATTCAATGAAGATTTCCGGCAATTCGTGATCCGCGTGGGCGACAAGGAAAAAGACGGAGAAACGATCAAGAACATCATGATCGAGGATCAAAGCAATACGCAAAAGCTCAAATTCAGTCAAATTCTGGCCGACAGCGGGCAGATGTTCACCACCCGGGACAGTCGCTATTTCGTGATGAACCTGTTCGAAGGCACCCAGTATCAGGAGCCTTCCACACAGAGCGGCAACGGACAACCGCAGAAATATCCTTTCGTCCGCATCAGTTTCGACTCCTGGACCAAGGTCTGGGACATGAAAGAATTCGAGATGAACGCCACGGACGAAGACCGCTTCAAAAACCAGCGTTCCATGCTCAGCATGAAACAGTTGCGCCAAAATATCGACTCCCTCAAACGCGGCATCGATGAAACCCGGAAAAGCCTGTCGGGTGATTTGTTAACCAATTTGAAGCGCCAGCCGGTCAAACAGGCCGCTCCGAAACCCACCCCTGCCCAGGATTCGATTCGATTAAAAAAGGCTCAGATATCATCTGTCGTGGCCGGCGGGTCGCAAAAAAAGATTGCCAGCGCAGCCATCCCTGCCCCCGATCCCTTCGAGCGCCTGCCCAAACAGGAGCTGAACAAACCGCTGACGGAATACGGCAGTTTTGACGAAACCTTCCGGGCGGAGGACCGGACGCCTTTGCTGCGCGAAGCCCACGGTCGCGCCGGCGCCAACAAAACGACCCTCGAGACACGCAAATCACAGATCGAAAACCGGCGGAAAGAATCGGTAAAATCAGGCTACGAATTGTACACGAAATACAGTTTTGCGCTGGTCTGCTTCATCTTTCTGTTCATAGGCGCCCCTATGGGCGCCATCATTCGCAAGGGCGGATTCGGATACCCGATCCTGGTATCCATCATCTTTTTCGTGTTGTTCATCATGCTCACCATTTTGTGCAGGAAACTGTCGGACCGTTATGTGGTGACGCCGTTCTGGGCTGCACTTATGCCCTGTCTGATTTTGATTCCGCTGGCGGCATTCCTCACCCGTCAGGCCATGAACGATTCACAGATGTTCAATACCGACCGGCTGGACCGCCTGATATACCGGCTCCGCAACCGTTTTGCCAAAACCCCAACCGTTGTTGAGCAGCCATGAAAAGAGTATGGATCAACCCATGGTTTGTGTGGCCGGTAATGGTATTTTTCGTTATTGCCATATTTATTGAGCTTATCACGCCTTACGGCAACGAAATTCTTTTTTTGAACCCTTGGCGCGAGGGCTGGCTGAATCCGTTTTTCCGCCGAGCCACACACCTTGGCGAGGTGCCAGCCTTTATTGTTGCAGGCATGGCGGCCATGTTCTGGCGATTCAGGTTCACCCTGCTGATCGCTTTGGCGGGCCTGATCACCTCACCGTTGGTGTACACCCTGAAAGACAAGATCGGGACCGACCGGCCGAAAACATATTTTGAAAAAACAGGCCTGAGCAACGAGGTCGTGGTCGTACCGGAGGAACGTCTCAATTCCGGACAAACCAGTTTTCCTTCCGGGCATACCATGGCAGCCTTCGGTTTGTACGGCCTCCTTACACTTATGCTTGACCCCAAGGCCCGGCGTTGGGGGCTGCTGCTCGCACTGCTCGCTGTATTGGTTGGCTTTTCGAGAATATTTTTGGTTCAGCATTTCCTGCGCGACGTCCTGGGCGGCGCCATCATGGGCCTGATGATCGCCTGGCTGGTGTGGCAGTTTGACCAACTGCCGTTCATGCGCCATGCTGCCTGGCTGGACAAACGACTGATAAAACCCTGAACCCACCCTCCTTCTCACCTCGCGCCCTGAATAGGCTGGAATGTCTACTTTTGCGCCCGCTATCCTTCGTTATGAGTTTTCTGCGCAAAATTTGGGCAATATGGGGCGTCGTCCTCTTCCTGCTGATGATGACGCTGAGCGTCCCGGTGCTGATCCTGAATATGATCTTCACTCCAGGCCGCCGTGCCCTGCGTCGCAACATCTATTATCTGCACCACGTGTTCACGCCGGTTTTTCTGACGCTTGTCGGCATACGGATGAAGGTGAAAGGCCGCGAACAAATCGATCCGCACCAGTCCTACGTGCTGATCGCCAACCACCGTTCTTCGCTGGATTTTATCATCAATGCGCATGCTTTCCCTGGAGTGTTCCGCTTTTTGGCCAAGCAGGAATTGCAAAAGATACCGGTTTTCGGATGGGTAGTCAAAAAAATGTGCCTCACTGTTGACCGGAGCAGTGCGATGAGCCGGGCCCGCAGTGTGGTGGATATCAAAAATCAACTGGCCGAAGGGTGGAGCATTTTTATTTACCCTGAAGGCGGCAGAAACCGTAGTGAAGAACCCCTGGCGCCGTTTATTGACGGAGCATTTCGCATCGCTATTCAAACGAAGGCGCCCATTGCCGTACAAACCGTGGTCAACATCCGCGACGTGACCGCGACGGCGCGTTCCATCGATTTGTCGCCGGGCACTTTGCGGGTGGTATGGAGCCCTCCCATCCCAACGGAAGGACTGACGGCAGACCAAATCCCCGCCCTTAAAGAACAAGTCCGGCAAATCATGCTACTTCATTTACAATGAAAAAAATGACTTAAAAGTTTCAATTTCAATGGAATATAAAAAGAACGTCCTCGAAACAATCGGCAACACGCCGCTCGTGCAACTCAACCGGGTGACCTCCGGTATCCCGGCCCTCGTATTGGCCAAAGTGGAGACCTTTAACCCCGGACACTCCATCAAAGACCGCATGGCAGTGAAAATGATCGACGATGCCGAAGCGCGTGGCGACCTGAAACCGGGCGGCACCATCATCGAATGCACCTCAGGCAACACCGGAATGGGCCTGGCCCTCGTGGCTTGTGTGCGGGGCTACCGTTGTATTTTCACGACTACAGACAAACAAAGCAAGGAAAAGGTCGACATGCTCAAAGCCCTGGGCGCCGAGGTGATCGTTTGCCCCACGAACGTGGAGCCCGAAGATCCGCGCTCCTATTACTCGGTGGCGCGGCGCCTGAGCACCGAAATCCCCAACTCCTTTTGGTGCAACCAATACGACAACCTCTCCAACCGCCAGGCGCATTATGAATCGACGGGTCCGGAAATCTGGAAGCAAACCGACGGAAAAATCACCCACCTCGTCGTAGGGGTGGGCACGGGCGGAACAGTATCCGGCGTGGCACGTTTCCTGAAAGAAAAAAATCCCAATATCCAGATATGGGGCGCTGATACTTATGGCTCTGTGTTTAAAAAATACCATGAAACCGGCGTTTTTGACCCCAAAGAGATCTATCCGTACATAACGGAAGGCATCGGTGAGGATATTCTGCCGGCCAACGTGGATTTCTCCGTGATCGATCGTTTTGAAAAAGTGTCGGACAAAGACGCTGCCATTTGGGCGCGCCGCCTGGCCCGGGAAGAAGGCCTTTTGCTCGGTTATTCGGCGGGAAGTGCCTTCGGAGCATTGTACCAGCTGCGCAACCACCTGAAACCCGATGACATCGTGGTTGTCATTTTTCATGACCACGGCAGCCGCTATGTCGGAAAAATCTACAACGACGACTGGATGCGCGAACGCGGATTCCTCGATGATGAATTGAAAATCAGCGACTTATTGGCCAGAAAAAAAGACCGTCAGTTCATTTCCGCCCAGGTCAGCGATACGGTGCGCAATGCGTTCAGCATCATGAAATCACACGACATCAGCCAGATGCCCGTGCTTGACGGCGATCAGATCGTGGGCTCTATCACCGAGACCCAAGTCTTGCATTTTCTGCTTGAAAACCCTTTGAACAACTCGGAAAAGCCGCTTCGCGAAGTGATGGGAGAGGCCTTCCCCATGGTCAAGGACGATTTGCCCATCAGCCAGCTCAACCGCTTTATCAGCAAGGAAATTCCCGCGGTGGTTGCCAAAGACCGCTCCGGCGGGCTGCATATTGTAACGCAATATGACCTGATTCAGGCGATTTAATTCAGGTTGATCAGGGTCGATAAATTTTATAATGGTTTA